>JAYTHX010000263.1:0-74700 GCA_043732195.1 Polyangiaceae bacterium
AGTCGTCGGGCAGCTTCTTGAACGCGGTGCACGCGTCCTCGAAGAGGCACATCCACTGTGAGGCGAAGCGGTCGGTCATCGCGAGCCCGAGCGTGCGCCAGGCGTCGACATTTTCCGGCGCGACCTCCAGCACGTCGCGACAGATGCTTTCCGCCTCTTCTGGCTGATTGAGGTCGCGATAGTGTTTCGCGAGCGTGATCGCCGTGCCTAGGTTCTTGTCCTTCAGTCGCTTGAGCGCGTGGTTCATCGAAGCCCCCTTGGCCCAAGAGGATCACATCGGGCGCTGCAGGTCGAGCGAGGCAGCCGATGATGCAGTGCGGCGCGAGCGCTTTCGGGCGCGGTGCGTCAGGGGCTCGGGCGAGCCCAAGCCTCGCCGCGACGCCTCGAGCGCTCCGTTTCGAACCTCCTTGCCCGCGCGCTTCGTTCCGCGGGATTCTGACGAGCTCCAGGGAGCTCGATCCTCCCGCAGGGTCGTCCTGGAGCGGCGGGTCGATCCGCCTCGTGTACTCGCCGATGCGCGCGTTGGCATCGCACGCGGTGTTCGGGGCGGCGGCCGTGTTGACGACCGCTTCCGGCGCCGCTACGAGCGCCCGATGAACTCGGTCGCCCGGCTCGGCTTGCCCGCTCTCGGTCTTCTGCTCGGTCTCTCCGCTTGCGTGAAGGTGGATTACGTCCCGCTCAACGCCTCGCCGCGCCCGCTGACGCCGCGTGATCCCTCGAAGGTGGAGATGTTCCAGACGCAGCGGCCCGCGCGGCCCTACGTCGAGGTTGCGACCATCGAGGTGGTCTCGCCGCAGGGCCCCGAGTCCGCGATGGAGGCGCTCCGCAAGGAGGCCGGCGAGCGAGGCTGCGAGGCGCTCGTCCTCACCGGCACGAAGGACTCGACGACGGTCACCGCGACGAACCGGATGGTCACCTCCAGCCAGAACAGCGGCTATCGCGGCACGTGCATCGTCTTCACGGACAGCGAAGCGGCGCCGGCGCCGGCGACGCCGACGTCCGCGCTGTAGCGGCAGCGCAATTCACTCGCGGACGAACGCAATGTCCACGGCGTTGCTCGCCGGATGGACGACGCTCATGCCTCGTCTGGAGTCGTCGAAGTCGATGACGACCGACTGGCTCTGATCCTCGGCGAAACGGAATTGCAGCGTCGTCGTCCCGACGGTCGTGTACGTGCCGTGGCGCACGCGACCGACCGCGCACCGCGCTACTTCGAGGACTTTGCTTCGGTGCTCTGCACCACGGGGAGATGCTTCTTCGTCTTCGGCGGGAAGATCTTCCCGAGCACCCAGTGGACCGGGTCGTAGTAGTCGTCGGCGACGCGCTCCTTGAGCGGGATGATCGCGTTGTCCGTGATCTGGATGTGCTCGGGGCAGACCTCGGTGCAGCAGCGCGTGATGTTACAGTAGCCGATGCCTGCCTGCTCCTTGATCATCGGACGACGATCGATGGTGTCGAGCGGGTGCATGTCGAGCCCGGCGAGCGCGATCATGAAGCGCGGGCCCGCGAAGCCCTCCTTCTTGTCGTGATCGCGGAGCACGTGGCACACGTCCTGGCAGAGGAAGCACTCGATGCACTTCCGGAACTCCTGGATGCGCTCGATGTCCTCCTGCTGCATCCGCCACGTGCCGTCGGCCTCCTTCGGGCGCGGCTTCAGCGGGAGGATCTTCTTTGCCACGCGGTAGTTGTGCGAGACGTCCGTGACGAGATCCTTGATGAGCGGGAACGTCTTCATCGGCGTGACCGTGATGGTCGAGCCGGGCTCGAAGGACGTCATGCGCGTCATGCACAGCAGCTTCGGCTTACCGTTGATCTCGGCGCTGCACGAGCCGCAGCGGCCCGCCTTGCAGTTCCAACGCACCGCGAGATCGGGCTCCTGCTTGGCCTGGACCTCGTGGATGGCGTCGAGGACGACCATGCCGGGATAGGTCTCGACCTCGTACTCCTTGAAGCCGCCGCTGCCCTCGACGCTCGCGTCCGCGCGCCAGATCTTGAGCTTCGCCTTCTCGTGACGTTCCTCGGCGGCCATGGCTACTGGTCCTCCTCGAGGATCTTCTTGATCTCGTCCGGCACCTCGGGGAGCGGCACCGCCTTCACGTCCATACCGCTACTGCCGAGGCTCGCGACGTGGTTCACCTTCGCGAACTCCTTCTCCATCTCGGGGAAGTCCTCGCGGGCGTGACCGCCGCGGCTCTCCTTGCGGGCGAGCGCGCTGCGCGCCATCGCCTCCGAGCAGATGAGCATGTTGCGGAGGTCGATGCACTCGTGCCAGCCGGTGTTGTAGTGCCGGTTGCCGGAGATCTTCGCGCGCGTCGTGAGCTCCTTGAGGCGGTCGAGCTCCTTGAGGCCCTGCACCAGCTCCTCCTCGTTGCGCATGATGCCGACGTACTTCTGCATCACGTTCATCAGGTCCTCGTGGATCGAGAACGGGTTCACGCCCTCCTCGCGCTCGAACGGCTCGATGGCCTCTCGCGCGTAGCTGGCGATCTGCTCGCTGTCGAGCGACTTCGCGGTCGTCGACTTCGCGAACTTCGCGGCGTGGAGGCCCGCGATGCGCCCGAAGACGAGGAGGTCGGAGAGCGAGTTGCCGCCCAGGCGATTCGAGCCGTGCATGCCGCCGGCGCACTCGCCGGCCGCGAACAGGCCCTTCACGCGCGTCTCCTGGGTGTCGGAGTCGACGCGGATGCCGCCCATCGTGTAGTGCGCGGTCGGCCCGACCTCCATGGACTCCTTCGTGATGTCGACGTCTCCCAGCTCCTTGAACTGGTGGTACATCGCGGGCAGCTTCTTCTTGATGTCCTCCGCGCTGCGGCGCGAGAAGATGTCGAGGAACACGCCGCCGTGCGGAGAGCCGCGGCCCGCCTTCACCTCGGTGTGAATGGCGCGCGCGACGATGTCACGCGGGAGGAGGTCCGGCGTGCGCTTCGCGTTCGACGTGATGCCCGACGTGGACTCCTTGAGCCACTGATCGGCCTCCGCCTCGGTGTCCGCGGTGTCGTTCGCGTACAGCGCGGGGATGTAGTCGAACATGATGCGCTTGCCGTCCTTGTTCCGGAGCGTGCCGCCTTCGCCGCGGACGCCCTCCGTGATCAGGGTGCCGCGCACGCTGGGCGGCCACACCATGCCGGTGGGGTGGAACTGCATGAACTCGGAGTCGAGGAGCTCGGCGCCGAGGAGGTACGCGAGGCCCTGACCGTCCCCCGTGCACTCCCACGAGTTCGAGTTGATCTTGAAGGCGCGGCCGATGCCGCCCGTGGCGAGGACGACCGCCTTCGCGTCGAACTGCACGAACTTGCCGTTCTCGCGCCAGTAGCCGAACGCGCCGGTGACGCGTTCCTTGTCGCCGAGGAGGCGCGTGACCGTGCACTCCATGTAGACGCTGATGCCGAGGTGGATGCCGTGCTGCTGGAGCGTGCGGATCATCTCGAGGCCGGTGCGGTCACCGACGTGCGCGAGGCGCGGGTACTTGTGACCGCCGAAGTTGCGCTGGAGGATCTTGCCGTCCTTCGTGCGGTCGAAGAGCGCGCCCCACTCCTCGAGCTCGTTGACGCGGTCCGGGGCTTCCATCGCGTGCAGCTGCGCGAGGCGCCACTGGTTGAGATAGCGGCCGCCCTTCATCGTGTCGCGGAAGTGGACCTTCCAGTTGTCCTTCGACTCGACGTTGCCGAGCGCCGCGGCGACGCCGCCCTCGGCCATGACCGTGTGCGCCTTGCCGAGGAGCGACTTGCAGATGAGACCGACCGAGACGCCCATCGCGCTCGCCTCGATCGCCGCGCGCAGCCCGGCGCCGCCGGCGCCGATCACCAGGACGTCGTGAGAATGGGTCTGGTACTTCGATTCCACCATGGCGACCTCCTCAGAAGAAACGGATGTCGGTGATCGCGCCGGAGGCGACCGACCGGATGTAGAGGTCGCAGAGCGACACGCCGAAGAGGCTGACCCACGCGAACGCCATGTGGCTCATGTTCAGCTTCGACACGAGGTTCCAGATCTTGAAGCGCAGCATGCCGAGCGGCGCCTCCGAGTAGCTGTTCACGCCGCCGCCGATGAGGTGACGGAACGAGTGACACGACGTCGTGTAGAGCGTGAGAAACGTGCAGTTTGCAAAGATCACCAGCGACCCCAGACCGAGATGCGCCTTGCCCTCGAACGACAGCGACTTGATGAAGTCGTGCCAGAGGAAGATCAGGAACAGCAGCGCGAAGTACATCGCGTACCGGTGCAGGTTCTGGAACAGCAGGAGCTTTCGCTCGCCGTGGTACTTCCCGGGCCGCGACGCGCCGACCGCGCACGCCGGCGGCGTCATCGCGAACGAGCGGTAGTACGCCTTCCGGTAATAGTAGCAGGTGAAACGGAAGAGCCCGGGGAAGGGCAGGATCAGGATCGCCGGCGTCACCAAGGGGATGCCGAGGCCGCTCGTCTCGAAGTACGGCGAGGCCAGCGGCGAGAGATACGGCCCCACCAGATAGAACCGGCCCTCGAACGCGCGGAACGTCGCGTAGACCACGAAGCTCGCAAGCACCGTGAAGGTCACCAGCGGACCGACCCACCAGTTGTCCTTGCGGAGGGTGTTACCCAGGCCATTGACGACCGGCAAGTGCACGACCTTGTTTGCCATTCGCGCGCTACTCCTCCCCCGGGTGCACCGGGCCTGACCGCTTTTTAGACCGAGCTCAGCCGGCGAAGCAAGCAAAGGATTTACGGGCCTTTTGTGGCGTTTGGCAGGGGCCTCCGCCGAGATTCGTGGCGCGTTCCAGGGCGTGCTACGCCCGCCTCATGACCGACTTCTTCGACGTCTCTCGCCACTTCAGCCCCGAAGAGCGCGCCATCCAGAGCACGGTCCGAGCGTTCGTCGACGCGCGCGTGCTGCCGGTCGTCGGCGATCACTTCGAGAAGGGGACGTTCCCGACCGAGCTTATCCCGGAGATCGCGAAGCTCGGTCTGCTGGGCTGCAATCTCCAGGGCTACGGCTGCGCCGGCCTCAGCGAGATCGGCTACGGCCTCGCGATGCAGGAGCTCGAGCGCGGTGACGCGGGGATCCGCAGCTTCGCGAGCGTGCAGGGCGGCCTCGTCATGTACCCGATCCACACGTTCGGCTCGGACGCGCAGAAGGATCGCTACCTCCCCGAGATGGCGAAGGGCGAGATCATCGGCTGCTTCGGGCTCACCGAGCCGGACGCCGGATCGAACCCCGCCGGCATGCGCACCACCGCCATCGACGACGGTGACTCGTGGGTCCTCAACGGCACGAAGCGCTGGATCACGAACGGCAACCTCGCGCAGGTCGCGCTCGTCTGGGCGAAGGTCGGCGGGCAGGACGGGGAGATCCGCGGCTTCCTCGTCCCCACCGAGACGAAGGGCTTCGAGGCGCGGCTCATCCACAAGAAGATGAGCCTTCGCGCGAGCGTCACCAGCGAGCTCATCATGGAGGACGTGCGCGTCCCGAAGGACGCGTTCCTCCCCGGGGTTCGCGGCATGAAGGGCCCGCTGTCGTGCCTCACCGCCGCGCGCTTCGGAATCGCCTGGGGCGTCATCGGCGCCGCGCGGGCCTGCTACGAGAGCGCGCTCGACTACGCGAAAAATCGCGTGCAGTTTGCAGGTAAGCCGATCGCCGCGCACCAGCTGGTGCAGGCGAAGTTCGCGGAGATGCTCACGCAGATCACGAACAGCCAGCTGCTCGCGCTCGAGGCCGCCCGCCTCAAGGAGGAGAAGAAGCTCCGCCCCGCGCAGGTCAGCATGATCAAGCGCCACAACGTGCGCGCTGCGCTGGAGATCGCGCGGACCTGCCGCGACATCCTCGGTGGCAACGGGATCACGCTCGAGTACCCGGTGATGCGCCACATGTGCAACCTGGAGACGGTCTTCACCTACGAGGGCACGCACGACATCCACACGCTGATCCTCGGTCAGGAAGTGACGGGCATCGCCGCGTACGAGTGAGCTACCCGGTGAAGGTGGTGGCGAGCGCTCCGCATTGCCGGAGCGCGTCCCACATCGCGATGCCCGCGGCGTTCGCGATGTTGAGCGAGCGCACGGCGCCGATGGTGGGGATGCCCACCACGCGGTCGGCATGCTCCGCGAGCAGCTGGTCGGGGAGGCCGACGCTCTCCTTGCCGAACACCAGCGCGTCGCCCGGGGCGAACTTCGCCTCGAGGTAGCTCCTCGTCGCGATGGCGCTGAAGAGGTGGAGGTTGCCCGGCGGGTCGGGCTCCGACTCCTTCGCGAACGCGTGGAGGAAGTGCGCGAAATCGAGATGACGGCGCACGTCGACGAGGTGCCAGTAGTCGACGCCCGCCCTGCGCACACTGTGCTCGTCGATGCGGAAACCAAGGGGACCCACGAGGTGGAGGGGCGCCGCCGCCGCCGCGCAGAGCCGCGCGATCGCGCCGGTATTCGGGGGGATCTCGGGCTCCACGAGAACGACGTGGAGCGGCCGCAACATGGCGGTTGCCCGGAGGCGCGGCGTGGCATTCGAAGTTCGGGGCATAGCGTGGCGCTGGATCGCGGACCGGGATACCTTTTGTAGTCAGACTCACTGCGGGAGGCGACCTTGAAATCGGCAGCGCTGGTTGGTTCGTGGGCGGCGATCCTCGGTTGTGTGGCGGCGGCCTGCGGAGGCGCGAACAACAGCGACCTCTTCGCGGGCGATGGGACCACCTCGGGAGGCACGTCCAGCGGCGCGTCGGGGACATCGGGCGCGTCCGGCGGCACCAGCGGCGCCTCGGGCACCAGCGGCGCGTCGGGGACATCGGGCGCGTCCGGCGGCACCAGCGGCACCTCGGGTACGAGCGGCACGTCGGGCACGAGTGGCACCTCGGGCACGAGCGGCACCTCCGGAACCGGAAATCCCGGCTGCCGTCCCTCCGTCTCGTCGGATTGCCCCACCGCGGGCACCTACTGCAAGGTCGTCGGGTGCGCGGCGAACGGCGGCGTGTGCACGCCGAAGCCCACGAGCTCGCCCACGGCGGTCGTCGCGCAATGCGGCTGCGACAACGTCACGTACTGGAACGAGACCGTGGCCGGCTTCTTCGGCGCGAACGTGAAGGCGGCCGGCGTGTGTCCGGCGGGGACCGCCGCCCCGTGCAAGACCTCGGCGGGCGGTCCGAACTGCGCGGCGGGCCGCGACTGCAACGTCGACGTCGCGCAATGCGGCGTTCCCGTGAGCACGGCGGGCGTGTGCTGGGGCCTGCCCAAGGCGTGCCCCACCAACGGTCCCGCGGCCGCCGCGAGCTACCGGAGCTGTCCCGGCAGCGGCGGCGGCGGGTGCCAGTCGTACTGCGAGGCGGTGCGAAAAGAGAATGCCTTCAGCAGGGACGCCATCATGTGCCCGTGAGCCAGGCCCGTCCTTGACGTGCGTTCGCGAGGGCACGTAGCCTCGGCTCGCCGTGCGCAGCCCCCGCGTCACGTTTGCTCTCGCGCTCTGCGCCGCGCTGCTCGGGGGCCTCTGCTCGCCGCGCGCCGCGCGCGCCGGTGACATGGACCCGACGCCCGAGCGCCTGGTCGCGCAGCCCGGCAACCTGCCGCCCGGGCAGACGTGCCAGTCGATCGCCGCGAATCCCGGCGCGCTGGTGAGCGCGGGCCTGCGCCCGGCGGACTTCCCGTGCCGGCCCGACAACGCCTCGTTCCGGAACATGGTCTCGGAGCTCGGGTTCGCGATCGCGCCGAACGCGTTCTATCCGGCGCGGACCACCGGGGTGGGCGGCTTCCACGTCGGCCTCGAGGCGAGCTACACGCGCATCTCGCCCGGTCGCACGGCGCCCGGCGCGAGCGCTCCCTACTGGCACCTCGGCACGCGCGGGCGCTCCGGATCGACCAACGACGAGCCGGACTCGCTCATCCAGATCTACGCCGTGAAGGCCCGCAAGGGCTTGCCGCTCGGCTTCGAGATCGCGGGCTCGCTCGGCACCATCGCGAACAGCGGCATGTGGGTCGCCGGCGGCGATCTCCGCTGGGCGCTCATGGAGGGCTTCCGCACGGGGCTGCCGGGCTTCCTCCCCGACGTCTCGCTCGGCGCCGGCGTGCGCACCGTCACGGGGACGCCAAAATTCTACCTGACGACGGTCGGTGTCGACCTGAAGATGTCGAAGCCGCTGACCCTCGCCGACACCTCGCAGATCATCCCGACCATCGGCTACCAGCGCATCATCATCTTCGGTGATTCGAACGTCGTCGACTCCACCCCCGACGTCGACGCCGCACAGCAGTGCGGGTTCAACGGCCCGGATCCGTTGACCGGCGCGCCACGCTGTCGCAACAAGCTGCCCAACGGCACCGAGAACAGCGCTGATTTCTCGAACAACTTCACGTTTGACAAGGTGCGCGTGCATCGGCACCGCGGCCTCGTCGGGCTCAACTACCGTCACGAGACCATTTGGCTCGGGAGTCAATTCGCGTTCGACATCACCGAGCCAAAGGACGAAAATCCGTTCCTGGTCGGCAGCCGTCAATGGACCCTCTCCTTCGAAGCCGGCGTCTTCTTCTGAGCGCGATGCTCGCGGCGCCTTGCGCGGCTCTCGCGCTGGCGTGCGGCGCGTCGTCCTCGGGAGCGCTCGCGGGCGTCAGCGATCGGCCGGCGGGCGGCGCGATCGCGCCGGGCTCGCGTGACGCCGGCGCGATCGACGGCGCTTCGGCCCTGCCCGCCGAGTTCCGCACGCGTTTCGGCAAGGTGAACAAGGCGCGCTTCGTCTCGGCGGGCCATGCTGCCGGCCGGTGGGACGTCGACATCTACGCGAACGAGCCGGCGCGCGCGGCGCTCGTCGCCCGCTCGCGCGACGTGCCGGTCGGCGCGATCGTCGTCGAGGAGCACTTCGAGAAGGGCGGCGCGGGCGGCGCGGGTCCGATCATGGTCATGGAAAAGCGCGCGAAAGGCTACGCGCCCGACCACGGCGACTGGCGCTGGACGGTGGTGGGCGCGCGCGGTCAGCTCGTGAAGGACGGCATCGTCGAGTCGTGCGTGGGCTGCCACGACGACGCGCCGATGGACGGGATGTTCCCGATCGTCGACTGAGACGCCGGCCGGTGCCCACGGCGTACGCGCGGCCCTGCGCACCCTGCGCAAGCCGCGTCAGGCCAGCGCGAGCGCGAAGAGCGCCGCGAGCACCGCGATCAGGCCGAGCGTCGTCGCGATCACCACGCCAGTCGTGGCCGTCGCGAGGGCCTTCTTCGCGTGCTCGCCTTCGAGGCGGTAGCAGCCCCGCAGGAAAGCGCGGGTCGAACGACCGGGCACGCTCGCGAGACCAAGCACCCCGAGGCCCGCGCCGAGGCCCTCCTTGAAGGAAACGATCACCGCACCGAGCGGACCCATCACGAGGTCCCAACCGCACGCATAGAGCCCGAAGCGCAGCGCGCGCGACCGCGAGCGCTTGCTCCCGCTGCGCGCGGCGCCGAGGTCGATCGCGAGCGCGTGCACGGTGTGGAGGAACACCAGGAACGCGGCGAAGCCGGGGACGCCGAGGAAGAGCACGCGCAGCGCGATGCCCCGCGCGTGCGGATCGAGCGCGACGTGCCGGAGCCAGTCCGGCGCGAGGAGCGTGGCGACGGGGAGGAACGCGAGGAGCATCGACCCCACGGCGAGCACCTCCGACACCGCGGCGAAGCGGAGCGCGGGCAGCACCGGCCCGTCGGGCAGCAGCTCGAAGAAGGTGTCGGCGTCGCGCGTCGTCGAGCGGGCGGTCGACCAGAGGCGCATCAGCGCCGGCAGACCCGGCCGCTCCCACGCCACGATCGCGACGATGCCCGACTTCGAGAGATCGCGATCCTCGCAGCCTGCGCAGTCGACCTCACCGCAGACGAGGCAGACCACCGCCGCGGGCACGTCGACGAGATCGGTCGTCAGTGCTTCGCGATCGAGCCGCTCCTCGAGGGACTCCTCGAACACGCGCTCGTCGTTATCGTTCGCGCGCGCTCCGGTGGGAAACGCGCCGACCGACCGACGTCGGACAGGCAACGCCATGCCGGTTGAGCATGGCTCCATCGGACGCGAGGCGCCACAAACCGCTCGGTTTCGCGCGGGTCTCGCTCCGATCTAGTGAAGGTCCTGGCCTTTGGAGGTGCCGCGCTCGACCTTGATGTCGTCGGCGCGGCCGCCGAGCCGGACCGCGAACGCGAGCGCCGCGAGCGAGATCGCGAGCATGGCGTAGATCGGCCAGTCCCACGTGTAGCGCACGGGGACGATGCCGCCGTGCGGCGGGCGCGCAAGCAGGATCCCCACCGAGATCGCGGGGATTGCGGCGAGGAACGCGGCGGCGACCCGGGCGCCGCGCATCTTCACGATGCTGCGCCGGCTGAGGACGGTCGGGATGAGGACGGTCCACCCCACGAACGCCGCCCAGAGCCAGCCGATCCGCTGGTGCGCGAGATCGAAGCCGGACTTGGAGTCGATGTACGGCTGCGTGAGCCGCACCCACGGCAGGAAGAACAGGATCGCGCCTGCAACCCCGAAAAGGAGGAGAGGCCCCTTGCTCCGGCCGAGGAACGTCCAGGGCAGGTCCTCGAGCTCGGGGGCGGTCGGCACGCCGCCCTCGTCGTGCACGGCGTCGAGCGAGATGGGGAGCTTCTCGAACTTCGTGAGGGCCATGCCGCAGACCGGACAGGCTTTCTCTTCGCCCTCCTCGAACATCTCACGGCAGAACGGACACGCCAGCAGACCCACGCGCTCAGGATAGCCAAACGATCGAAGGAGCATCGACCGACCTGACAGACCGCCCGCGCCGAGGTTCCGGGAGGCTAGACTTCCGACATGGTACGACCTTCGAAGCTCGAGAGCGCCGTGGTGGATGTCTGGTTGGCCGCCCACCCGGGCTGGGTACGCGAGGGGGACGCGATCGTCCGGTCCTTCGCGCTCGCGGATTTCGGCGCCGCGCTCGGCTTCGCGGTCCGCCTCGGCCTCGTGGCCGAGAAGAAGGACCACCACCCCGAGATCCTCGTGGGCTGGGGGAAGGCGCGCGTCCTCTGGACGACGCACGACGCCGGCGGCCTCACGCAGCTCGATCTGGACCTCGCCCAGGCCACCGACACGCTCGCCGCGCCATGAAATCCGAGCTACGAGCGCGGCCGTCGTGAAGGAAGAACAGCTCGCGGAGGCGCGCGCCGTGCTGCGGGCGCGCATCGAGACCATCATCGGGGGTGAGGGCGACGGCGAGCTCGGGCGCTTCGACGAGGCGCTCACCCATCCCAGCTTCGCGAACGAGTCCGACGCGGCCGACAACCAGCGCCTCGAGTTCCTGGGCGACGCGGTGCTCGGCCTGTGCGTGAGCGAGCTGCTCGCGCGGAGCCGGCCCGATGCCGACGAGGGCGCGCTGACGCGCATGCGGAGCGCGCTCGTCAACGCCGAGGCCCTCGCCCGGTGGGCGCGCGCGGAGGGGATCGGCGGGGCGCTCGCGCTCGGCAAGGGTGCGCGGTCGGGCACCGAACGCGAGCAGACCAACGTGCTGGCGGACGCGGTCGAGGCGCTCGTCGCGAGCGTCTACGAGGCGCGAGGTCTCGAGGGAGCACGCCGGCTCGTCGCGCACGTGGTGCGAGAGCCCATGCTCGAGGCCGAACGACTCGGTACGCGCGACCCGAAGAGCCTCCTTCAGGAGCAGGTGCAGGCGAGCGGGCACGGCGCGCCGACCTACCGCGTGAAAGGCATGCGCGGGCCGCAGCACGACCCGACGTTCGAGGTCGAGGTGCTGATCGGTGAGGACGTCCTCGGCGTGGGCGAGGGGCGTTCGAAGCGCGTCGCGGAGCGCGCGGCCGCGGCGGCGGCGCTCGGGGCTCGCCGCGAGCGGGTCAGTGAGCCGCGTCTCGATTCAGCGGCGCCGCCGGGCTCCCCGGAGTCCGCGCCAGACTGACCCCCGCGTCGAACGGGCGGAGCTCGATCACGCCGAGAAGGCCCTCGTTGACCTCCTTGACGTTCTGCTTGCGAAGGTCGTCGATCAGCTTCTTCTCCGCGGTCTCGGTGCGCTCGCGGAAGAGCGCGGAGCGGATCTGCGGGGAGGACTCCTCGACGGTGCGGTGATTCGGTGGGACCGTGCCTCGCCGCCAGACGACCGCGAAGCTCGCGCCCTCGACGACGGGCTGCGGAACGAGCTCGCCGTCCTTGACCGCCTGCGCGGCCTTGACCAGCGCGGGATCGACCTTCACGCCCGCCTCGTTGCTCTGGCCGTCGGGACCGACGAAGCCAAGGTTGCCGCCGCGGAGGTTCGTCGCCTTGTCGATGCTGTGCTCGCGGGCGAGGTCGTTGTACTTCGTGATCGACGCGTCCTTGCGCGCCGCCTCGAGCACGGTGATCGCCTCGTCCTTCGACTTGCAGAGGATGCGCCACAGGTTGATGCGCTCGGGCGAGTCGAAGCGGGCGCGGTTGTCCTCGTAGTAGCGCCGCACGTCTTCCATGGGGATGGCGGCGGCCGACGCATAGGCGATGCGGTTGCGGCGCAGCGTGATGCCGGAGAGCGCGCGCTCGACGACCTGCTTCGTGGGGACCTGCTTGTCGAGCCCGCGCTGCTCGGCGCCCGCCGCGAGGATCAGCTCCCGCGTGGCCACCTGATCGAGATAGGCGCGTGCCACAGCCTCCCTGGAGGTCCCGAACTGCGTCAACTGGTAGGTGGGGATGGCGGCGATCTGATCCTCGAGCTCACCCACCGTCACCTTGCGCGGGCCCACGGTGAGCACCACGCGCGCGCGGCGCGCGGCGTCAGCGTCGGCGTCGGCGTCGGCGGCAAGCGCACCCGCGTCGTCGGCGCGGGCGTGCGTGCTGACGCTCGCCAGCGAGAGCGCGAGGACGCAGAAGAGGCGAGCGGGGCTGCGCATCACGCCTTCGACCGCGCGCTTACGCGCGCGCGCTTCGCGTTGGCGAGCACGCCCGCCTCGCGCAGGACCTCTTCGCCGATCCCGACGAAGCGATACACCTCGGGCCGGAAGCTGTACGCGCGGTGGAGGCGCTCCACCACGTCGACGATCGCCTCCGCGGGCAGCGCGTTCTTTCGGACCTTCGTGACCTTGCGGATCGAGCTGAGCGGCTCGCCGAGATCCATCAGCTCCTGCACGCGCTGGAGCACGTCGAGCGGCTTCAGCTCGCGCGAGCCGCGCGCCTTGCCGGCCTCGAGCTCCTTCAGCAGACGCTGGCGCCGCTTCTCGGTCCGCCCGTCGAGCTTGTGGGCGGCGGCGCCGCGACCGCCGAGGATGTCGTTGAAGACGCGCGCGACGCGCCGCTTCTCGATGGCCTCCGGGCTGCCGCGGCGGTTCGGCGCACCCTCGTGCGCCGCGCCCTGCGCAGGACTGGCACCGCGCACGGCCTTCGCTGGCTTTGCACGTGCTTTCACCGCCGCCATGGCCGGCGAAGCTAGGCCGAACAAACGAGCTTGTCAATTTGCAGAATCAATGTGCCTATTTCGGGCATGGAGTCCGCGGGGAGCCCCCCGACCAAGCCGCGCGCCGCGCTCGGAGGCCGCTTCTGGCTCGAGGAGCAGCTCGGCATCGATGCGTCGGGCGAGCTGCATCGTGGGCTCGATCTCCGGAGCGGAACGGCCACGGCGGTGCGCATCGTGCGCGGCATCAGCCCCGCCCGCCGCGAGAAGATGCTCCGCGAGACCAAGCGCGCCGCGCAGGTGAAGCATCCCGGCCTGGCGGTGGTGCTCGGCGTCGGGCAGACCGAGGAGGGAGACCTCTTCGTCGCGGCCGAGACCATGGTCGGTGACCGGCTCTCGGATCGGCTGCGCGTCGGCGAGCGGTTCGACGACTGGGAGGCCTCGGAGATCGCCACGCAGATCGCCCACGCCATCGCCGCTGCGCACGACGCCGACGTCGTGCATCGCGAGCTGCGGCCGTCGCTCGTCGTGCTCGGCTACGAGGGGGACAACACGATCGTGAAGGTCGAGGGGCTCGGCCTGCCGCGCGCGCCCGCGGCGTCCGATACCGACCCCGAGCTCGCGTACGCCGCGCCCGAGCAGCGCCGCGGCGAGCCGGTGGGGCGCCGCGCCGACGTCTTCTCCATCGGAGCGATGCTCTCCGCGATGCTCACCGGCAACGCGCCCGCGCCGGACGACGCGCTGCTCGAGGGGCCGCTGGGCGCGGTGGTGAAGCGCTGCCTCGCGGAGGACCCGAAGGATCGCTACGCCGACACGAACGCGCTGACGACGGCGATGAAGCTGACAGTGGAGTCGCTGCCGCCGCGCGTCCCCTCGCGCATGCCGATGGCGGGCTCCCACCCGCCGGCCGAGCTGGTCCCGGTGCTGCTCATGCCGAAGGCGCCGGACCTCGCGGCCGGGTCCGCGCCCGCGGCCGCCGCGGACTGCGACTTCAACGACTCTCCGCCTGCGCCCGCGACGGCGTTCGCGTCGTCGCCCTTCATGGCCGGGCCGTGGCCGCGCGCGTTCGTGGCTGCGATCGTGATGTTCGTCGTGGCGCTATTGGTCACCACCACGCTCGGCGCGTTGGTGGCCGCGGCCGCCGCCGCGCTCGCGTTCCACGTCGCGTGGACGCGCTCTCGCCGCGCGCCGCCGACGTAGCACCTGGCCAGCGATCCCTCCGCGTGGGATTCAATCCTGTTGCAGGAGCGCGACGGCGAGACCGATGGCCGCGATGACCCAGAGGGGCCACGTGCGCTTCACGAAGTCAGGCAGGCTCGCGCCGAACCCCACCAGCTCGCGGCGTCCCGCCTCGCGGCGCCCCACGATGCGGACCGCCTCGTCGCGGATCTCCTCGCGCTCGGCGTCGTCCATGGGGTCGTAGCCGCGGAGGAAGTGTCCGTGGTGCTCGAGCTCGTGCTCGATGGTCTCGGCGAGCTCGCCTTCCCAGTCGTAGGCGCCGTCCTCGTCCCACATGGCGCGGAACGTCCGGTAGTAGACGCTCACGAGCGGCGTTGGCGTCGGCCGCAGCGGATCGCCGACCGGCAGGTACGAGCCGAGGAGCGTCTCTCCGGCGTCGTCGACGGGCGGCGTCTGGTCGTCGATCACGAGCTCCACCTGATCCGAAGGCGGCGTCTTCATCAGCGGCTCGGCGATGGCGCGCGCGCGTTCGGCGAACGTCTGGTAGTCGGGAAACGGCGTGCCCGGGGGTCGCGGCCCGCGCCCGCCGGGCTCGAGCTCGCGCTCGAACGGCGCATCGACGTCGTTGCGCGCCCCGCACGCCTCGCAGAACACGATGCAGCCCAGGCGCGGCACATAGTGCGAGGCGAGGAACGCCTCGGAGACTGCGGCGAGGGCCTCGTCATCGCAGGTCGCGAGCGCGCGCGCGATCCGTGCGGGTTCGCGCTCCGCGTCGAGCGCGACGAGCCCGAGCGCGTCGACGAACGCGGCGTCGAACGCGAGGTCACCGCGCGCGTGCGCGAAGAGCGGCAGGGCCTGCTCCACCGTGCGATCCGCGAAGGTGACCGTGCGCGCGACGCGCGCCCGCCCGAGCGGCAGCGGCGGCACGTCGATGGGCGCGCCGAAAGGCAGCGTCGCATCGAGCTCGGGGTCGTCGAGCTCGCCGTCCACCCACGGGCCGATCTCGAGCAGCCCGCACGGTCGTACGAGGATCGGCGCCTCGCAGTTGCGGCAGGTTATCTCCACCTCGTCGTCGGCGATGACGCCGCTGCGCGCGAGAACCGCGCGCAGGACATGGAAGTCACGGAGCGCCAGGGCCGTGACGCGCCGCGGCGCGCCATCGCTGGAGAGCTGCACGCGGCCCTCCGCGAACGCCGCGAGCGCGGAGAGCGGCCCGTCCTCGTCGTCGCGCGCCGGCGGAGCCGCGTTCGCGCCGCGCCGCAGCTGCACCACCGCACCGCTGGGGAGCGTGAGCTTGCCGGGCAGGGGGAGCCCCACGGTCAGCCTCGCTTCTCGTGCGCCTCGGGCTGGATGCCGAGCCACTTTACGATCGCACCGTGCAGACCATAGACGACCGGCGTGAGCAGGATCGCGACTACCACCTTGATCAGGTACTCGCGCCCGATCTTCGCGAAGATCCACGCGTAGCGCTCGGAGGACGACTTCATCCCCAGGAACGAGTGCGGATCGGCAGAGGCCGTCCACAGCCAGAAGATCACGTTGATCATCACGGTGTCGACGATCTGGCTGAGGAGCGTCGAGCCCGTCGCGCGGAGCCAGAGGTGCTTCGAGCGCGTCAGCGCCTTCCAGAACTGGAACACCTGGATGTCGAGGAACTGCCCGACCAGGTACGCGAGCATCGACGCGATGAAGAGCTGCGCGCTGCCGCCGAAGATCTTCGCGAACTCGGGCTGCGTGAAGTACGTCGACTCGTGGACCGGCAGCGCGGTGGTGAGCTGCAGGAGCCCGTAGGCGAGCAGCGCCATCGCGAAGCCGAGCAGCGTGAGAAAACGCGCGCCCTTGCGCCCGTAGAAGTCGTTGACGACGTCGGTGAGGAGGAACGTCACCGGAAAGGGGATGATGCCCACCGAGATCGGGCCCAGGTCGTGGCCGAACAGACCGAAGGTGGGGACGGTCTTGCCGCCGATCACGTCGCCGAGCAGCAGACAGGAGACGAACACCGCGGCGAGCACGACGTAGAGCTTGTGCTCCGCCCCCATGTTCGAGAACGGCCCCGCGCTCTCGACCGGCGCTTGCGCTTCTGCCATCGCTACTACCTGGAGAAGACCTGGGCCGCGGCAAGCCCTGCGCCCGCGGTCGCGCGCATGATCACCTTGCCGGTGCCCGCGAGCGGCGTCGGGTTGCGCCAGCAGCCCGTGGCCTTGCCGCCGAGCGTGGTGTTCGGACCCGAAGGCGTGCTCTGCGCCACGGTGATCGGCTGCATCAGCGGCGTCGGCTGGACGACCAGCGCGATGTCGAGCTGCTGGATGCCGACGCTCGCGCCGACGATCGTGTAGCAGCCGTTCCCCTTGATGTTGATGACCTGCTCGAGCGTCTGCCCGGCCGCGAACTGACCCGCGAACGGGCTACCGTCAGGCTGCGCGCCCGGGGCCTCGACCGAGCCCATCTGCGTGAGCAGCGGCGCGACGATCGCGGCGGCCATGGGCGCGATCACGATCGCGGGGCCGGTGCCGGTCAGCGGCGCCGGTGCGGTGGGCGCGCCCGTCGGCGCGGCGGTCGCGTAGCCGGCGGGCGCCGTCGCCGTGGGCACGGCGTTCGGGTCCGACGTCGGGACCGTCGAGGCCGAGGCCGAGGCTTTTCCTCCGCACGCGCTCCCCATGAAGCCGACGAAGAGGGCAAGGAGGGCCAGTAAGCCGAAGCGTGCATGCATGCCGGCAGAGTCCTCCAAAGCGGGGAGGACATCTAGCGTCATTTTTCGGCTCTCCCCCGGCGGACCGTCAGCTCCAGCCCGAAGGGCGCGAGGAGCTTCTGCAGCGTCTTCACGGTCGGATTGCCGATCCCGCGCTCGAACTCGATGAGCACGCGTGGGCTCACGCCGACCAGTCGCGCGTACTCGGCCTGCGAGCGACCGGCGATCTTGCGCATGCGCTTCACGGCCTCGACGAGCGTGAGATCCCCCGCGTCCACGCGGGCATAGAGCTCGTCCCGCAGGGCGGCGCGCCGCTGCTTGTGGTCGACCCGGGTCATCGGACCTCCTCGCGCAAGAGGAACTTCGGAGCGTCACCCGCCGCGCCGCTGCCTCCCGCGATGGAGGCCCCCTGCTCACGTGCGTACTCGATGAAGCGGTCGGCGCGCTCGAGCACGTTCTCGCGCGCGAAGCCGGGGTGAGCCGGTGGATCCGCCGGGATGGCGAGCGCGGCCTCCGCCACGCGGAGGTTCCCCGGCGCATTCCCCCCGCCTGCGGTGAGCACCGCCCAATCACTCCGCGCCACGTTCGGCAGTCCGAGCTGCGCCTCCCAGAAGCGGCGTGCGGCGCCGGAAGGAACGAGGTCGAGCAGGAACGCGGGCCACGCGGTCTCCGCGTCCACCTGGTAGCCGATCGGATAGCGGCACGATACGGCGCGCAGGTCGCGCGTGCCGAGCGCGCTGCCCATCGCGTCGAGGTAGTCGAAGTCATATTCGACGCGTGCCGGCGAGCCGAGCCCCAACGCATCGTCGTCGACGCGCACCTCGGCCGCGGCGTGCCACGCGCCGGCGACGTGGAGCTCGAGGAGGCACTTCGCTGCCGGCATGACCACTATAGTGGCATGTTCCTGGTCGAAAGGCTCAGGAATGAACCACTATAGTGGTCATCAGACGTCGGAGGTCGGGACCTCGCTCATCGGGGGCGGACCCTCGACCGGGAGCAGCAGGCGGAAGACCGCGCCGCGGCCATTCGCCGAGGGGCCGATATAGGAGAGCTCGCCGTTGTGCTCGAGCGCGATGCGCTGCGCGATGGCCAGGCCGAGGCCGGTGCCGGTCGGCTTGTTCGTCGCGTAGGGCTCGAAGAGGCGGCCCGCGATCTCGGGCGCGATGCCGGGGCCGTTGTCGGCCACCGAGAACGCGACGTAGTGGCCGTCGGTGTCGGTCGACACGCTCACCGCGCCGCCCGGGATGCCCTGCACCGACTCGAGCGCGTTCTGGACCAGGTTCGTGAGGACCTGGATCACCTGATCGCGATCGGCGCGCAGCATCGGAGCTCGCCGCTGCGCCACGAACGCGAGCGAGCTCTCGCCCGCGGAGGGCAGGTGGATCTGCACGACGTGGCGCGCGACCTCCTCCACGTCCATGTCCTGCGGACGGGGCTGCGGGAGGCGTGCGAAGCGCGTGAACTCGGTGACGATGTTCGCGATGCGATGCACCTCGTCGAGCACGGTGCGCGTCGCCTCGTCGAAGTAGTCGTCGAAGCGCGGGTCGTCGCGCGCGCGGAGCCGGCGCAGCGTCTCGACTGCGGCGCGGATCGGCGCGAGCGGGTTCTTCACCTCGTGGGCGACGCGCCGTGCCACCTCGCGCCACGCGGCGACCCGGCTCGCCGCGGCGAGGCGCCGGCGCGTGACCGCGAGATCCTGGATCATGCGGTCGAACGCGGACGCGAGCTCGCTCACCTCGCCCGAGCCGCGCGCCTGGATGGGCCGCGCGTCGCCCGCGGCGACCTTGCCGGCCTCGGTGGCGAGGATGGACAGCGGCCGGCCGAGGCTGCGCGCGAGGAACACGGCGACGACGAACGCCACCGCCGCCGAGATCGCCGCGTAGAGGCCTACGGTGGTGTCGACGTCCTTCAGGTTGTCGTCGAGCTCCTTGGTCGACTTGAGGACGTCGAACGCGAGCACCACGCCGTCGTCGTCCTTGAAGCGACAGGCGGCGCGTGCGAGCGCGGTCGCCGGCGCGGGCGGCGTGCCCGGGGTCGCGCTCGCGCTGGGCGCGGCGCTGGGGCGGGACGCGGCGGTCGGCTTCGGCTTCCCCGGCTTGCCGCCCTTGCTCTTCTTGCCCGGCTCGTCCTCCGCGCCCGGTGCGAGCGGCCGCGGCCACGACGGCTGCACCGTCACGTCGAGGGTGCGCGCGAGCCGGTCGAGCACGGGGTCGACGTGGCGCGCGCCCACGAGCCCGACGATGTGCCCGCGCACCGAGCGCTTCGTGCAGCGCGTGACGAGCGCGGGCGTGCTCGAGGTGCGGATCGTGAAGTGCCCCGATTGGCCCCGCACCAGCGTCTCCACGTCCTTCGCGGGCAGCCCGAGGAGCGACGTCGGGCTCGCGCCGATGATGTCGCCGCCCTCGATGCCGAGCACGAGCTCGTCGACGTCGAACGCACGGCGCTCGGTGATCACCATCTGCGAGAAGCCGGTGCGGCGCTCGTCGAGGTCGCCGCGATCGAGGGAAGACCCGACGAGGTCGACGAGGAAGCCGCTCTCGCACGCACCGCCGATGAGCGCCTGGTCGGTCTCGGCCTGTCGCTGGATCTCCTCGGTGGCGCGATCACAGATGGCGCTGACCTCCTTCTGGAAGCGCGCTGTCTCTTTCGCCGCGAGCCGCTCGCGCACCGCCAGCCCGACGCCCGCGGTCGAGACCGCCGCGAGGAGACCGAAGGTGAGCGCGAGGCGAGGGGCGAGACGCACGGGAAGCTGCCGTCAGGCTATCCGGCTTTGGGCAGGAGGGGCACGAAGGCACAACGCCCGACGGCGACGCCGCATTCACGTGTGATATGCCCTCGATCATGGGTCGCATCTTTGGTTTCGTGACCGCCTCGATCGCCGTCCCGCTCGCGCTCTACGCCTGCGCGATCGACGACTACACCGCGCCCGGGCCGAAGCCCGTCGTGGCGAACGAGGCCGCGGCCACGAGCGACGCCGGCGACGCGAGCGTCCTCGTCGATGCTCCCGCTGACCAGGCGGCGCTGCCGGTCCGCTGCACCGCGGCCGAGCTGTCGGCCGCGGCCGGTGACGCCGGCGGTGACAATACCGGCACCGCGACGCCCATCGAGGTCGGCTTCCCGACCAAGGCGGGACCGGACCAGTACACGAACCATTGCCTCAAGGTGAAGGTCGGGGCCGTCGTCACGTTCAAGGGCAACTTCACGTTCCACCCGCTGCGCCCGAACGGCGGCAACGTGCCGACCCCGATCCCGACGCTGACGAACAGCGGAGACTCGCTGCCCGTCACGCTCGCGAAGGCCGGGACCTACGGCTACGAGTGCGCGTTCCACGGAGGAACGATGTTCGGCGCCATCGAAGCCGTCCCCTGAGCGGCCATCGTGGGCGCTGCTGACCACGCACTCAGCGCGAGCGCGAGCGCGTCGTCGCGCCGAGGTCGAAGCCGGGGCCGAGCGAGCTCGCGACCAGCTGCACCTCCGCGGCGCGGCCCCCCTGCACGCGGATCTCGCCGACCACGCCGCAGCGCAGCGTGCGGGTCAGCGTGCGCGCCGGGATCTCGCCGAGCTTCGGCGGCCGCTGCACGAGCTCGGTCGCGCGGCCCGCGCTGTCGGCGGTGGCGAGCGCCACCATCGCTGCGAAGCTGCCCGGGGTGATGGGCCGAACGACGTCGAGGGCGAGCGTGTAGTTGCGTGCGGCGCGGCGCTGCACGAGCTCGGCGTTGGGGATCGGCCGCGCCGTGATCTCGTGCGAGGGCCGCGAGATGGTCGCGGCGATGGCCTTCGCGAGCTCGACGAGCCACGGCGCGTCGTCGCGGACGTGCAGGCTCGAAGGCGGGCCGCCCCATCCTTGCTCGGGCTCGGTGGTCCACGCGGGTCCGAGCGCGAGATAGGAGAGGCGCGCGGGCGGGATGCCGTCGCAGATGCGCTGCGCGACGCCGGGCGCGTCCCACGTGGTCGCGTCCTTGCCGGTGAAGAGCACTGCCCAGGCGGCGGCGCCGAGGTCGAAGGGCTTCGAGCCGGGACGCGGCTCGTGGAGGCCTGAGCCGAGCCAGCCGAGATCGTCGGTGCCGCTCTCGAACGCGCGTAGCGACGCCGCGAGATCGGGCGCCGGCGAGATCACCACCTCCTCGAGGTACGAGGGGCCGCGCGCGGCGAACGGGTTGCGCGCGAGCACCAGCGCGTCACCGCGCGTGGTGGCCTTCATCGGGCCCGTGCCGTCGGGGGCCTCGGCGGTGAAGGAGCCCGGCACCATCGCCACGATCGGCGAGGCGAGCGCGCGCACGAGGCGACCCGCATCGCGCATGGCAAAGACCAGCGAGTGACCGTCGATCCGCGGCGCGGGGATGTCGGCGAGCCACGCGCGGCCACCGAGCCCGCGTGATCGCGCGATGGCTGCCGCGGCGTCGCGGGCCTCGAACGATCGTCCCTTCGCGGTGCGCAGGCCGGTGCGGACGCGCACGCGCAGGTTCGCGCCCTCGGGCTCGGGCTCGGCGTCCGCGAGCGAGGGGACGAACGCCGCAGACTCGTCGCGCGCGTAAAGCGTGTCGAAGAGCGCGTCACCGAAGATGGCGGCGGTAGCGTCCTCGAGGCGGTGCGGATCGAGGCTCGTCACCGGCCACGGGAGGCGGAGCGAGAGGCGGCCGCCGACGGGCGCGCGACCTCGGGCGTGCGCTGTTCGGGGCAGTCCGAGAGCGGCGCCGACCCCCAGCATTGCGGCCGCGCCGAGGAGGTGGCGGCGCGAGAGATCAGCGGACAAGCCATACCTCGTTGCCGACCACGGCCACGAGGCCCGGGACGCCCTTCTCCTCGGGCGGACAGACGGCGATCGCGCGCACGCCGTCGCGCGCGGGAAAGCGCAGGCGCGGCGTGACGAGGCCGCGCGCGAAGCTCGAGACCAGCAGCAGCTCGTCGGACGTGTCGGAGGTGGTGACGATCTCGGGGATGCCGTCGAGATCGAGGTCGACCAGCGCGAGCTGCGCGCCGGCGCCTTCGAGCGTGGCCTCGACGGGACGGCCGCCCCCGGGATCCTGACGCCGCAGCCGCAGTCGGCCGTTCGGCTCGCGCACCGCGAGGATCTGCGCCACGCTGCCGTCGCGGCCGACCGCGTCGAGCGCAGCGACCGCGTCGTAGCGGGCGACCGGCGCCGCGAACATCACCACCGGCTCGACCTTCGTGCTCTTGCCCTTCACCGGCGCGGCCGGCTTCTCGGGCGGGAGAGGGAGGTCACACGCGATCGCGTTGCCCTCGAAGGCGCTCGCGTCGGCGCTCGCCACGGTGCACGCATCGCCGTCGCCACCTGGGACCGGCAGGCCGGTGAGCTGGCGCTTCGCCACGAGCGTCGCATCGACGACCACGCCGCCGCGATCGGTCGTGCCGAGCAGGATCTCGCCGCGATGGCCGGGCGGCGAGACCAGCACCGAGCCGATGGGCTCGCGCATCGGCACCGGAACCCGCGAGGCGATGGTGTTCCACGGCGCAGTGCGCTGCACGACGAGCTTGCCGCCGCGGAGCTTCGCGATGCTGACGCGCTGCCGGGTGACGAGCACGAGCTCGTTGCCGCCGTCGCCGTCGACATCGCCGCAGCCCACCGCGACGACCTCGCCTTCCTCGTGGCGGACCTTGTGGATGGTGGCCTGCTCGAGCAGCACGGGCGTGAGGAAGCCGCGGACCTCGGCGTCGAGCGGGGCCATCGCGAAGGCGTGCGCGCGCGGGCCAGGCACCGGGTTGCGCAGGCGCTCCCAGCTGTTCGAGACGACGGGATAGAGATCGGCGGTGACGCGCAGCTCGCCCTTCGCGATCTCCAGCTGGAGGTACACGAGCGAGGCGGCGCGACCGGAGAGGCCGCGCGCGACCGCGAGCGCCGCGGGCTGAGCGTGCGCCTTGGCGACGCCGATCTTGCCGGCGACCTGCGTCGCGATGCGGACCGCGAGCTCGTCGCCCTTGGGCGCGGGGATGTCGCTCGCGATGGCCGAGGCCACGACGATCGCTCCCGCCGGGATCTGACCGATGCCCTGCGCGATCTCCGCGCTGACGTGGAGAAGCGCGCCGCCGTGCAGCGGGGCAGCGAGGGCGGGCGCCGGCGGCGGCGCTTTCTTGTCTGCGGTCTGCGCGTGCGCGCTTGCTCCGACCACGAGCGCGCAGGCGAGGACCGCGAGGACGATCGCTCTCACGGAGCCTCGCCGGCATCGGCGTCGGCGGTCACGGCGGCGTCGCTCGCGGGCAGCGGCGCGAGCGCGCCGCCGTCGTCTCGCGGATCGGTCGCCTCGGTCGGCTCCGTTCCCTCGAGGAACACCTCGTCGATCGCGCCTTCGTCGCTGCTGGCGCGCTTGCCGGTCTTCGGGTCGATGGAGATCGTGACCACCCCCGGTGGCCTGGGAAACTCGGCGCGGGGCTTGTTCTCGTGAGCGGCCTTCATCAGTGCAATCCAGGCGGGCAGCGCGGTCGACGCGCCCGTCTCTCCCGAGCCGAGCGGCTTGTTGTCATCGTAGCCGACCCACACCACGCTTGCGATCTCGGTCGAATACCCAGAAAACCAGGTGTCCTTCGAATCGTTGCTCGTGCCGGTCTTCCCCGCGACGGGGCGCCCCAGGGACTTCGCCTTCGTGCCGGTGCCGTGGTCGATGACGCTCTGCAGGAGGCTCGTCGTCACGTAGGCCTCCGCGGGATCGAGCACGCGGCGCGGCGGCGGCGGGTTCTTGAGCTCGACGTCCTTGCCGTCGGGGCCGACGATGCGCGTCACGATGCGCGGCTCCTCGTACATGCCGCCCGCGGCGAACGTGGCGTAGGCACCGGCGAGCTCGATGGGATGCACCTCGTACGAGCCGAGGCCGAGCGAGAGATCGGGCTTCAGCACCGACGTGATGCCGAGCGCCTTGGCCCAGTCGACGACGCTCGCTGGCCCGACGTCCTCGAGGACGTGGATGGCGCCGACGTTCACCGAGTTCGCGAGCACCTCGCGCAGGCGGAGCGGGTCGGTGCCCGTCCAGCCCTCGTAGTTGCCGGGCTTGTAGTTGCCGGGGAACACCGTGGGCTGCACCTCGACGAGCGTCGATGGCGTGTAGATGCGCGAGTGGATGGCATACGAATAGAGGATCGGCTTGAAGGTCGAGCCAGGCTGGCGGCGCGATTGCGTCGCGCGATCGAGGCCGCCCGCGGCGCCTTCGTAGTTGCCGGCGAGGGCGAGGACCTGGCGCGTGCGTACGTCGAGCACCACCGCCGCCGACTCGGGCCCGAGCTCGAGACGGAGCGGCACCTTGGCGACGGGCGTGACCTTGCCGTCGCTGCCGGGCGCGACGTTCGGCACCGGCGCGAGCAAGCTCACGCGCAGGCGTGCGCCCACCTCCGCGAACTGGCTGGGCGGCAGGCCGGCGGGGTTGTAGCGCTTGTAGTCTGCAACCTTCATCGAGCCGAGCACCGTGCCCACCCGGATGTCGAGGGTCCCCGCGACATCGTCCGAGGAGACGACGACGCCCGTGAAGACCTTGTGCGACTCGTAGGCCGGGGTGCCGTCGAACGCGGCCGGGGGCGTCGGCGGCTTCTTGCCCTTCACGAGGGCAACGCTGGGCGCCTTGATGGGCGCCACCAGGCCATGCCGCTTGTCGTAGGCCTGGAGGTTGTCGCGGATCGCCTTGCGCGTCGCGGCCTGGACGCGCGGGTCGATGGTGGTGGTGATGGTGAATCCGCCGCGCGGCGCGCGATCGGGCTCGAGCTCGAGGAGCATCTTCTTCGCGATCGAGACCGCCTCGGGGGCGAGCTCGCTGTCTGTCTCGTGCTGCGCGGCGAGGCGGACGGGCTCGTCCTTCGCGGCCTCGAACTGGGCGTCGTTGAGGAAGCCCTTCTCGTGCATCTGGCCGAGCACGAACTCGCGGCGGCCGAGCGAACGCTTGAGATCGCGCTTCGGCGAGAAGATCTCTGGACCCGCGGGGATGCCGGCGAGCATGGCCGCCTCGGCGACGGTGAGCTCGCGCGCGGAGTGTCCGAAGTTGTACTTCGCCGCCTCCTCGATGCCGTAGCGGCCGGATCCGAAGTAGATGTGATTGAGATAGAGTTCGAGGATCTTGTCCTTGCGGCGCTTCTTTCCTTCCTCGTCGGTGCCGCAGGTCGGGCACAGCTCCTCCTCGAGGCGGCGCGCGAGCAGGGCCTCACGCATCTTCCGCTTGTAGGTGCGCTCCTGCGTGTCGAGCAGGATGTTCTTCACCACCTGCTGCGTGATGGTGGACCCGCCCTGACGCGTGCGGCCCGAGCGGAGGTTCACGACGAACGCGCGCGCGATGCCGAAGTAGTTGATGCCCTCGTGGTTGTAGAAGTTCGCGTCCTCGGCGGCGAGAACGGCGAGCTTCACGTGCGGCGGCAGGTCGTCGATGCCGACGATGGTGCGGCGCTCGGTGAAGAGCTCCGCGAGGATGGTGCCGTCGCGCGCGACCACGCGCGTGACCTGCGAGGGGTGATAGCCCCGCTCCAGCTCGGCGACGCTCGGGAGGTCGGCCTCGTAGTGACGGATCAGGAGGTAGGCGCTCAGCAGGCCGGCGATGGTGAGGAGCGCGGCGGCGATGCCGAGGCGCTTGCCCCAGCGAAGGAGAAGCAGCTTGCGGCGCGGCCAGGGGTTCGTCTGCGGGCGCACGTCTCCAGGAACGCCCGGGGACCCCGAGCTCATCCGGGGCCGAGAAGAAGGTCGATCCGCCACGGCGCGCAGCATACCGCTTCCCGGGAATTCCAGGCCGATCCGCGGGTTCGGAAGAAAGCACAGCCGGTCCGTAACTCACGGGCGCGGCTGGCCAAGAGGGAACGTGACGATCCTGCCTGACTCGCTCGTCGACTTCGCGTGCCTCGCGGCTGACGCCGACGCGCGCCTGGAGCCGTTCGTGCGGGCCAGGGACCGCGAGCGGCTCGCGGGCCGCGAGCGCGCGGCGGATCACGTGTTCTCCGAGCTGTACGCGCAGCACGGCGCGCGCATCCTGCGCTTCCTGCGCGACCTCCTGGGAGATGCCGCGCTCGCCGCCGACGCCACGCAGGAGACCTTCGTGCGCGCGTTCCGGCAGGAGCACACGTTCGACGCGTCGCGGTCGGTCGCCCCGTGGCTCTTCGGGATCGCCCGCAACGTCTCCCTCGAGCTGCGGCGCGCGCGGTACCGCGCCCGGCGGGTCATCGCCGACGGCGACGAGGAGCGCGACGCCCCGGAGCCGCGGTCTCCGGCCTGCCCCGAGAGCGAGCTGCTCGGCCGCGAGGCGCTGCGCGTGGTGGGCGCCGCGATGGAACGGCTCTCCGAGGACCGGCGGGCGATGTTGCTCCTCCGGCTCGACCACGCGCTCGCTTACGAGGAGATCGCCACGACGATGGGGTTCTCGGTGGCGAAGGTGAAGGTCGAGATCTTCCGGGCGCGAGAGATCCTGCGCGAGACGATGGCGGATTACGAGAGAGGAGAGGCCGGGTGATGTCGTGCTCGGAGCTGGTGGAGATCGAGGATCTGGTGCTGGGCACCATCGCGCAGGCGCGGGCGTGGGAGCTGCGGGCGCACCTCGTCTCGTGCACGCCGTGCCGCGTCGAGGAGGCGACGCGCCGTGAAGAACGGGCGCTCTTCACCCAGCGCGAAGCGTGCAGTGTACAGCCTTCCGCGGCGCTGGGGGCAGCGCTGCGCGCTCAGCTCACCCTGGAAGTGGCCGACGGCACGGCGGCGCGGGCATGCGTGTCGGCTACCGCGTCGCGTCTCGGTCCGGCGCTGGTCTCCGTGCTGCGGCGCGGTCACGCCTCGGCGGCGTGCGCGGCAGCGCTGTTCGCGTTCGTCGCCTTCTCGAAGCTCGGTGGCGCGCCGATCGTGCCGGCAGACGAGGCGAGCGGGGGAGGTGACGAGCGCGGCCCGCGCGCTTCGCTGGCGGCGCCGGCCAAGGCCGAGGAGTCGCTCGCTTGCACGGAAACGGCGCAGCCGCTCGCCTCCAGCAGCCTCGCGCCTTCTCACGTCGGCGCGACGACCCAGCTCTACTCCACGTTCAGCGCCGTGCGCCGCGAGGAGCTCGCGTGCGAGAACGGCAACCTGACGTCGTGTGAGGGCTGCGTCGACGTAACTGGTCCGCCGCACCGGCAATGAAGAAGTGAACGGCAGCGCGCGCACGAGAGCGCGCCGCTGCGGGAGGACTTCATCATGACGAAATTCAATCTCGCGTGGCTCGTCGCGGCCAGCCTCGCGACGGCGCAGTGTGGGCGTGGTCCGGATGCAAACGTCGACGACGGCAGCGGAGCGCCGGCGGTCGCCGCGACGCCCGCGAAGGCCACGCCAGCACCCGCGGCGCCGCTGGCCCCTGCGCCGCCCTCCGATCTCGGCGCGGCGGTGCGCGTGCCGATCGACGGCATGCTCGTGTTCGGCAATCCGAACGCGCTCGTCACCGTCGTCGCGTTCACCGACTACGAGTGCCCGTACTGCGCGAAGGCCGACAAGACCGTGCTCACGCTGCGCGCCGAGCTCGGCGACGACGTGCGCGTGGCGCTCGCGATGCGTCCGCTCCCGATGCACGAGCATGCGGCGGCGGCGGCGCGCGCGGTGCTGGCGGCGGCCCAGCAGGGCAAGGGCGAGGCGATGCACGCGCGCCTCTTCGCGGATCAGAGCGCGCTCGACGAGGCCGGGCTCACCGTCTCGGCGCGGGCCGTCGGCCTCGATCTCGCGGCGTTCGACGCCGCGCGGAACGGCCCGGCGACCACGGCGGCGCTGGAGCGCATGGAAAAGCTCGCGTCGTCGCTCGGGGCGAACGGCACGCCGACGTTCTTCGTCAACGGACGGCGCCTCATGGGGGCGCGGCCCTACGAGCAGTTCCGCGCGCTCTTCGAAGAGGAGCGCGCACGCGAAGCAGCTGCTCGCGAAGGGCGTGGCGCGCGATCATCTGTACGCCACGATGATGGCGGCCGCGCCGGTGCACGAATTCCACGCGCAGCCCGCGGAGACCGAGGACGCGGTGCTCGACGTCCCCGTCGACGGCGCGCCGGCCCGTGGCGAGGCGCGCGCGCCCGTGACCATCGCGCTCTTCAGCGACTTCGAGTGCCCCTACTGCGTGCGGGCCGAGGCCACGCTGCGCACGCTCGAGGCGGCGTATCCCGGCAAGGTGAAGGTGGCATTCAAGCACCGCCCGCTGCCCATGCACGATCACGCTCGCGTCGCGGCGAAGGCCTCGCTCGCGGCCGAGATGCAGGGCAAGTTCTGGGAGTACCACGACGTCTTGCTCGCCCATCGCGATGCGCTGGATCGCGCCTCGCTCGAGGGCTACGCGGCGACCATCGGTCTCGACAAGCAGCGCTTCGCACGCGATCTCGACGATCCACGGCTCGAAGCGCGCGTGGCCGCCGACGAGGCGCAGGCGAGCAGGCTCAAGGTGGAAGGCACGCCGACCGCGTTCGTCAACGGTCGTCGCATCACGGGCGCGCAGCCGATCGCGGTGTATCGCGCAGCCGTCGAGCGAGCGCTCGACGGCAAGTAGCGTCAGCGCGTCAGGCGCGCGCGCTCGTGCTCGAAGAGCGCCGTGAGGCCGGCACTGACGGCGACCTGCGGCACGTAGCCCAGTTCGGCGCGCGCGCGATCGATCGACGCGTGCGAGTGACGGATGTCGCCGGCGCGCTCGGGCGCGAGGTTCGGGCCGGCGTCGCGGCCCGCGAGCTTGCCGAGCAGCCCCGCGAGCTCGAGGAGCGTGGTGCGCTCGCCGCGCGCGACGTTGAACACGCGTCCCGAGACGCCCGGCACGGTGGCGGCGAGGAGGTTCGCGGCCACGACGTCGCGGACCTCGACGAAGTCGCGGCTCTGCTGGCCGTCACCGAAGATGGTGATCGGCTCGTTCGCAAGCAAGCGCCGCACGAACACGCTGATCACCCCCGAGTACGGAGACGAAGGGTCCTGGCGCGGGCCGAACACGTTGAAGTAGCGGAGCGCGACCGTCTCGACGCCGTACAGCTTCGCGAACGTTTGGAGGTAGTGCTCGGAGGCGAGCTTCTCCACGCCGTACGGGGCGATGGGCTCGGGGATCATGATCTCGGACTTGGGGAGCGTGGGCTCCTCGCCGTAGATCGCCGCCGAGCTCGCGAAGACCACGCGCCGTACGCCGTGCTTGCGCGCCGCGAGCAGGACGTTGAGCGTGCCCTGCAGGTTGACGTCGTGCGTCTCCTGCGGATGCTCGACCGAGTAGGGGACGCTCACGACCGCGGCCTCGTGGAAGACGACCTCGCAGCCGTCGGCGGCGCGCTCCACGGCGGCGACGTCGCGGACGTCGGCCTCGTGCAGCGTGATCCGCTCCTGCACGTGCGCGAGGTTCTCGCGCTTGCCGGTGGAGAACGAGTCGAGCACGTGGACCTCGTGGCCCTCCGCGAGCAGGCGGTCGACGAGGTGCGATCCGATGAACCCGGCGCCGCCGGTGACGAGCGTTCTCATGGGTGCCGCATCATGCCATGGGCGGCCGCCGGTCGTGCCGCCGGCCCGGACCCGGATCGTTCCCACCACGATCCGGATACTGCGGTGGCCGTCGCATCCCGCAACCTACGGCAATCCCGCGCTCTTGCCGTCAGCGCACGTTGTGCGAAGGAGTGGGTGTGTCGCTCTTCCGACGTCTGCGCACAATCGTGGCGGTGCTGCCTCTCGCGGCCTGTGCCGGAGAGCCCGCGGACGACGGCGCCGCCGCCGCCGTGGACGGCGACGGCATGTGGCCGACCTTCGGCGCGATGATCCGCCACGCGAGCTACGAGACCCGCGACGAGCTTCATGGGACGCGGTGAAGCGCGAGCGGCGTCGACCGACCTGGTCGCGGAGTACGAGCGCCTCACGCAGTGAGCAGAGTGCTACCGTCGAGCCGTCGATGAAGTTCGAGCAGCTCGACCGCCGGATGCGCGTCTACGAGACGGCGCACGACCACTGCGTACTGCCCGGCGTGCACATGGTGGCCCGCATCGACGGACGCTCATTCTCGCAGCTCACGCGCACCACCGAGAAGTTCGAAGCGCCCTACGACACGCGCTTCCGCGACTGCATGGTCACGACGCTCGAGCACCTCGTGACCTCGTGCGGCTTCTCGGTGCTGTTCGGCTACACGCAGAGCGACGAGATGTCCCTGCTCTTCCGGCAGGACGAGTCGCTCTTCGGTCGCAAGGTGCGCAAGTACCTCTCGGTGCTGGCGGGCGAGGCGAGCGCGAAGTTCGCGCTCGCGCTGGGCACGCACGCATCCTTCGACGCGCGCATCTCGCAGCTCCCGCACGCCACCGACGTCGTCGACTACTTTCGCTGGCGCCACGAGGACGCGCATCGCAACGCGCTGAACGGTCACTCCTACTGGCTGCTCCGGCGCCAGGGCCTCGACGACCACGCTGCGACCACGCAGCTGAAGGGCGTCTCGGTCGCCGAGCGCAACGAGCTGCTGTTCAAGAACGGGATCAACTTCAACGACGTCCCCGCGTGGCAGAAGCGTGGCATCGGCGTGCGCTGGGTCACCGAGGAGCAGCTGGGGCAGGATCCGCGGACCGGCGGCCCCGTCACCTCGACGCGCCGACGTGCCGTGCTCGACTACGAGCTGCCCATGAAGACCGAGTTCGACGAGCTGGTTCGCCGCATCGTCGCCGAGCAGTAACGATGCCGACCTCGGACGGCGAGCCCTGGTTCACCCCAGAGCTACTCGCGCGCAAGGTGCGCGAAGTGCTGGACGCTCAGCCGAGCATCGCCAGCACGGTCGCTGGCGGCTGCACGTCGAACCCCTGATCGCGCGGATAGTCCTTCAGGTTCCCGGTGACGATGGCGTCGGCGCGACCGGCGAGCGCGACCTCCACGAAGATGCGATCGTCGTCGTCTCGCATCGCGCCCGTCCAGTCGCCGGCGCTGGTGATCTCTTCGCCGTGCGCGCGGAGGCGCGCGAAGACCTCCTCGATGCGCGCGCGATCGATGGCGCGGAACTTCGGGCGCGCGAGCACGGCCCGGTATTCGTCGGCCATGCGCGCGTCGTAGAGGGCGACGGCCGCGCCTTCCCACACGACGGTGAGCAGCCGATCCGGCACGCTCCCCGGCTTGAGCAGCGCCGAGACGAGGACGTTCGTGTCGAGGACCAACCGCATCGCGTGGAGCGGCTACTCGAGCCCGTGCTCCTTGAGCTTGTTGTAGAGCGTGCGCCGGCTCACCTCGAGGAGCCGCGCGGCGCGCGTGCGGTTGTTGCCGACCTGCGCGAGCGCCTTCACGAGCGCCTCGCGCTCCGTCTCCTTGCGGCGACCGTCGAGCGAGAGGCGCGGTCCGGTCATGCCGCCGGGCGGGAAGCTGTCGGTGCCGGCGGGTCCGCGCGACATGCTGCTGGGCACGCGCGATAGCTCGCGCTCGACATCGGCGCGCTTCACCACGTCGTGGTCGGCGAGCACCACGAGGCGCTCCACGAAGTTCTGGAGCTGACGCACGTTTCCCGGCCAGGACTGGCCCGTGAGCAGCGCGACGGCATCCTCGTCGATGCGGATGCCAGGGTGCGTGCCGTTCTTCGACAGCTCGCCCACGAAACGGCGCACGAGCCGCGCGGCGTCGTCGGCGCGTTCGCGGAGCGGAGGGATGGTGAGCGGGACCACGGCGAGCCGGTAGAAGAGATCTTCGCGAAAGTCCCCGCTCGCCACCATCGCCTCGAGATCGCGGTGCGTGGCGGCGACGATCCGCACGTCGACGCGCACGGTCTGCGTGCCGCCCACGCGCTCCAGCTCGCGCTCCTGGATGACGCGCAGGAGCTTCACCTGTACCGATTTCGGGACGTCGCCGATCTCGTCGAGGAAGAGCGTGCCCTTGTGCGCGAGCTCGATGCGCCCCGGCTTGCGCTGCGCCGCGCCGGTGAACGCGCCCTTCTAGTGGCCGAACAGCTCGCTCTCGAGGAGCGTCTCGGGGAGCGCCGCGCAGTGCACGGTGACGAACGCTTCGTCCTTGCGCGGGCTGTTCGAGTGCAGCGAACGCGCGACCAGCTCCTTGCCCGTGCCCGTCTCGCCGCGGATCAGCACCGTGCTGTTCGTGGGCGCCACCTTACGGATGGTGGTGAAGACCGCCTGCATCGCGGGCGAGTCGCCCACGAGATCGCTGTCGCGCAGCGGCGAAGGAGGTACGGCGGTGCGCGCGCGGCGTGACGAGGCGAGCGCCTTCTCGATCACGAACGCGATCTCGTCCTTGTCGAAGGGCTTCTGCACGAAGTCGGCGGCGCCGCGCTTCATCGCCTCGACGGCCAGCGCCACCGAGCCGTGCGCGGTCACGAGCACCACGGGCAGGCCGGGAAAACGAGCCGAGACGTGATCGAGCAGGCCCATGCCGTCCATGCCGGGCATGCGCACGTCGGAGAGGACGACGTCGTACGGGCGCGTATCGAGCGCGCGGATCGCCTCCTCCGCGGAGGGCACGTGCGTCGCCTCGTGCCCTCGCTGTTCGAGGAGCGCCACCAGGACTTTACCGATCGCCACGTCGTCGTCGACGACGAGGACCGCATCGGACGCGTTCGCCATGGGCCGAGCATACCTCAACCCGCAGTCGCGCGGACGCCGCGGACGGTGCAAGATGGAGCGGCCCGGCATGAGAGATCTCCGAGATTGGATGTCGCTGCTGGCGGCCGTCGGGCACCTCTCGCTGGCCGTGACCGCGCTCGCGTGGGGAAGACGCAGCGCCATCGCGCGACCGCTCGCGGCGCTGTGCTTCGTGCTCTTCGGATGGAACTTCGCGACGCTCGCCCAGCACCTCTTCCACGGAACGCTCTTCGCGGTGCTCGACGCGGCGTTCACCGCGCTGTCGCCGCCGCTCGTGCTCGAGGTGGTCCTCCGCTTCGTGGGGGAAGGGCGTCGTCATCGTGCGGCGCGCGTCGCGGTGTGGGCGATCTTCGGGGCGCTGGCGCTGATGGCGCTCCCGGCGCTGGTGGTGCCGGAGGCCGTCGCCTGGTCGGAGGGCAGCCTCTGGGCGGCGGTGTTCCTGTCGGGGTGGGTGCCGACGCTCGCCCTCGAGCTCGTGCTCCTGGTGCAGCACCTCGTGCGCTCCACCGATGCGCGCGAGAAGGCGCGCACGCGCACCGTGCTGGCCGCGCTCACCATCGGCGCGACGTGCTCGACGAGCGACATCGCGCATGGCCTCGGCGTCCCGGTGCCGTACCTCGGGTCGCTGGGCACCCTCGTCTCGGCGGGCCTCCTCGCGACGTGCGCGGTGCGCTTCGAGCTGTTCGACCGCAACGTATCGACGCGCGCGGCCGTCTACGTGCTCGCGATGATCGGCGCCTTCGTGGCGCTGTACCTGGTGCTCTTCCGCCTGTTCGCAGGCAGCATCGCGGCGCAGGCGTTCGCGATGGCGCTGATCATGCTGCTCGTGGCGGCGGTGGCGCGGGAGCTCGCGATCGGCCTCGCCGAGTCGCGCGAGCGCGTGCAGCGCCTCACCGTGCTGGGGCGCTTCTCGGCGCAGATGGCGCACGACCTGCGCGGCCCGCTCTCGGCGCTGCTCGGCGCTGCGCAGGTGCTGGAGGGGATCGAGGACGGGCCGGCGACGTCGAAGCAGTCGACCACGCGCAAGGAGTTCCTCGAGCTGGCGGTGGCGCAGGCGAAGCGGATCTCCGCCATCGTCGATCGCTACGACCGCATGGGCCGGATCGAGCCGCGCATGACGCGCGTCCGCATCAACGAGGTGGCCCGCGCGGTGGCGCGCGCGCATGCGGTCGCGAGCGAGAGCCTCGATTTCGACGCGAGTGATCCCGAGTGCGACGCCGATCGCGATCTCCTGGAGAGCGCGCTGGAGAACGTGGTGCGGAACGCGGTGGAGGCCTCGGAGGGCCGCAGCGGCGTGCGCATCGTGAGCGCCGTCGACGCCGCGACGGCCACGCTGGTCCTGCGCGTGAGCGATCGCGGCATCGGCATGGACGCCCGCCAGCGCGAGCGCGCGTTCGAGGACTTCTTCACCACGAAGGAGACGGGCAGCGGCCTCGGCCTCGCGTTCTCGCGGCGCGTCCTGGTGGCCCACGGCGGCGACATCACGCTGACGAGCGAGCGCGGCGAGGGCACGACGGTGGAGCTTCGCCTCCCCGCGGACCCCCGGCGTGACCCGGCGGATCCGACGTGATGCGCTAGCCACGGCGGGGGAGCACGAACCCCACGCGCGCGGGTGACGAGGAGAGCGTCGCATCGTCGTAGCTGCGCCGCAGGGCGCCGCCCGCGTCGTCGAAAAGATCCGCGTTCGCGTCGGCGTGGGGTACGCCGTCGTCGGCATCATGAACGCCAACGGTGACCGGCACCTCCGCCAGGGTCGAGTCACTTCTTCGGGTGCGCCTCGAAGAACTTCATGACCTCGACGCCCCACGTGAACGCGTTCGGACCCTTGCACGGGACCGCGTACTGCGGCGCCTGCGGATCGAGCGTGCTGCCCGGGAAGCAGTGGCCCTTCGCGTCCGACCAGGGGCCCGGCGAGACCGTCTCGTAGGAGTGCTCGAACGTCTCGAGCACCGTGCCCTTCGCGTTCGCCCAGCGGGTATGCGTGTACTTTGCATCACCGTCGAGCGTGGTCTTGGTGGTGAGGCTCCACGCGGCGATGGCCTGATCGCGGATGCGCGACGTGCACCCGTAGGGCACCGGCGTGTCGGTGCGGCCGACGAGGAAGAGGACCGGCACCTCGACGGACGGCATGCCGTCCTTCTTCGACGCATCGAACGGGCAGCTCACCTCGGAGACGCCGTTGCACGTCCCGCCGAGGCTCGAGCCGGCGGTGCCGGGCGCCACCGAGGCAAAGAGGTCAGCGCGCTTGCAGAGCAGGCGCCACGCGACGAACCCGCCGCGCGAGAAGCCGGTCAGGTGGTTCTTCTTCGGGTCGGTGCGGAAGACCTCGGCTACCTTCTGGTGGATGCGCACCACCGTCTCGTCCTCCGCGACCGACCACGTGCTGCCGGGGCCGCCGGGCCAGGGCGGACCGGTGGGCGCGACCACGACGTAGCCGCGCTCCTTGCCGAGCGCCTTCAGGTTCGTGTTCGCATCCATGAGCGCGCCGGTGCCGGTGTCGCCGTGGATCTCGGTGATGAGCCCGCAGCCGGGCTTCACGCAGGCGGCGGGGATCGAGACCTCGGTGGAGAGCCCTTCGCAGGTGAACGTGTGGTCGCCGGGCGTGACGTCGGTGATGCAGCCGCTCGGCGTCGGCGGGGGCGCAGGCGCCTCGCTGTCGGTCGCGGGCGTGCTGCCGTCGGTGCCGGGCCTGCCCGAGTCCGCGGCGGGAGGCGAAGAATCGGGGGTGCTCGGATCGCTCGCGGCGTCCGTACTCTTGCAGGCCGCGACGAGCAGGAACGCGGCGACCGCGAGCACCCCGGAGCGCATCAGTTACCGCCGCACAGGAACTGCGTGGAGAGATCGCTGCCGCTCTTGCCCGTGCACTTGCCGTTCGTGCAGTTGTTCGACTCGCACCGGGCGCTCGACGTGCAGGCGGTGCCCTCCGGGAGGCCGGCCACGCACTTTCTCGTCTGCGGGTCGCAGTTCGCTTTTTCCACGCACGACTGCGAGGAGCCGGAGCAGTCCTCGCCGATGGCCTTGCGCGCGACGCACTTTCTCTGCTGCGTGTCGCAGGAGCCGGCCTTCACGCACGCGTAACTGTCGAAGCTCGTGCTGTCGCACGCGCCGCCGATGTCCGCGACCTTCGTGCACGCCGTCGTCCTGGAGTTGCAGTAGACGCCCTTCGCGACGTCGCAGACGTAGCCGCGCGTGGCAGGGCGCTGCGGGCCACCGTCGCCCGAGCTGAATGAGGAGGTGTAGCTGGTGGTGCTGCCGTCTCGCGTCTTGAGGCACGGCAAGTCTCCCTCCTTCCCTTCGAGCTCGATCTGACAGCTCTTCGTGGTGGCGGTGCCGCTATACGAGGATGCGCAGCTCACCTCGCCCTCGCTGGAGCTCGCGCAGTCGCCCTCCTTCGAGCAGTCGGCGCCGGGCTGCGCCGTGCCCGTGCCGGCCGCCTTGAAGGTGCCCTTGCACGAGGGCGCCTGGGAGGTGGGGTTGTCGCAGAAGTCCGAGGCGTTGCTCCGCGCGCGGATCTCGCCGAGGCACGCGTTGCCCTTCGTCGCGTCGTACGTCTGCGCGCCGAGGAGGCCGCCGAAGAGGGCGCGGCAGCTCGCGCCGTCGGTCGGCTTGTTCAAGCGCCCGCAGCACGGCGCGGTCAGCGCGCAGAGCTCGTCGATGAAGGCCTGCGAGCTGCTGGCGCTACCGCCGCTGCTCGTCCCCGTCGTCGTGCTGCCGCTGCACGCGCCGACGGAAGCGATGACCATCCCGGATATCCCCGAAGCAATCACGAAAGCAAAGTAAGTTTTCATGACCCGAGCGTAGCTCAACGGCCGCGCTTTTCGAGGACGCGGATGGAATCGCCGCCCGCCGCTCCGCCGTCACCGAGGCGCAGCATCCAGTCCGCGGTCCGGTCGCGCGCGACGGTCACGGGCTTGCCGGCGGCGAGGTTCGTCGCGTACCCGGGCGTGTTGGAGAGGAGGCCCGCGCACGCCTTCGCATCGCACGACGTGACCTGGACCCACATCCATTCTTCGCCCGCGCCGCCGTCGAGGCGCGACGCGACGGGAATGGCGAACGGTCCTTTGACGAAGAGCGCGCCCTCGCCGCCTTCGTAGCGCTTGAGCGCGCCGGGCAGCTCGCGGCGCGCGCGCGTCGCGATGGCTTCGAGCTCGGGATCCTTGCCGCCGATGAACACCACGCGCGGAGCGGCGCCGAACAGCTCGGTCATCGCGCTCGTCCACGCCTCGCGTGTGGCGCCGCCGCGGGGCAGCAGCTCCAGCATCTCGTTCTCGGGGTCGCCCTCGATGCGCTCGGCATCGACGGTATCGAGCGCGATCGGGCTGGAGGCCCCGGGGTCCTTCGCGAGCTCCTCGGCCGGATGCCCGGAGACGCGCGCCACCTCCGCGAGCGTCACCACCGGCAGCTCGCTGCGCGCGGCGACCGCTTCGCTCGCGACGACGTTGACGACGTTCGCGAGCGACTGCCCGAGCTCCATCGGCGCGCCGCGCATCGTGAAGTCGGGGCTGCCGAAGCGCACCATGCCCAGCGTGAGCACGCGCGCGGTTCCGTCCTCCTCGCGATACAGCTGCACCATGATCTGGCGCGGCGAGAACACGTTCTGCCCGAGCGGCACGGTGATCACGTGCTGCGCGAACTGCGCGGGCGTCTCGATCCGGCGCACCACCTCGTCGTAGACGAGGCCCGAGAGCGCCTCGGCCACGGCGGCGGTCGCCGCGAAGGCGGCGCGGGCGGGCAGCTGCTCGATGTCGGCGACCCCACGGGCGCGGATCACGACCGTCGTCGCGCGCTCGCTGATCGACGCGCGCTCGCGCGGCGTGAGGCCGGGCGCGATGGTCGGCAACGAGTCCTTCGCGGGGAGGATGTAGTCTTCCGACTTCAGGACCTCGACCTCGAAGTGATCGTGATCGACGAGCACCTTCTTGAGGCGGTCGCACGTGCCGCCGCAGTGCCGGACGTCGAGCAGGCGGGAGATGGCCTCGCCGGTCGCGAGCTTCGCCACCTCCAGCTCCGGTCGGTCGGAGAGGATCGCCAGCTCGACGGTCGCCTCGCCGAGCCGCTCGAGCGCGTTGGGCTTGGGCGGCGCGAGGGCGGCGGCGTCGAGCAGCGAGCCGCCGGCGCCGCCGTCGGCCGTGGCCGCGAAGTCGGCGTCCTTCGGCAGCGCGAGCCAGACGACCACGCCGAGACCGATCACCAGCAGGCCGAGCGCAGCGAGCCCGCCCCGGTCGAGATCCTTCTTCTTGCCGTCCTTCTGCGCCATTCGCGATGCATCGTTTCACGCTTCGGCGCCGCGCGTCTCTCGTCGCTTCTCTTCCCGGGCATCGTCCGCTACGAACGCCGATGCGCTGGCCTCTCGCGTCGAGTGCGAGGTGGACTACGACGTCACCAATCGAGAGGGCTGCCTCGACGACTGCTCGACCGAGCTCCCCGATCCGGCGACCGCCAAGCGCTGGGGGAGCTGCGTCGAGGCGCTGTCCTGCCAGCGCATCCGGGACGGCCAGTACATGAACTACGGGCCGCTCGGCGAGTGCGCGACGCGCGCGAAGACCGGCCACTAAAAACGTAACTCAGGCATGAGGTACGGCTGAGCTGGCGCACCGCGTCAACGGTTTGCTAAGCTGCGGCGTCGCATGCCGCAGGCGCCCGACTCTCTCTATGACCCGCGCGACGAGCACGATGCTTGTGGCCTCGGCTTCGTCGTCGATCTGAAGGGCGGCCCCTCGCACCGCACCGTGCAGATGGGCCTCGAGGTCCTTCGCCGCCTCGCGCATCGAGGCGCCGCGGGCTCCGATCCGAACACCGGCGACGGCGCGGGCATCCTCGTCCAGATCCCGCATCGCTACTACGAGCGCGCGCTCTACCACGAGGGCCGCGAGCTCCCGCTCGCCGGCGACTACGGCGTCGCGCAGTGCTTCCTCTCGCGCGACGAGTCGAAGCGCCAGCTCCAGATGAAGACGCTCGCGGAAATCGTCCGCTACCACAACCAGAAGGTCATCGGCTGGCGCGACCTCGACATCGATATCCGCGCGGTCGGCCCCGCGGCGCGCGCCACGATGCCGGTGATGAAGCAGCTCTTCATCGCGCGCATGAGCGACAAGAAGGCCTTCGAGCGCACGCTCTTCATGATCCGCAAGCGCGCGGGGAAGATGTGCGCGAAGGGCGGCTTCGGCGACGACTTCTACGTCGCGAGCCTCTCCTCGAAGACCGTCGTCTACAAGGGCCTGATGCTGCCGGAGCGGCTCACGGACTTCTACCTTGACCTCCAGGCCGACGATTTCGAGAGCCGCCTCGCGCTCGTGCACTCGCGCTTCTCGACCAACACGTTCCCCACCTGGGAGCGCGCGCATCCCTACCGGCGCATCGCGCACAACGGCGAGATCAACACGCTGCGCGGCAACCGCAACTGGATGAGCGCGCGCGAGTCGCTGCTCGCCTCGAAGCTGTTCGAGGAGCACGTCTCCGACTTCAAGCCGATCATCCGGCCCGACGGCTCGGACTCGTCGTCGCTCGACAACGTCGTCGACTTCCTCGTCGCCGGCGGGCGCTCGCTCCCCCACGTCATGATGATGCTCGTGCCCGAGGCGTGGGCGACGCAGGCCGACATGCCGCAGCACAAGCGCGATTTCTACGAGTACCACGCGTCGCTCGTCGAGCCGTGGGATGGCCCGGCCGCGCTCGTCTTCACCGACGGCGACGTGATCGGCGCCACCCTCGATCGCAACGGCCTTCGGCCCGCCAAGTACGTGGTCACGAAGAGCGGGCTCGTCGTGATGTCGAGCGAGCTCGGCGTGCTCACGTTCCCGCCCGAGGATATCGTGGAGAAGGGGCGCCTCGCGCCTGGCAAGATGTTCCTGGTCGACATCGCCCAGCGCCGCATCGTCTCCGACGACGAGATCAAGCGCGAGGTCGCCTCCAAGCAGCCCTACGGCGCGTGGGTCGCGCAGAACAAGATCGAGCTCGCCCACCTGCCCGACGTGCCGGCGCTCTTCTCCCTCGACCGCACCGAGCGCGCGCGTCTGTGGCGCGCCTTCGGCTACACGCGCGAGGACATGCGCGTGCTGCTCGGGCCCATGGCCGCGAACGGCGAGGAGCCCACCGGCAGCATGGGGACCGACATTCCCGTCGCGGTGCTCAGCGATCGTCCGGTCACGCTCTTCCGCTACTTCAAGCAGCAGTTCGCGCAGGTCACGAACCCGCCGATCGATCCCATCCGCGAAGATCTCGTGATGAGCCTCGTCAGCTGCGTCGGCGGCGAGGGCAACCTCCTCGAGGAGTCGCCCGCGCAGTGCCGGCTCCTCGAGCTCCCGCATCCGATCCTGAGCAACGGTGACCTCGCGAAGCTGCTGCGCGCCGACAACGACTTCCGCACCGCCGTCCTTCCCGCGCACTTCGCCGCCGCCGGCGATCCCGCCGATTCGCTCCGCGCCGCCATCGAGGATCTCCAGGCGCGCGCCTCGCGCGCCGTCGACGAGGGCAACAGCATCCTCGTGGTGAGCGACCGCGGCGTCACCGAGCACCACGTGCCCATCCCGAGCCTCCTCGCGATGAGCGCCGTGCACCACCACCTCATCCGCGAGGGCAAGCGCGTGCGCGTGGGCCTCATCGCCGAGACCGGCGATGCTCGCGAGGTCGCCGACCTCGCGCTGCTCATCGGCTTCGGCGCCGGCGCCGTGAACCCGTACCTGGCGTTCGAATCGATCGCCGAGCTCGTGCAGGATCGCCAGCTCGACAAGGAGATCGACCTCGCCACCGCGACGAAGAACTACGTCTCCGCCCTCAAGAAGGGCCTGCTCAAGGTGATGAGCAAGATGGGCATCAGCACCATCGCCAGCTATCACGGCGCGCAGATCTTCGAGGCCATCGGCATCTCGAGCGAGGTCATCGCCGCGTACTTTACCGGCACCGCCTCGGCGCTCGGCGGCATCGGCATCGGCGAGATCGCGCGCGAGGCCCGCCTCCGCCACGCCGACGGCTTTTCCGCCGCCACCACCCAACGCGAGCTGGACGTTGGTGGTGTATATGCCTGGCGCGCCAACGGCGAGCGCCACCTGTGGAACCCCGCGAGCGTCGCCGCCCTCCAGAAGGCGGTGCGCCTCGAGGACGCGACGAGCTACGCCGAGTACGCGCACCTCGTCAACGATCAGGGCGACCGGCCCGTCACGCTGCGCGGGCTGCTCGATCTGAAGGGCGGTACGCCCATCGCGCTGGAGGAGGTGGAGCCCGCCTCGAACATCGTGCGCCGCTTCGCCACCGGCGCGATGAGCTTCGGCAGCATCTCCAAGGAGGCGCACGAGAACCTCGCCATCGGGATGAACCGCATCGGCGCCCGCAGCAACACCGGCGAGGGCGGGGAGGACGAGGCGCGGTACGTGAAGAACGACCTCGGCGAGCTCCGTCGCTCGTCGATCAAGCAGGTCGCGAGCGGACGCTTCGGCGTCACCGCGCACTACCTCGTCAACGCCGACGAGCTCCAGATCAAGATGGCGCAGGGCGCGAAGCCCGGCGAGGGCGGGCAGCTACCCGGGCACAAGGTCGATTCGGTGATCGCGCGCGTGCGGCATTCCACCGAGGGCGTCACGCTCATCTCGCCGCCGCCGCACCACGACATCTATTCGATCGAGGATCTCGCGCAGCTCATCTTCGACCTCAAGAACGTGAACCCGCGCGCGCGCATCAGCGTGAAGCTCGTGAGCGAGAGCGGCGTCGGTACCGTCGCCGCGGGCGTCGCCAAGGCCCACGCCGACGTCATCCTCATCGCCGGTCACGACGGCGGCACCGGCGCGAGCCCGCTCTCTTCCATCCAGCACGCGGGCACGCCCTGGGAGCTCGGCCTCGCCGAAGCGCAGCAGGTGCTGCTCCTGAACGATCTCCGCTCGCGCGTCGTGCTCCAGGCGGACGGTCAGCTCAAGACCGGCCGCGACGTGGCGTTCGCTGCGCTCCTCGGCGCCGAGGAGTTCGGTTTCGCCACCGCGCCGCTCGTCGCCACCGGCTGCATCATGATGAGGAAGTGCCACCTCAACACGTGTCCGGTCGGCATCGCCACGCAGGACCCGGCGCTGCGCGCGAAGTTCACGGGCACGCCCGAGCACGTTGTAAATTACATGTTCTTCGTCGCCGAGGAGCTGCGCGGCATCATGGCCTCGCTCGGCTTCCGCACGGTGGAGGAGATGGTGGGGCGCGTCGACTGCGTGGTCCGCCGCGAGGACATCGCGCATCCCAAGGCGCGTACGCTCGACTTCGGCCGCATGCTCAAGGCCCCGAAGAAGGGCCTCGTGCTGCACAACACCGGCGTGCAGGATCACGGCGTCGCCCACGTCGCCGATCGCACGCTCATCGAGTGCGCGAAGCCGGCGCTGGAGCGCGGCGAGCGCGTGACCATCAGCTTCGGCATCACGAACGCGCACCGCACGTTCGGCGCGATGCTCGCCGGCGAGGTGGCGAGCCGCTTCGGCGCGAACGGCCTGCCCGACGGCGCGATCGCCATCGAGGTCACCGGGACCGCGGGTCAGTCGTTCGGGGCGTTCGCCACGCGCGGTATGGCGATCACGCTCGAGGGCGACGCGAACGACTACGTGGGCAAGGGCCTCTCGGGCGGCCTGCTCGCGGTGCGCCCGCCGAGCACCGCCACGTTCGTCGCGGCCGACAACGTGATCGTCGGCAACACCGTGCTCTACGGCGCCACGAGCGGGCGCGCGTTCTTCGCCGGCCGCGCCGGCGAGCGCTTCGGCGTGCGCAACAGCGGCGCGCTTACGGTGGTCGAGGGCACGGGCGATCACGGCTGCGAGTACATGACCGGCGGCGTGGTGGTGGTGCTCGGGCCGACCGGCCGCAACTTCGGCGCCGGCATGAGTGGCGGGCTCGCGTTCGTGCTCGACGAGGACGGCACCTTCGCCTCCCGCTGCAATCGCGGCATGGTGGAGATCGAGGCGCTCGACGCCGAGGACGAGGCGCAGGTGCGCACGCTGGTGGAGGAGCATGTCGCCCATACCTGGAGCGTCCGCGGCGCCGATCTGCTGGCGCGCTGGGCGGCCGTGCGCTCGCTCTTCAAGAAGGTCATCCCCACCGAGTACAAGCGCGTGCTCGAGCAGCAACGCCCGGCGCAGGCCGAGCCGCGTCATCTCAAGCTGGTGAAGAGCTGATCATGGCGGACCCCCGCGGCTTCCTGAAGATCAAGCGCGCGAAGCCGCAGGAGCGGCCGGCCGCGGAGCGCACGCGCGACTGGAGCGAATTCGTCCTCGAGCCGCCCGCGGCCGACGTGCAGGCGCAGGCCTCGCGCTGCATGGATTGCGGCATTCCGTTCTGCCACCAGGGCTGCCCGCTCGGGAACGTGATCCCCGAGTTCAACGACCTCGTGCACCGCGGCCGCCTCGACGACGCGGTGCGCGTGCTCCACGCCACGAACAACTTCCCCGAGATCACGGGGCGCATCTGCCCCGCGCCGTGCGAGGCCTCGTGCGTGCTGAACCTCGAGGACGCGCCGGTCACCATCAAGGACGTGGAGCGCACGATCGCGCGCGCCGCGCTCGATGGCGCGGGTGGCGGTCTCGAACCAGTGCTCGCGCCGGCGCGCAGCGGCAAGAAGATCGGCGTGGTGGGCTCCGGTCCGGCGGGCCTCGCGTGCGCCCAGCAGCTCGCGCGCGCCGGTCACGACGTGGTGGTGCTCGAGCGTGACGACCGCATCGGCGGCCTCCTCCGCTACGGCATCCCCGACTTCAAGATGGAGAAGCGCATCCTCGACCTGCGCATGACGCAGATGCGCGCCGAGGGCGTGACGTTCGAGACGCGCGCCGACGTGGGCGGGAAGATCACGGCGGCCGACCTGCTCGCGCGCTTCGACGCGGTGGTGCTGTGCCTTGGGTCGCGCGTGCCGCGCGATCTCCAGGTGCCGGGGCGCGAGCTCGAGGGCGTGCACTTTGCGATGGATTTCCTGGTGCAGCAGAACGCGCGCGTCGCGGGTGACGTGATGCCGGAGGCGGGCGCGCTGCTCGCGACCGGCAAGCACGTGGTGGTGATCGGCGGCGGTGATACGGGCTCGGACTGCGTGGGTACGTCGAACCGTCACGGGGCGGCGAGCGTCTCCCAGCTCGAGCTGATGCCGAAGTCGCCGCTCGTGCGCATGCCCGAGAACCCGTGGCCCGCGTGGCCGCTGGTGCTGCGCACGTCGTCGTCGCAGGAGGAGGGCTGCGCGCGCGACTTCTCGATCATGACGAAGGGCTTCGTGGCCGACGCCTCGGGCAAGCGCGTGGCGAAGCTGGTGGTGGTGCAGGTGGATCGCGCGGGCGGCAAGCTGACGGAGATCGCGGGCACGGAGCGCGATATCCCGTGCGACCTGGCGCTCCTCGCGATGGGCTTCACGGGGCCGGAGCGCGTGGGCATCGTGGAGCAGCTGGGCCTCCCGCTCGACGCCCACGGCAACGTGGTCACGACCGCGACGGGCGCGACCTCGATCGCCAAGGTCTTCGCGGCGGGAGACATCTCGCGCGGCCAATCGCTCGTGGTGTGGGCGCTCGCCGACGGCCGCCGGGTCGCCGCGGGCGTCGACGCGCAGCTGCGCGCGACGGCGTTCCGCGCCACGGGGTGATCCCGGGGGACGGCTCGTGGCAGCCGCGCAGCCGCTCGGATGCACGCGCCGATTCATGCGAGCATGACCGACATGCGTCCCTCGTGGAATCGATCCGCAGCTCCCACCGCGCGTCGCGATGCGGCGACGCCCCGTCCTCCTCGCGCCCCCGGCGCGCCCCGGGTGCCCACGCTCCGCGACGACGGCGCGCACGGCAAGGAGTTCGCCACGAACCTCCACCCCGAGTGGTTCACCGAGTGGTGGTACTTCAACGTCCGCGACCCGAAGACCGGGCTCTCGTTTCTCTTCATGTACGACGTCACGCCCTTCGGCCTCGGGCTCGGCGCGTTCATGGCGCTCGTGTTCCCGCCCGAGGGTGACGCGTTCGACGTGAAGAGCCTCGTCGGCCCCAGCGACGTCTCGTTCAGCTACGAGCGCGCCGACGTGAAGGTCGGAACGAACTGGCTCAAGGCCATCGACGACGACACCTACGAGGTCCACGCCGACGCGAAGGACGGCAACGGCAACGTCTTTCGCTTCGACCTGACCCTCGAGCGCGTGCCCGGCTCCGGCCCCGCGTGGCTGCTCGACAACGCGCAGGGCCCGCTCGACTGGGAGGTCGGCTACTGGATGACGTGGCTACCCCACGCCACCGCGCGCGGCATCGTCACCATCGGCGAAACGACGTACGAGATCGAGAAGGCCGCCGCCTACCACGATCACAACTGGGGCTCGTGGGCCTCGCCCGCACGCAACTGGCAGTGGCTGCAGTGCTCCTCGGCCACGCAGCCCATCGCGCTCGATCTCGGCTACTCCGACGGCTTCGACCCACCGCGCGCCGCGCTCCTCGATCTCGACGGCCGCACCATCGCGTTCGACCCCTCCGGCATCGAGCTCCCCACCTACACCGGGTTCGAGGAGATCCCGGGCACGCCGTGGAAGTACCCGCAGGCCGCCACCACCACGCTGCTCACGCCGGACGAGCGCCTGAAGCTCGAGGTGGAGTGGTCGGCGGATGCGCGCTCGACCCTCCCGCTCTACGCGAGCATCGTGCTCTTCGAGCAGCACGTGAGCGTCAAGCTCCGCGTCTTCGAGAAGAACGAGGCCGGCGAATGGTCGGAGCCCCGCGTCTTCGACATCGACGGGATCGCGGAGTGGTCGGAGTCGTACGTCGCCGAGTGGTCGACGGGCCAGGGTCTCATCGGCGGCTACGCGGGTGAGGTCACGGTGTTCGGCGGCGGCATCAGCGGGCTGACGGTGGCGCACGAGCTCGTCGAGCGTGGCTTCGCCGTGAGCGTCGTCGAGCCGATGCAGGCGCTCGATCCCGCGGGCGAGCACAGCCTGGCGGTGGGCGGGATGGCGCGCTCGCACTATGCGCGCGTGCCGAGGCTCGGGCCTGCGCCCGTGAACCGTCCGGGCGGGCGGCACACGCCGGATGCGCGCAACGATCGCTGGAGGAGCCCGCGCATCGCGTTCGCCGAGGGCTCGGCCGCGGTGTCCGAGCAGGCCAAGGCGATCGTCGCGAAGGCGGCGCGCGCGTACCGCGATACCTACTGCGATCAGGGCTTTCGCCTCCAGATCACCGGCTCGGCAGCCGCCGTCGAACCGGCCCCGCGCGCGCTCGCGGTGCGGCGGGCCGAGGCCATCCGCGGCTGCCTGGTCGACGCCGGCGTCGCGCCCGATCTCATCGTGCTCGCCGAGGGCTCGGCCTCCTCGCGGCCCGACGCCGTGATCGCGCTCGAGGACTGGGTGCTCCCGGGCGAGCATGGCTTCCGCTTTTTTCCTGCATACTACAAGCATGTCACCGACACGATGGCGCGCACCCCGGTGTACGACCGCGAGGGAAACCAGACCGGACAGCGCGTCGTCGAGAACCTGAAGCCGACGCCCGAGCAGATCTCGATCCGCAGCGGCAAGCGGCCCGCGCTCGCCCCCGACGCTTCGACCTCGCAGCCGCTCCAGCTGGTGCGCCTGCTCGTGAAGACGCTGAACGACAACGACTACGACCCGCGCGACTTCTTGCAGATGGGGCTGCGCATCTCGCGCTACCTCGCGACTTGCTCCGACCGCCGCACCGGCCTCGAGAGCATGTCCTGGTGGAACTACCTCTCCGGCTACTGCCCGACGACCGGCTGCTATCTCTACCGCTACAGCAACTCCTTCGCGAACGACGCCACCGCCTCGGGCCGCGTGCTCGCCGCGTTCGACTGGCGCGCGGGCGACGCGCGCACCAACGGCAGCACCTACGTGCAGCTCTTCGAGCCGCGGCCGCCGGGCAGCGGCGAGGCCTACAACGGCACGCTGAACGGGCCGACCACCGAGGCGTGGTTCGTCCACTGGCGCCGCTACCTCGACGATCGCGGGGTGCGCTTCGTGGCCGGTTCGCTAGAGAAGCTGGAGCTGGCGCACGTCGACGGCCAGGACGTCGTCATCCCCTGGGTCACGCGCGAGGGAAGGCGCGAGCCCGAGCCGTGGCAGCCCTCCACGCGCGAGCCGCACTACACCGTGGTGGCGACGGACGCACCGACCGCGGAGCGTGTCTCGGCATCACTGCCCTCGGTGGGCGTGCCCGGTGGGCTCGTCGGTTACACGACCGTGTTCGACGGCAAGAAGCGCGATCCCTACGAGGACCCAGGCATCACCCAGCGCGATCGCTTCCAGACGCTCTCCGGCGTGCAGTACTTCTTCGATCGCGACTTCTCGCTCGGTACGCAGGCGTACTCGCTCGACTCGAAGTGGGCGATCTGCTCGCTGAGCATGCAGCGGGTGTGGAGCCGCGTACCGTTCCTGAAGCGCGACGGCTATGCCGGGATCCTCAGCGTCGACATCGGGTCGTTCCGTGTGCCGGCGGGGCCCGCCCAGCGCGACGCGTGGCACTCGACGCCCGAGCAGCTTGCGCAGCAGGTGTGGACGATGTTCCTGAACGACGTGCGCACCGATCCCTGGAGCGGCAGCCCGAAGCGCATGCCGCGCCCGACCTGGTTCCACATCGACGACAACCTCGTGTACGGCAAACGCGGCGACCTCGAGAACGTCGTCGTGAAGAACATGACCCCGTACCTCGTGCCCATCGTGAACGACTGGGCGCGGCGTCCCGGACCCGAGCCGTTCGATCCCAGCGTGCCGGGCGCGACGCGCGCTCCGCCGTTCGTGCCGGGCGTGTGGACGGCGTCGCACGGCGGATATCCCGTGCACTGGGGCTCGCTCGCTTATGCGGGAATTTACCTGAAGACGTTCACGCGAATGACGACGATGGAGTCCGCGAACGAGTCCGGCCGGCACGCCGTGAATGCCATTCTCGACCACTACAACAATCACCACGCGGCCACCGTGGCGCCGCCTTCACCGGTCGACCCGGCGCGTCCCGATCCGAGCTCGCTCTCCGGCGACGAGGTCGCGCCCGAGTACATCGGCGACTACTGCAACATATGGAACATCGAGCGCTACGAGAACCCGAGCTTCGACAGCTTCAAGGCCCTCGACCAGATCCTCTTCGACCTCGGTCTGCCCCACGCGTTCGATCTGTTCGGCGTCGAGCTCCTCCCGTCGGCGCTCAGCCACCTCTTTCCGTACCGCGGCGACTGCTCGACCACCACCGAGGGGCAGCCGCCGCCCGACCCCCCGCAGCCGAAGTGGTGCCCGCCGTTCGTCGGCAATCTCGTGGGCGGCGCGCTGCGTCGGCTGCGCAGCAAGACCCGCTGGTGACGCGCTCACGCCCAGACGAGCTCGTTCATCTCCCGGCGGTCGGCAGCCAGCGGTCGAAGGCAAACGTGTAACGCTTCGCACCATGCGGAGGGGAGCGGTCCTCGGTCTCGCGAAGGTTTGGGCCGGCCTCGGTCTTCTCGTCATTCATGATGGTGACGCGCTCGACACGTTGCGTGCCACGCGGGTTGTCCGTGAAAGCATCGACATTGACGGGGCGATGGCGATTTCGCGCTGGGCGCGTCGCCGACGGCCTGTCGTCAGTCATCACCCGGACACCGCTGGGGTAGCTCAGTCGGCGACGCCGCCGTCGGCGTCGCAGACTCCACTGCCCACGAACCGGACGACGCGCGCCGCGGTGACGGTGCGTGCGGGCGGCGTACCTTCGTCGATCACCACCACCGCCTGTACCGTGGCGGCGCCCTCCAGATCCGAGTGGATGGCGACGACATCGCCTTCGCCGAGGATCGCGCTGCACGACGGCGCGCAGCCCACCGTCAGCACGCGGAACGACGGGGCGACGTTCGCGCCGACGCGCACGCCCAGCTTGAGCCGTGCCGTGGCGCCGACCCGCGCGCAGGAGGACCCGTCGAGCTGGGCCGCGCGGATGGGCCCGGCGTCGCCGTCCGCGTCCCCACCGCTGCCGCACGCGAGGATCACGAGTCCGAGCCCCAGGAGCGGTGCGTGGCGCAGGTTCACCAGGCAAGCGTGGGCACTGGAGCGCGCGTCGCCAAATGACATGACCTGACGTCGGACACTAGAAGGCCCGCGTCACGCTGGAGCGCCGCGGGCCTCTCGATGATTTTTTTTGGATTGGAGCCGAGGCTCACGCGTGCGCGCGACGGCGACCCGCGAAGCCCATGAGCGCCAGGACCACGAGCGCGCCGAGCACGCTACCGACGATGCCCGACGTGTTGAACTCGAGCACCGAGGCGCCGGTGAGGAGGCTTCCGACGAAGCCGCCCACGAACGAGCCCGCGATGCCGAGCAGTCCGGTCATCACGATGCTCATGGACTGGCGACCGGGCATGATGGCCCGCGCGAGGAACCCAGCGACGATACCGAACAGGACGAAGAGGATGATCGACATGATGGTTCGAGGGACTGCAAACGACGAACCAACGCCGCCGATCTCCCGATCTGCCTTCAAAATGCCGGTAAGCCACGCGAGCAAGCCGGTGCGCAGGACCGCGAATTTGGCAAGCTGCGCCGGTCGCACCCACGTGTCGCGGCGCGCCGACGCGTTGACGCTCGGGAGGCCCTCGCGTACCCCATCGGTATGCACTCCGCTCTTCTCCGCACGGGCGTCTCCGCGTGCTTCGTCATTCTCGTCGCGGCGTGCTCGGGGTCGAGCTCCTCGAGCTCCGGCAGCGACGGTGGCACGAGCGGCACGAGCGGCACGAGCGGAGGGACGAGCGGCAGCAGCGGTACGAGTGGCACCAGCGGGACGTCGCCGGCGCTCGCGCGGGTCATCGTCAGCGCGACGCTCGCCAGGGGCACGAGCACCGACGCCGAGTGCCCGGACGACGGCAAGGTGCTCGCGATCGGCACCTTCCAGCCCCCCGCTCCCGTCGCGGACGGCTCGTCGGCGAACGGCGGTCAGGTCGCCGTCAGCTGTCGTGTGGCCACGAGCGGCAGCGGGTTCGACGCGAACGCCAACGTGCAGCTCACGGGCTCGAGCGCCGGCGCGCTCCTCTTCAACGGCTCACCGAGCGCGGCGGGCACGTCGTCGAGCGGGTCGATCACCTTGACCGTTCAAGGCCTGACTTACACGTCGAGCAGCTGCGTTCTCACCGTCGACGCGACGTCCGGTCAGGGCATCGCGGCGGGCCGCTATTGGGCGAACGTGAAGTGCGCCGCCGCGACCGAGCAGGCGACGAAGCACGTTTGCGATATCCAGGCTCAGATCCGCGTCGAGAACTGCGCGTCGGAGTGACGCCCGCCGCGCGGGCAGGTCGGAGAGCGTAGGCGGGCCGGCGACGCGCCTGCGGATGGCGCGTCGTGCCTCGACTGGACGTCGCGGAGCTTCGTGAAAAAGGCGGCACGGGCAACGTAGGTGGGACCGGCGGCGGCTGGCGCGGCTCGAGCGACCAGGTGTGCGCGCAGGTGGCGCGGCTCTACTGTTCAGAGAAGTAGCTCCGCGCGATCGCCGGCTGGTCTACGCTGAACCGCGATGGGCGCGTCCGGCTGGAGCTATTTCACGCCTTACGAGGACGACGTCGAGGACGCGCTGCGCACGCTCCGAAACCGCGTGTTCGACGGCGCGTTCCCGCGCGGCTCGGCCGACCGACCGAAGTCGATCGCCGCGTACGTGAAATCGTGCGGCGAGGACGGCACGCACTCCATCCTCGACATCCTCCGCGCCGACACCGTGGGCCCCAGCGGCGAGATGGATGACTTCGCGACCGCGTTTCCGCTCTTCCGCGAGGAGGCGGCCGAGCTGTTCGGGACGAAGAAGCCGACGCGCGAGGACATCCGACGCGTCGGCAAGCAGCTGATGACGATGCGCCAGCGCTGGCAGGCGACGTGGGTCGTCGTCCACGACGCGAAGGGCAAGCCCGTCGAGCAACTGTTCACCGGTTTCAGCGGCGACTGACGGAGACGTAGAGCTCGCTCACGCGCGCCTGACGACCGGCCGCGCGCCGCTCACGACCGGTCGCCGGGGAGGGGATGGTCACAAGCGGCTGACGGGAAACGAGCCCGCGACCGCCAACGGCACGGCGTCGCGCGAGCGCATCGCGCACGGTCATGCCGCGCCTCGCGCGCCGGTCCCGCTGCGCGTCGCGGCGCGCATCGGGGCTATCGTCGTCAGAGACGTAGGATGAAGAAGGAGCGGTGCTCGACCACACGCCGATCGGTCAGCGTGCGGAAGGCCTCGGCGTCCGCGAGGTGGTCGAAGAGGTGATAGGCGTTCAATCGCGGACCCCACTCCCGTCGCCACAGTCCTCCGTGGAGATCGAAGCGCATCTGGTGATCGCGTGGGAGGGCCGCGCGGCGCCGGAGCTCCGATGAATCTTGTGCGCGCCCCATGTGGGCGTCGCGGGGGCGTCGCGGGTGACGACGCTCCCGTCGGCCCGCTACACGCTCTTGCCGCGCCGGGGAGCTGCGCGCGTGCTCCGGCGTGCGAGGTGACGAAGGGGATGGGGCGTCCCGGAGGGATGGCGCACGGCGACCGCGCGCGACGCGCCGAGCCGTTCGTACGCACCTTGGACGCGACGGCCACGGAGCGAGGCAGCGGGGCTGCAAGGAAGACACGGCCACGCGAGGGCGTCTGCGTTGGCGTTCACCCCCTACCGCTGCCCCCACCACCACCCGCCCGAGCCGCCGCCCGCGCGCCCGTCCGCCCGTCCGTCTTGCTGCCTCCCGGTGCCCCCTCTATCGTCCCACGTCCCCCGCACCTTCCCGCACGATGCGCCGTCCCTGTCACTCCACCGCTCTCCGCCTCTCCGCCCTCCGCGCCGCCACCTGCGCGCTGCTCGTCACGGCGTTCGGCGGCTGCTCCTCCTGCGCGCGCGGCAATCCGCCCGCCGCCGCCGGCGCCTCGAGCGCCGCGCCCGCCACCAGCCCCGAGCTCCGCGCTCGCCTGCGCGAGGCCGCACGCGCGAAGGGCGCCGCCTACGTCCCCCGCACCCGCCACACGCAGGCCGACGGCGCGCCGACCTACACCAATCGCCTCGTCCTCGAGTCGAGCCCCTACCTCCTCCAGCACGCCCACAATCCCGTGGACTGGTTCCCGTGGGGCGACGAGGCATTCGATGCCGCACGCCGCCTCGGGCGGCCGGTGCTGCTCTCCATCGGATACTCCACCTGTCACTGGTGCCACGTCATGGAGGAGGAGTCCTTCGAGGACCAGGAGATTGCCAATTACATGAATGCCAATTACGTGGCGATCAAGGTGGACCGCGAGGAGCGGCCCGATCTCGACGCCATCTACATGAGCGCCGTTGAGGCAATGACCGGAGGCGGAGGCTGGCCCATGACCATGTGGCTCACGCCCGACCGACAGCCGTTCTACGGCGGCACCTACTTTCCCGCGCACGATGGCGAGCGCGGCGCGCGCCTCGGCTTCCTCTCCTCGCTGAAGAAGTTCAAGAACACCTACGACACCGACCCCAAGGCGGTCGCCGAGTCCGCCGCCGATCTCACGCGTGCGGTGCGCGAGCACGCCGCCCCGGCATCCGCCGCCAGCACCTCCGCCACCGCCGTGCTCGACGCCGCCGCCGCCCAGTACCGTAGCCGCTTCGACCCGGTGAACGGCGGCACGCGCGGCGCGCCGAAGTTCCCCAGCAGCCTCCCCATCCGCTTCCTCCTGCGCGACGCCCGCCGCAACCCCGCCGGCGACTCGCTGAAGATGGCGATCACCACGCTCGAGCACCTCGCGAGTGGCGGCATCCACGACCAGATCGGCGGCGGCTTCCACCGCTACTCCACCGACGCCGCCTGGCTCGTCCCGCACTTCGAGAAGATGCTCTACGACAACGCGCTGCTCGCGCGCGCGTACCTCGAGGCCTACCAGGTCACCCGCCGCGACGACTTCGCGGCCGTCGCGATCGACATCCTCGCGTACGTCGATCGCGACCTCGGCGCGCCCGACGGCGGCTTCTACTCCGCGAGCGACGCCGACAGCCTCACGCCCGCGAGCAAGCGCGAGGAAGGCTGGTTCTTCACGTGGACGCCTGCCGAGGTGGAGAAGGTGCTCGGGCCCGAGAGCGCGCGGCTCGCGAATGCCTACTGGGCCATCACCCCGGCCGGAAACTTCGAAGGCCGGAGCATCCCCTCGACACCCGTTCCCGCCGCGCCCGCGCAGCGTGCCGCCCTCGCCGCAGCGCGGGAGACCCTGCGCGCCGCCCGCGCTGGCCGTCCGCTCCCCGCGCGCGACGAGAAGATCCTCACCGCGTGGAACGGGCTCGCGATCTCGGCCTTCGCGCGCGCCTCGCTCGTCCTCGGCGAGCCGAGGCATGCCGCCCGCGCCGAGCGCGCCGCCGACTTCGTGCTGCGCGCGCTCCGCAAGGACGGCCGCCTGCTGCGCACCGTGAAGGAAGGGAAGAGCGCCGCCTACCTCGACGACTACGCGTTCCTCGTCGCTGCGCTCCTCGATCTCCACGAGGCCACCGGTACCCTGCGCTGGCTCGAGGAGGCGGTCGCGCTCGACGCCGTCATCGCCGCGCACTACGAGGATCCAGCGGGCGGCTTCTTCCTCACGAGCGACGACCAGGAGAAGCTCCTCGCGCGCGACAAGCCCGCCTACGACGGCGCCGAGCCCTCCGGCCTCTCGGTGCACGTCGCGAGCCTCCTGCGCCTCGCCGAGATCACCACGCGCGACACGTACCGGCAGCGCGCCGAGCGCGCGACGCGGAGCGTCGGCCACACGCTCGGCACCTCGCCCACCAGCCTCTCCGAACTGCTGATCGCCCTCGATTACCAGGCCGACGTGCCGAAGGAGATCGTCCTCGTCACCCCCGCGTCGCGCGCCGAGGCCGAGCCGTTCCTCGCGAAGCTCCGCGAGACCTTCCTGCCGAGCGCCGTGCTCCTCGTGACGCCCGAAGGCGATCCGCTGGCGAAGCTCGCGGCCCTCGCGCCGCTCGTCTCCTCGAAGGTCGCGAAGGGCGGCAAGACCACCGCGTACGTCTGCGAGAAGCAGACGTGCGAGCTCCCGACCACCGACCCCGAGGTCTTCGCCCGCCAGCTGCGGAAGAAGCCGTAAGCTGGTCGTCGTGCGCTGGTCGTCGGTCATGCTCACGTCGTGCGTGCTCCTCCTGGCGGCGCCGCATGCGCACGCCGCGCCGCTCACCGATCGCCAGGTCGCGCAGTCGCTCTTCGATCAGGCGCGCGAGCTCATGGCGAAGAACGAGCACGCGAAGGCGTGTCCGATGCTGGTGGAGAGCCAGCGCCTCGATCCCGGCGGGGGAACACTGCTCAACCTCGCGCTCTGCTACGAGGGCGAAGGCAAGCTCGCCACCGCGCAGCTCGCGCTTGGCGATGCGCTGAGCCAGGCCGCGAAAGACGGCCGCGCGGATCGCGAAGCGCTCGCCCGTGAGCACCTCGCCGCGATCGCCTCGCGCGTCCCGAAGCTGACGCTCCTCGCGCCCGCGCATCCGCCGCGCGGCCTCGTCCTCGAGCTCGACGGCATCACGATGAGCGCAGCGACCAGCGGCGTCCCGTTACCCGTCGATCCCGGCCCGCAGGAGGTGCGACTCAGCGCGCCCGGGTACACCAGCCTTCGAATCGCCGCCCGCGGCGGTCGCTGCCGCCGTGCAGCGGCACGACGCGCACCCGTCGATGTCGCGACCCGGAACTGATGCGGCAAGGGCTTTCGGCTCGGGCTCGCCATCCAGCGGGCCAAGCAAACCCGACGAAACGGTGTGAATTCTGAATTCTGTCTCTGACGGACGGTTACCATGTGCCTAGCGCAAGTAGGACTTGATAGGCTTCGGGAAGCGCGATGAGTCACGCAATTGGTATCGACCTCGGGACGACCAACACGGTGGTCGCTGCCGTCGTGGATGGCGTCGCGATCACGCTCGAGGACGAGCATGGTCGTCGACTTCTACCCTCGGTGGTCTCGTTTCATCCCTCGGGAACGGTGCTGGTCGGTGATTCGGCGCGTGAACGCCGGCTCATCGACCCCGAGAGTACGATCTTCTCGGTAAAACCACTCATCGGTCGAGCCTTCGACAGCGACGAAGTGAAGGCCGCACGTGGGCGTTTTCCGTTCCAGTTCATCGAGGGTGCCAAGAACAGCACGATGGTGCTCGCGCGGGACGTGGCGTACGCGCTCCCCGAGATCAGCGCCTTCGTGCTGCGCCGCGCCAAGGCCATCGCCGAGCACGCGCTCGGTGGGCCCGTCGAACGCGCCGTCATCACCGTCCCGGCGAACTTCAACGATCTCCAGCGCGCCTCGACGAAGATCGCGGGCAAGCTCGCCGGGCTCGAGGTGCTCCGCATCCTCAACGAGCCCACGGCCGCTGCGCTCGCCTACGGCCAGTCGATCGCGCAGGCCGAGAAGATCGCGGTCTACGACCTCGGCGGCGGCACGTTCGACATCACGCTCCTCGACCTCACCGGCAACGTCTTCGAGGTGCTCGCCACCGCGGGCGACACCGCGCTCGGCGGTGACGACCTCGACCGGCTGCTCGCCGATCACATGTCGATCGAGGTCATCAAGCGGTTCAACTACGACCCGCGCTCGAGTCCCGTCGCGTTCGCGCGCCTTCGCTTCATGGCAGAGGAGGTGAAGAAGCGGCTGTCCACGCAGCTGGCGGTGGAGCAGGACATCAGCGGCATCGGGTACACCGAGGGCGGCGTGCCCATCACGATGCGCATGACGATCACGCGGGAGGAGCTCGACCGGATCGCGCTTCCGCTCATCGAGCGCACCGTGGCGGTCGCGCGGCAGTCCATCGAGATCATCGGCATGAAGCCGAAGGAGTTCGATCGCGTGATCCTCGTCGGCGGCTCGACGCGCATGCCGCTGGCCGCGCGGCTCGTGGAGAGGCTCTTCGAGCAAGCGCCCCACCTCAAGGTGAACCCGGACGAGGTGGTCGCGCTCGGCGCCGCCATCCAGGCGCACGCCCTCAACCGGTCCAAGGGCGGGGCGAAGCGCAAGGCGCCGTCGGCCCACGAGCAACTGGCGAAGGCGCAGGGCTCGGCGCCGCCCGGTGCGGGTCCGCAGCCGAACCCGCATGCCGTCAACGTCCCGCCCAACGCCCCCGTGCCCGCGGGGATGCAGCAGATCAACACGCCGCAGTACTTCGAGCTCTCGAAGGCCGCGGCGGTGATCACGTTCTCGCCGCCGCCCCCCGCGCCCGACCCGTGGTCGGTGCCTGCGGCGCTGCCTGCGCCTGCCGCGCCCGGGCGCCGCGCGCCGCCGCCGCTGCCGCAGTCTGCGCCCGCGCTCGGCGCGGCGTCTCGCTCCTCGGCGCGGCCCATCGAGGGCACGCCCGTGCGCGCCGAGCTGGGCCAGCCGCCCTCGAGCGGGCCGAAGCCGGCGCGGCGCTCGCTCAACGCGCCGCCGAACGAAGCGCCCGACCTGGACTTCGGGAGCGCGCCTCGCATCTCGCTCGAGCCGCCCGGTACCGGCCTGGGCGCGATCGTCGCGGGCGGAGACTTCTTCCCGTCGTCGCCCGACCAGCCGGGCAATGCGAACCAGCCGGTCGCGGAGGCGGCGTTCGCGCGCGGCAGCGCCATCGAGACCGCCGACCGCGCTCCGCTCCTCATCGACGTCACGCCGCTCAGCCTGCGCGTCGAGACCGTGGGCGGTTACTCGGACGTGCTCATCGCTGCGAACTCGCCCGTGCCCTGCGAGAAGGCGCGGACCTTCCTCACTGCCTCCGACAACCAGACCGTGGTCTTCATCCGCGTGGCGCAGGGCGAGTCGAGCCGCTTCGCCGAGAACACGCGGCTCGGTGAGCTCGAGCTCTCGGGGCTCAAGCCCACCACGCGCGGTCAGGTCAAGATCCTCGTGACCTTCGGGCTCGACGCCGATGGCATCCTGAGCGTCCGCGCGAAGGACAAGGACACGAACCGCGAGACGACGGCGGCGATGCGGGTGATGGGCGCATCGACCGACAAGGCCGAGGTCGACGCGATGGTCGCTCGTCAGGCTCGTCACGAAGTCGCCTGAAGGCGCTATCCTTCGAGGGATGGCTTCGCCGATCACGTTCGTCGTCTGGGCCGAGTCGCTCGAGACGATGAACTACTACGATATCCTGCGGGTCGCGTTCGACGCGTCGCCCGCGGAGATCCAGAAGGCGTTCCACGACCTGTCGCTGAATACGCATCCCGATCGGTTCGTCGAGGAGCCAGTGGAGGTAGGGGAGGCGGCGGCCTCGGTGTTCAAGCGCCTGGTCGAGGCGTATGGCGTGCTGCGGCGACCGCAGCTGCGCACCCGCTACGACGCCGAGCTCCGCAAGAGCACGGGCGCGGCCGAGCCCGCGGCGGGGTCGCGCTTCGACGAGCACGCCGTGGTGGCGAAGAAGACGTTCGAGCAGCGCACGCTCCACATGATCGCGCGGAACCCGAAGGCGAAGCAGTATGCGGCGAAGGCGGATCTGTTCCTCTCGAACGGGCAGCTGGAGGAGGCGCGCATCCAGATCATCAGCGCGTACCAGCACGACCCGGGGAACGAGGAGCTAAAGGAGCGCCTCGACATCCTGTACGAGGCGCTGGCGCTCGAGCCACCCTGAACCTTTCCGGAACGGCACAGCCGCGTTGTCCCAAGGACCGTGGCGCGCACGACGGGGGAGCGCGAAGAAGAGGGCGCACGATGATGAAGCCCCCGAGCCACCTCCGGACGTCGAACTTCCCGCTCACGCTGGCCGCGCCGTCGTTCATCAACGACAGCTTCCTGCCGATGTTCGCGGCTCGCTGCGCGCGCGCCATCCGGAGCGTTCGCCTGCCGTCAGCGCTCGTCGAACAGTTCGCGGCCGAGCGGATCATCGACGTCGCCGTCTCGATCGGCATCGAGGGACGCCTGCCGAAGACGTGGTCGAGCGAAGCGGTCGGCGAGGTGCACTACGGGCTGTTCGGCGCGCCCGGGCTCGTGCAGTCGCTCGGCCCGATGCCCACGCGCGAGCAGATCTGCCGGATCCCGTTCGTCGTGCCGCTCTACGTACGCGCGTCGGGCGTGCTCGAGGTCGGCGATGATCGCTGTCCGCTCGGCCGCGACGAGCGCCTGGTCGGTCACGAGGTGGAGTCGATCGGGCTCGCCTGCTACGTGGCCGCGCAGACCGACCACCTCGTGTACGGTCCGCGCCTCGCCGCGGCGCCGCTCGTGCGCGAGGGCGCGCTCGTCGAGCTCGCCTCGTCGGACCTCGGTCGGTCGGACCCGCTGTTCCTCGCCTGCAGCCCCGACGGGATCACCGCGAGCGTCCACGAAGCGCTGGCAAGCACGCTGCGCACCATCTTTGCGAGCGCGCACCCCAGCTCGATCGTTCCCGTCTCACCGGTGAGCGCGTGGTCGGCAGCGCCCGCGTCGCGACGCGGGCGCACGTGATGTGAAAGGTCGCGGAGCTCAGTGCGTGGAGGCGTGAGCGCGCGGCTTCCCGACCAAGCGCGCCATGTACTTCTCGAGCAGACCACGGACGGCCTGATCGACGAGCGCGCCGCTGCCGTCGAAGGCGCTACCCGCGCTCGCGACCTGGAGTCACGCCGTCTGCGCCATGGCCGTGCCGCCACGGCCCGGCGTGGCGAAGTTCCGGGCGCGCGTCGAGGGCACGGCGCTCGCGTCCAAGAGCCTCGGGATATGAGCCGCTCACGTCCCGCTGCGAGAGATCTCCGCGGGCGCAGGCTTCAGGCCGCGGTTCAGCCGCGTGAGATGACGCCCGAACGCATGCATCACCCACGCGTGCACGGGCGCTTGCGAGAAGATGTAGACGATCCAGGGGAGCGAGGGGACGAACCCATGGATGGCCGCCAGCGTGTAGCGGCGCTGCGCGACCTGGCGGAACTCGAGCCAGCCGGTCGTGGTGGTCTTCGAGAGGATGCCGCCCACGATGTGAAACTTGTCGCGCGCCCGATCGGCGCCCTGGTCGATCAGCTCGAGCACGAGGAGCGGTCGCTTCAGGAACGCGAGCGAGAAGGTGATGCGCGGCGGCGTGCCCTCGACGCGCCCCACCCGGACGACGGCGCGAAAGAACTGCGGGAGCCAGTCCATGTACGCGTTGGAGATGAACGGCGCGTCGTGGTCGGGCATCGGCGGCAGGCGCTGGATGGAGCGCACCGTGGAGTGCTCGTCGCGCATTCGCTTGGCCGCCGGTCGCCGCGCTATCCCCTCCGAGCGTTTGAGCGTCTCGGTCACCATGCTCGCGTAGGTGGGATAGCGGATGTAGCGCGCGATCTCCGGTCGAGGCTCGAGCTGCGGCAGATCGCACTGCAGGCTGTCGATGAGCGGCGAGATGAGCTCGTGCGAGGAGCCGCTGAACAGCTGCACCCAGCGCTTCGAGAACCCGGTCGACGCGATCGGGACCGGGAACATGTAGCGCTTCTTGGTGAGCGCCGCGGCCGTCTGCCGGAGCAGATCCTCGTAGGTGAGCGACTCGCCGTTGACGAGATCGAACGTCTGGCCGGCGAAGGACTCGTCGACGATCGCGGCCTCGAGCACCGAGACGACGTCGTCGATGAACACCGCCTGGCCCGAGCTCCGCGTCCACTTCGGCAGGATCATCCACGGCAGGCGCATGACGAGCGCACGCAGGATCTCGAACGAGCTTCCGCCCGGCCCCACGACCATCCCCGCGCGCAGGCAGGTGACCGGGATGCCCGACGACTGCAGCACCCCCTCCACCTCGAGGCGACTCTGGAGATGCGGGCTCACGTAGCCGGTGCCGGGGACCAGACCACCGAGGTAGATGATGCGCTTCACGCCGGCCCGGACGCACGCCTTCGCGAAGTTGTCCGCGAGCAGGAGGTCCGTGTCGTGGAAGTCGCCCTGGAAGAGGCGCGACGACGGCATCATCGAGTGAACGAGGTAGACCGCGATGTCGACGCCCGCGAGCGCGGCGTAGGTGCTCGTCGAGGAGAAGAGGTCGCACGCGCGGAAGCTGCAACCCGCGCCGGCAGAGGCGCGCACCGAGCGGCCGAGGCCGACGACGTGAAAACGGTCGGTCAGCGCAGGGATCAGCCGCGAGCCCACGAAGCCGCTAGCCCCGGCAATCGCCACGACCGGTTTGGTGACGATCTCCACGGGCCCTCCCGGCATATGGGGCCCGCGGTGGCCGGCGTCAACCTCGGGACGGCCCAGCGGCCTCCGGTCCCGCGCGGCGAGGCGCTCGCACGGTGCTGGCTCAGCTCGCCCCTGGACGCTACGCTGTGGCTCTCATGGCAGCACTGGCGCCGTTGCCGGCGAAGACCTTCCATGATCGCGCGCGGCCCGCGCTGGTCTTCGTGCTGCTCGTGCTCGCGTGCGCCATCGTCAGCGGTCTCACCGTGACGAGCGCCGAGGCGAGCGCAGCTGCGGTCGCGCAGGCCGGGCCCGACCTGGTGCGCCTCCTGCGCGGGATGGCTCTCATGAAGGTGCTGTTTGCCGCATGCGCCGTGGGCGCCGTTTTGTGGCGGCTCTCCTTCGCGCCGGTTGGCGCGGCGCAGCTCGCGTCGTACGCGGCAGCATGCGCGGCGATGGCGGCCGGGCCCGGTCTGATCTGGCACCTCGACCTCGTCCGCACGGGCGCTGCGCTCCTGCACGGCGGCCTGCTCGTGTCATTGCTCCTCGTGTGGCGCGACCCCGCGACGACCGAACGCCTCGCGGCCGTCGTCGCCGCGAGGCGCGCGCGCGTCGGCCGCAGAGCGAGACACCAGAACGAATGAATCGACGCCCATTGCACCGAACGACTGCGGCTCGTGGGCCGTGGCCGCCGGCGCCAGGGGATCTGGCGGCGACCCGAGCAGCGTCGCGAAGTGGACCGTGGCGTATTCCGCGGAGCTCTGCGAGACGAGCGCGCGCCTGTATTGCGTCGAGGACTGACGCCCGTCAGCCCTCGGCTTGCAGCGCGTCGAGGAGCGCGCGGGCGCTCTGGAGCGTCGGGTCGTCGTCGATGGCGCGCTTCAGCAGCATCATCGCGCGCTTCACGTCCCCCTGCTGGCGCGCGATCTCGCCGAGGTGCTGGTAGGCCAGCGCCTTCGGGAGCGGCGCCGGGACCTTGAGCATCGTGATCGCACGGAGCGCGCGCTGGGCCACCTCGAGGTTCACGAGCTCCATCGAGAGGTACGCGAGCTCGGAGGCCACGACCCCGTTCTGCGCGTCCATGTCGAGCGCGGTCATGAGGTGCTGGAGCTCGGCGGCCTTGTCGCCCAGGATCTCCGCGACGCGCGCGAGGCGGTGAAACAGCGCCGAGAGCTCGCGGGCGCGGCGGCCCTTGAACGTACCGATGGTGCGGAGCAGGAGATCCTGCGCTTCGTCGAAGCGGCCCGAGCCGACGTAAGCGTCGGAGAGCAGCGCGGCGCAGTCGAGATCCGCGGGGCGCAGCGCGTGGGCTTCCTCGAGCGGCGCGATCGCCACGCTCACGCCGACCCGCTGCGTGGTCGACGGATCCTGCGCGAGATGCAGGAACAGCTGTCCGGCGCGCAGGAGGCCCTCGAAGCGCGGCGCGACGTCGCCGGAGGCGCGGGCCTCCTCGAGGACCAGCTCGGCGAGCTCCTTCACGGCGCCGAGCTGCTCGTAGAGCCACGCGAGCCGCTGGCGCAGCGCCGCGTCGTCCGGCGCGGAGGCACGGGCGCGCTCGAGACCGCCGCGCGCGTCCGCGAGGCGGCCGGCCTTCTCGCAGGTCTCCGCGAGCTTCAGCGCAGCCGACACGATCCCGAGCTCGTCTTCCAGGCCGACGAGGCGGCGGTACGTGGCGCTCGCTGCTGCCCAGTCGCCTTCGAGCTCGTCGACGTGAGCGATCGCGCGCAGCGTCGCCTTGTCCTTGCTGTCGGTCTTGAGCAGCTCGGTGAGCACGTTGCGCGCGTCCTCGACGTCGCCCATGTCGAGCCGGAGCTGCGCGATCCGCAGACGGTACTGGCGCCAGAGATTCGAGTCGCCGCGACCGGCCGCCTGCATCGCGAGCTTGCCGAGGTGCTCGGCGAGCGGACCGCGCAGATCCTCGAGGCCGCTGGCGATGGCCTCCTCGAAGTCTGCGTGCGCGCCTTCGCCCTCGCCGAGGCGAGCGCGGAGCACGGCGCGCTTGCCGAGCAGCTCCACGCGGGCCGGTCCCTCCTCGTAGCTCTGGAGCGCCGCGGTGAGCTCGTCGACGGCGAGCTTGAGGTCGCCCGCCGCCGTGAGCATGTCGATGAGCTCGGCGAGGAGATCGGCGTTCGACGGATCGGCGGCCTGCGCCTCGCGCAGGATGCGCGCGCCCTGCTCGGGATCGGAGAGCTCCTCGCGGTAGAGGCGGGCCGCCTCGCGGAGGCGTGCGCTCCTCGAGTGTGCGTCGGTGCGGCCACGCGCGTCGGTCACGTAGAGGTCGGCGAGCTTGTCGTACTCGAGCTGCTCGCGGTACACGGCCTCGAGCCGTTCGCGCAGGTCACGGCTCTGCGGTGCAGCCTTGAAGCCGATCTCGAGCGCGCGCAGCGAGGCCTCGGCGTCCCCCAGCGCGCTGCGGATCTCGGCGAGCCGCATCGCGAGAGCCTCGGCCGCCTCGCCCTGCTCCATCGCGAGCCGGCGCTCCATGACCTCGGCCAGCGCCTCGGTCTCGCCGTCCTGCGTGTGCATCGTCTCGAGCGCGAGGAGGATCTCCTTGGCGCGCGGATCCCAGTCGAGCGCGGCATAGTAGACGGTCCGCGCCTGACCGCGATCGCGGCCCTCGAGGAGCTGCCCGAGGCGGCGCGACAGCGAGCTCACGGCGTCGGCATCCTGCCGGTCCTTCGCGGCGTCGAGCTGCTTGCCGAGGAGCTCGACGAGATCCTCGTCTCGCCCGCTGCGCTCGAGGATCGTGCCGAGGAGGATGGCGCCGTCGACCTGCGCCGGATCTTCATCGACGATCTCGCGCAGCTCGGTCGCGGCGTCCTCGTCGGAGAGGCGGAGCTTCTCCATGCTCACGCGCACGCTCTCGAGGCGCAGCTTCGAGCGCTCGCCGCGGTCGTCGACGTAGCCGACGATCTCGGTGATGAGTGACACGAGCTTGTCGAACGAGCTGGTGCGGCGATAGACGTCGAGCAGGAGCTCCCACGCATCGCGATCGACGGGATCGCGCTCGTGCAGCTCCTCGTAGATGGTCGCGGCGAGGGTGAGGTCGGCGAGCGGCCCCGAGGCCAAGCCGGCGACCTCGTAGAGGTAGCGTCGCGCGTCCTCCGGCTCGGCGAGCTCGGCCGCCTCGCGCTTGAGGAGCACGGCCTCCCGCACGTTCCCGCTCTCCTCGCTGATCCACGCGAGCTTGGCGAGTGCCCAGACGCGGCCTTCCTTGTCGTCCTGCGCGCCCTCGAGGTAACGGCGGAGGAGCGACTCGACGAGCGTGCCGTCCTCGAGCGTCTCCGCGATCTCGATGGCCTCGCGCATGGGCACGGTGGTGCTGTCGGGCAGCGCCCAGCGGCGCAGGAGCGCGTCGACGAGGGAGCGCTCGCGGCCCGGCGCGCGGGCGAGGCGCTCGTAGAGATCGACGATGCGCTCGCTCTCGGGATGCGCGTCGGCGGCGGCCTGGAGAAGGACCTCGGCGCGATCGGGATCCGGATCGCCGGCGAACGCTTGCTCGAACGCGTCGCAGGCGGCGTCGACGTCGTTGGACTTGAAGCGCAGCTGCGCGAGGCGGTAGAGAGCGTCGCTCGAGGCTCCGCCCTCGTCGATGTCGAGCGCGACACGTACGCCGAGGACCCGCGCCTGGCCCGCGTCGTCGCCGAGGCGCTCGTAGACGCGGTCGAGCGCGGAAAGGAGGTCGCGGTCGCGCTCGCGGAGCGCGAAGGCCTGCTCGTAGAGGCTCGCCGCCTGGCGATCGTCGCGCCGCACGTCCTCGGCGATCTTCGCGAGCCGCACGAAGAGCGAGCCCGCGAGCTCGCCGTCCACGGGCGCCCCGGGGCGGCGGCCGCCTCCCGCGCTCCCGTGCTTGGCGGCCTCGGCGAGCGCGCGCACGCGCTCCTCGTAGACGCTGACTTTCGCCAGGCTCGTGGCGAGGCGGTGCGCGGCCTCGTGGGTGGCGTCGGCGCCGGGATCGAGCTCGAGGGCGCGGAGGCGGAGCTCGAATGCGTCTTCCATGCGACCGAGGTGGCTCTCGTAGAGGCGGCCCAGCTCGCCGAGGATGTCGGCGGCGTCGGCGGGCAGGCCGCTGCGGCTGATGCGGGCCTCGAGCGCGCGCACGAGGTTCGCGTGATCATCGGCGCCGCGCAGCGCGGCCTCGAGGCGGCGCGCCTCGACGACGTTCTCCTGCGAGAGCTCGAAAGCCGACTCGAGGATCTCCTTGGCGCGATCGGGCTCGCCCTGGCGACCGGCGATCCGACCGAGCTCGAACATGACCTCGGAGCGCGAGATGGGCGCATCCTCGGCGATGTCGTCCTGGCGGCGCAGCACCGTGAGGAGGGCGCGGTACGAGCGCTCGGCGCGATCGAGCTGGCCGTCGTCGCGGGCGAGCTCGGCGAGCGTGCGCAGGATCTCCGGGTTCGCGGGATCGATGCGGGTCGCGGCGTCGAGCTCGACGAGCGCGCGGGCGCGATCACCGACCGCGAGGTCGAGGCGCGCGAGGTGGTAGTGGACGGGCGCGCGCTCCTTGGGGCGACGTCCGCCGAACGCCTCGACCAGCGTCCGGAGGAGCGTGCGTGCTTCGTCGAAGCGGGACGCGGCGCCGAGCGCGTCGGCGAGGGCGAGCTTCACCTCCTTCTCGTCGGGCGAGAGATCGGAGGCCTGCTCGAGCAGCGGAATGGCGCGCTCGGGCTCGCCCGTGCGGCTGCGATGGAGATCGGCGGCCTCCCGGAGGCGACCGAGGCGGGTCGCCTTGTCGGGCGCGTGCGTCGCGCCCTCGGTGAGGAGCTCGGCGAGGAGGCGCCACGAATGCGCGGCGCGGTAGATCTCGGCAAGGCGCATGCGCACCTGATCCGACTCGGGATCGCGCGCGACCTCGTTCTCGAGGCGATCCTGCGCGCCTTCCTTCTTGCCGGCAGCGACCAGCGCATCGGCGAGCCGCAGCGTGATCGACGCGCGCGCGGCGGCGTCGGCCATGTCGCGCAGGCGATCGAGGTAGCCCGCAGCGCCCTCGTGGTCGCGGGCGGTGGTGGAGAGGCGCGCGAGGGCATCGAGCGCAGCGGGCCGCGGCTCGAGCTCGACGACGCGCCGGAGGTGCACGATGGCGCTCGGCACGTCGCCCAGCTTCGTCTCGGCGACGCTCGCGGCGCGGGCGTGGAGGTCGGCGGCGAGCGTGCGCTCCCCGGCCTGCTCGGCGAGGTTCGCCTGCTTGGCGAAGAGGGTCTCGAGCTCGCCGTGCTTGCCGTCGCGCGCGAAGAGCGTGGCGAGCGCCTTCACGGTCGCGTCGTGACGGGGCGCCTCGGCGAGATTCTCCTCGAGCGCCTCGATCGCGCGCTCGACGGCATCGAGCTCGTCCTCGAGGCTCGCGGCCTCGAGGCGCAGCGTGAGGCGGGCCTCCTCGCTCGCGGCGGTGGCGACGAGGCGGCGCTTCAGCTCGAGGAGCTCGGTCTTGCGGCCGCCCGTCACGTAGAGGCCTACGAGGCGCTCGACGGCGTCCGCGTCGTGCGGGTCCTCCTCGATCAGCTGGAGGTAGATGCCGGTGGCGCGATCCGCGGCGTGCTGCTTCTCGACGGCGATGCGCGCGGCCTCGTGACGGAGCGCGCGTGACTTCTCGAGCGGCCACGGCAGCGCGGAGGTCTCGACGAGCAGGGCCACGACCTTGTCGTGATCGCCGTCGCCCTCGAAGATCTTCACGAGCTCGGCGGTCGCGCGGTCGACGTAGGTGTCGGGCGCGGCGGGCGTACCGGCGGAGACGCCCTCGGCGGCGGCGATGGCCGGCCCGCCGTTGGTCCAGCGGTCGATGGCGAGGCGGAGCAGGCGATCGAGGATCGACTTGGAGAGCGCGCGATCGCCGACGCTCGCGATCGCCGCATCGGCTGCCTCGCTGAGCAGATCGAGATCACCGCCCGTGGCCTGCGAGAGGCGGAGCAGGCTGTCGACGAGGGGGCGGCCCTTCGCCCGGCGCTGCAGCTTCGTGAGCTCGGCGAGCATGCCGGCGTTCGCGGCGTCGTGCGCGAGCGCGCGAGCGTAGGCGGCCTCGGCGGCGTCGGGATCGCCGCGCCGGTCGCGATGCCACACCGCGATCGCGGCCTCGACGTCGCGCGCGAGGTTCGGCGGCAGACCGCCGCCGTCGTCGTGCACGAGCGAGGCGAGCGCGAACGTGATCGCGTCCCAGCCGCTTGCCGCGCTGGCGGCCTCCTCGACCGCCTCGAGGAGCGCGGGGTCGAGCGACTCCACCGCGCGCGTGGTGTCGAGGATGGATCGCGCCGCCGCGTCCCAGCGCATCGTCTTGCCGGCGACGCGGATCACCGCGCGCGCGGCGGCGAGCTCGCTCGGGTCGTCGCGTGCAACTTGCACGTAAGCGTCGAGCGCGCTGCGGGGCTCGTCGAGGCGACCCTCGAGCACCTCAGCCATGCGGAAGCGGACCACGCGGGCCCAGGGCTCCTCGGAGGCGTCGATGGCCTCGCGCAGCGCGTCGGCGAGGGAGCGGTACGCGCGCGTGAGCTCGGCGAGACGGAACAGCTCGTCGACGGTCGCGTGGATCTCGTTGCCGGAGCTCGTGGCGGCCTCGAGCAGCAGCGCGCGACGCACGAGCGCGAACGCGGCCTCGTTGTCCTGCGCGCGAACCTCGGAGATGCGCGCCGCCTCCATGAGGATCGCGACCTGCGCGCTCGTCTCCTTGGCGGTGTTCAGGCGGTGCTCGGTGAGGTCGAGCACGAGGCGCCAGTCGTCGGCCGCGTTGTAGGCGGAGAGCAGCACGCGCACCACGTCGGGGCGGTGCTCGGCGCGCTTGAGGAGCGCGCGCAGGCCGACGCGCGAGCCTTCGCTGCGTGGATCGTGGCCGAGCGCAGCCTCGTAGCTGGTGATGGCCTCGGGGACCGCCTCGAGCTGCTCGCGCTGCACGTCGCCGAGCTCGCGGAGGACGTCGGCCTTCTCGCCGGTATCGTCGTTGCGGGCGGCGGCGCCGGCGAGGAGCTCGGCGAGCTCGGGCCAGCGGCGCGTGCTGCGAAGGAGGGCGGAGAGCGCGCGGGTGCCTTCGTCGGAGTCGCCGAAGGTGACCTCGACGTCGCGCCAGGTGTCGATGGCCTCCTCGGTGGCGTCGAGCTTCTCGCTCAGGATGGTGGCGACGCGCACGCGGTCGGCGCGCTGCTCGTCGGCGCCGCGATCGAGCTTGCCGCGCCGGGCGAGCACGTCGATGAGGGGGCGCCATCGCTCCGCCTTCGCGAAGAGCACCACGAGGCCGTCGAGCGCCTCGGGATCGCTGGGCGCCGCCTCGAGGCGGCCTTCCCACGCCCAGATGGCGCGGTCCTCCTCGTGCAGCTCGGTGGCGAGCCGCGCGGCCTCGCCGAGGACCTTCCAGCGGACGTCCGGCTCCTCCTCGAGGATCGCGAGGCGCTCCAGCACGTCGAGGCGGTCGGTCTTGCGACCGACCTGCTCGAGCCGCGGCTCGACGTGGCGGCACGCCGTGAGCAGCGCCTGATCGGAGATCGGCGAGATGCGCAGGATGCGGAAGAACAGGTCGATGGCGCGCGGGGTGTCGTTGATCTTCTCGGCGGTGACGACGCCGGCGTGCATCAGCAGCTCGACCTTGAGCGCGTCGTCGTTGCAGTCGTCGGCGGCGGAGACGAGCACCTCGGCGAGGCGGTCGTAGCGACCGACCCGGCCGGCGAGGAGCGTGAGCTCGTTTCGATGGGCTGCCACCTCGGGCTCGAGCAGCACGAGCTGGACGAAGTGCTCCATCGCGTTGTCGTCGTCGCCGAGCTGGGCGTAGATGGCGGCGATCTGCTGGTGCCGGCGGATGCGCTCCTTGACGCTCTTGACCGCCTCGAGCTCGACCTCGAGGACGCGCGCGAGATCCGCCTCGCGCCCGGGGCCCGAGTAGCGCTCCTTGAGGAGCGCCGCGGCGCGCTGGCGAACGAGCCCACGCTTCGGCGCGGTGGGGAGATACGAGTCGCGGCGACCCTCGGGCGAGGGCATCACCGACTCGCGCACCTCGGCGGCCTTGGGCGCGACCGCGAGCACGCGCTCGAGGAGATCCGTCACGTCGATCGCGGGCGGCGGCGGGGGCGGGATGGAGCCGCCCGCGTTGCGCATGGGTGGCGGGATGGACGGCGCGAGCGGCTCGTCGTCACCCTGCCAGTGCGCGAGGATGTCCTCGATCACGATGAGCGCGCTCGAGGCGTCGCCGAGCTCGTTCAGCCACAGCGCCGCGATGCGTGCGCGCTCGCGCTGGCCGTCGTCGAGCGAGAGCTGCGGAAGCCGATTGCCGAGCAGGCCGATCAGCTCGCGGTGGCAGCCGTGGCGCTCGTAGAGCCGCTCCAGCGCCGCGGAGAGGCGCACGTTGCCGGGCTTCAGCTCGAGCAGCTGCTCGAGGTAGCCGATGGCGCGCGTGGAGTGATTCGCGAAGTCCTTCGCGATCTGCGCGGCCTCCTCGAGCAGCTCGAGGCGCCGCTCCTTGTCGGAGCTCGCGGCGGCGCGATCGTAGAGCGCGAAGAGATCGTCCCAGCGCTCCTGCGCATCGAAGATCAGCTTGAGGCGATCGAACGCCCACGTGTCGTCGGGCTGGATTTCGAGGAGCCGCTCGAGGACGCCGACGACGCGGAGGCCGTCCTCGAACCACTCCTCGTAGAAGGCCACCGCCCGCTGCCCGAGCTCGATGGCCTCGCCCTGCGCGAGCTCGCTGCGGAGGACCTCTTCGTAGAGCGCGGCCAGCGCGTCGGGCGTCTCGAGGCTGCGCGCGAGGTTCTCGGCGCGGTCCCACAGCGACGCCTTTTGCGGCAGCTCCTTCGCGGCGCGCAGCACGACCACGAACGCCTCGTCGTGCTGGCCGAGGTCGCCGAGGATGTCGAGCAGGCGGTCGTACTGACCGAGGCGCACGTCCGCGCCAGGCTCGCCGCTGCCGAGGAGGCGCTGGAGGATGTCCACGCGGCGCGCGGGATCCTCGACGGCATCGAGCGATTTCTCGAGGACCTCCGCGGCGCGCGAGGTGACGTCGGGATCGCGCAGCAGGCGCGCCGCGAGCTCGATGGCGCCCGGGTCGTGGGGCGCGTTCTCGAGGACACTCGCGACGCGCTCGAGCGCCTCGCGGCCGCGCCCGGGGCGCTCCACGAGGATGGCTGCAATCTGCACGTCGAGCGCGTTGCGCGCCTCGCCTTCGGCGGAGGTGCGGCGCGTGACGAGCGCGGCGAGCGCGCCCTCCACGTCGCCGAGGGCCAGCGAGAGGCGCGCGGTGGCGCCGAGCGCATCGAAGTCGTCGGGGTTCGCCTCGAGCACGCGCTTGTAGAGCGCGAGCGCGCGCGCGGGGTCGCCGAGCTCGTTCTCCTCGACCAGCGCCCACGTGCCGAGGACCGAGGCGCGCTCGTCGGCGCTGGCGCGCGAGGTCCGCCATTCGTGCAGCCAGCGGACCTCGACGGTGCGCGCGTCACTCGGGGGCATGGCCCGCAGCAAGGCCTCGAAGCCTTCGGCGGCGGCGATGCGCGGCGCGGGCCGGTCGCTGAGGCCGTCGCGCGCCGCCTCCGGCGCCTGGTCGGCGTTCGCCGGCGCCTTCTCGAGCACCACGCGGTAGGCGGCGGCGGCGTCGGTCACGGTGTCGGGGTTCGTGGCGAGCACGCGCGCCTTCGCGAGCGTGAGGTCGGTCGCGCTCTCGGCGACGAGGCTGCGATCCGGCTCGGCGATGATCGCCACCATCACGTCGCCGATCGCGTCCGCGAACTCGAGGGCAGCGTTCGCACGCACGGCGAGCGCCTCGAGCTCCGCGAGCACCTCGCGGTCGCTGTCGCCCGTCCAGGCGAGCGTGAAGGCGTTGCGGGAGGCGGCGAACGCGCCGGGGAGGTCGCCCAGGCGGCCTCCGAGCGTGCGCGAGAGGCTGCGGAAGAGGGGGATGCGCTCCGAGGGCTCGCTCGTGAGATCGAGCAGCACGCCGAGCAGCCCGGGCACGCGCGCGAAGTCCTCGTTGCGCTCGTGGAGCTCGATGAGCAGCGCGGTGGCCGGCGCGTCGCGCGGGTCGATCTCGCGGAGCGCAGTGAGGAGCGCGATCGCCTTCGCGTCGTCGCTCATGCCGCGCGCCACGTCGGCGGCCTGGCGGAGGCGCTCGGTGGCGCCGGTCATGTAGCCCGCCTCGCGGTCGAGGGTGGCGAGGCGCTCCAGGCACTGCACCTGCTGCCGCGGGTCGGCGGCCTCGCGCACGCGCCGCTCGAGCACCGTGCGCAGGAGATCGACGTCGGCGATGGTGATGGCGACGCGCTCGACGAGATCGAGCTCGGCGGCCGCGAGGTCGGCCTCGGCGAGCAGCGCGCGGGCCTGCACGGCGGCGCGCGGCTGTTGGCCGTGCGCGCCCGCGGTCTCCGCGAGCAGCGCACGGGTGCGGCGCACGGCATCGGGCGTGGGCGCGTAGGGAAGGTGCGCCTCGAGGAGGTCGCAGAGGTCGTCCCAGGCCTCGGTCTCGCCGTACAGCTCGACGAGCGCGTCGTGCGCGACCTCGTCGGTGGGGTCGTCCTTGAGCGCGCGCTTGTAAGCGCCGATCGCGGCGTCGGGGTTGGCGAGCTCGGCGCGCTCGATGGTGCCGATGCTGTGGAGCAGCTGCTTGCGGCGCGCGGGGTCGGGGCTGCGCTCGAGCGCGCTGCGGTAGAGCGCGACGCGCTCGCCGGGGTTGCCTTGCTCGCGGAGCAGCTCGTCGACGCGCGCGAGGAGCTCGGCGGAGGAGGGCTCGTAGGCGAGTGCGCGGCGCAGCGCGGTGAGCGCGCCGTTCACGTCGCCGGCGGCAGCGTGCTCTTCACCGACGCGCTTCGCGAGCACCAGGAGCTCGGGCGTGGTGACGGCGTGCTCGCCGAGACCCTTGCCGAGCAGCGCGGCGCGCCGCTTGGGATCGGTGTCACCGGCGAAGAGATCGAAGCGCCCGAGCCAGATGCCGAGGGGCTCGCTGCTCTCGACGGCCTCGGCGAGGCCACGCGAGACGAGATCGAGCGCCTTGTCGCGTGAGACGGAGATCGCGACGTCGGCCGCCTCCTCGAGCGCCTCCAGGCGATCCTGCACGATCGGGGAGAGCTGCGCCTTGAGATCGAGGACGCGCAGGAGGCCGCTCACGTCGTCTTCCTCGCGGTAGATCGGCTCGAGCACCGCGGCGGCGGTGAGGCGGTGCTCGCCCGCTGCCAGGAGCTTCTCGAGCGTGGCGCGGCTGGTCTTCTCCCGGGGATCGATGGCGAGCGAGCTCTTGAAGGCCTCGATCGCCGCGTCCTGATCGCGCGTTCGATTGAGGTACACGAGCCCGAGGCGCGAGAGGATGGCGGCGCGCTCCTCGGCGGGCGCGAGCGCGGCGTCGTGCTCGAGCGCAGCGGCGAGCTCGGGCCACTGGCGTGCGGCCTCGAGGATTGGCATCCACTGCGCGTAGACGTCGCGCGCGGGGCCGTAGGTCTCGGTCATCGCGGCCCAGGCCTCGGCGGCGCTCCCCGCGTCCTTCGCCTTCTGCGTGAGGACCTCGCCGGCGCGGAACGAGAGCGCGCGGGCCTGCACGCGATCGGGCAGGTCCTTGGCGCGCTGCTCGAGCACGAACGAGAGATCGATCCAGTCGCCGCGCTGCTCGTAGAGCGGCTCGAGCGCCTCGAGCGCGCGGTCGCGGACGCCGTTCGTGGAGGCGAGCGGGATATCGACGAGGCGGCGCCACGCGGCGATCGCGCGATCGGTGTCGCCGAGGTCGGCGCACAGCTGCGCGACGCGCTCGTTCGCACGCTGCTTCTCGGCGTCGTCCGGGCTCATCTCGCCGACGCGCGAGAGCACCTCGACGAGGTTCTTGCGATCGTTCTCCGCCTCGTAGACCCCGGCCAGGGCGCGGGCCGCGGTGAGGACCGCGCCGGGATCGGCGCTCGTCGCCGAGAGGACGCCGGCGAGCGTGGTCCGGGCGCGCTTCGCGTCGCCGCCGCGGAGGAGCAGCTCGCCCATCTCGGCGGTGATGCGTGAGCGGATGGCCGCATCCTTCGCGACGGTCGAGACGCGCGCGAACGTGCGGGCCACCTCGAGCGGTCCCTTGAGGTGCGAGCCGAGCTCGACGTAGCGGCGGCGCAGCTCGTCATCCGTGGGGTCGATGCCGATCGCTTGCTCGAACGCGTCGAATGCGCCCTGCTGATCGCCGAGCTCGTCCTGCCTGAGGATCCCGATGCGGCGCAGCACGTCGCGGCGGCGTGGCCCGCGCGTGTTCTCGAGCTCGATGCCGAGGTAGCGCGCGCGCTCCTCGGTGGTGGGCGCGCCTTCGGCGAGCGCGGCGGCGGCGCGGGCCGCGAGGCCCTTGCTCTCGAGGAGGCGCGTGGCGACCCGGCGCGCGTCGGGATGGGTGGGGTCGACCTCGAGGAGCGCCTCGACGTGCGGCATCGCGCGCTCCGGCTCCTTCAGCTGGTTCGCGAAGACCTCGATCAGCTTCGCGCGGATTCGCCCGGCGTCGTCGTGCGCGGGCGGCGGGTCGGCGACGAGCGCCTGCTCCAGCATGCGCGCCACGTCGCGGTAGCGGTTCGCCTTCACGTAGCGCGCCTCGAGCGCGTTGCGGAGCGACTCGTCGGTGGGGTCGATGCGGACCAGGTTCTGGTACGTCTCGATCGCCTTGTCCTCGAGGTTCGCGCGCTCGTAGAGGACGGCGGCGCGCTTGAGGAGGAGGCTCTGCTCCTCGCGCGGCCGGTGCGTCGCCGCGTGGACGCAGAGGTCGGCGAGCTTCTTGTTGTCGTCGACGCGCGTCAGCTGGGCGTCGATGCGCTCGAACGCGCCGGTGTGGCCAGGATAGGCGCCGAGCGCCTTCTCCAGGTAGGTGGTGGCGCCGAACTCGTCGCCCAGGACCTCGCCGAAGAACAGCGCGGCGCGGTAGTAGAGCTCTGCCTGCACCGGGGGCAGCAGCGTCTTCAGCTTGCGGCCCTGCGAGACGGACTCGTAGGCGAACGCGAGCTCGGACACCCGGTCGAAGCGGACCGCAGCGTCGTGCAGCTCCTGCCAGACGTCCGGATCGAGCGTGCCCTTCGACTGCGCGACGAGCAGCGCGTCGAGCACCTCTTCTTCGTTCTCGAGCTTGGTCTCGAACGAAGGGAGGCCTGCGGAGGCGCCGCGTGACGCGGACTGCGGCGACTGGCGGGACGGCGGCGGCGGCGACGTTGGGGATGGCATGCGCGAGCCCCGAAAAGGGAGGCTCAGCGTACCCAAAAAACCGGAAGCCAAGCGTGCGAAATCTTGGCTGATGCTAATCTCCGGAGATGGTCGCGCACGGGTAGGCGGCCGTACCTGCTGATCGCGCCCGTGCCGTCCGCTCTGCCGGCCCGTGCTCGCGTTCGCCACCGGGCTCGCCAACACGCGCTCGAGCTCGGCGACTGGCCGGACGCGACGCGCTGGTTCATTCAATCCGCGCTGGCCGGGAAGCCGTGCTGGCGCCGGAAGTCGCGCATCTCCCGATCGCGCTCCGCGCTCCTGCGAGCGGCGAACGCGGACATCGCGATCATGACCACGATCACGAGGCCCAACCCGATCATCTTCTGCCGGTTGATGGCGTGCGGCTTGGGCTCTCCGCATTGCGGGCAGCGCCGGGCGCTAGGGCTGCAGCGCCATGAGCAGAGCCTGACGCCTGCTCGGCGCGGCGCTACGAGAAGTCCGGATCACTCGGCGAAGGCCTGCACACGCGCCCGCAGGAGGCTGGTCGGATACTTCGCGCGCGGCTCGTCCGCATCGTGCTGGAGCAGCTTCTCGACGAGGTCGTCCTTCATGGGTCCCCCCAACCGAGCTTGCGTGCTGCATCGGAGAACTCCCGACGCGCGCGGTGCAGCCGCGAGTTTGCGGGGGTTGACCGGGATCTGCAGCGCGCTGGCGATCTCGGGCACGGTATCCAGGTCCTTCGCGAGGGCCTTGCAGCGGGCGAGGACGGCGTCGCGATCGGACGCGGCGCTCGCGGCGAAGTCAACGATCGCCTTGACGGCGGAAATCCGAACGCAGCAATGACGACGGCCAGCGCGCGAAAGGTTGCGCGGCCCCTCACCGCCGCCGCGCCGCAAAATCCGCAGGCCGGAGGTGCATCCTTGACGGAGGAGCGGCATCTCCCTAAAACACCGCCGAGCGCATGCAGGAGCCCGTCGACATAGCTTCCCTCGCGCGCGTCGCGCAGCCCGTGTGGCGCGACTACGTGGCGCTGGCGAAGCCGCGCATCACGCTCAACGTCGTGATCACCGCCGCGGGTGGCCTTTATCTCTCGCGCCGCGTCCCGGGCGCCGAGGCGCTCTCGACCGCGACCGTGCTCTGCACGCTCATCGGCTGCGCTCTCATCGTCGCCGGCGCGAATGCGCTCAACATGTACATCGAGCGCGACATCGACCGCCTGATGCCGCGCACGAAGAACCGCCCGCTGCCGAGCGGCCGGATGAACCCGCGCATCGCGCTGTGGTTCGGCATGGGCCTGTCGGCGGTCGCGATCCCGATCCTCGCCATCGGCGCGAACGCGCTCACGGCGCTGCTCGCGATCGTCGCGAACCTCCTCTACGTGCTCGCGTACACGCCGCTGAAGCAGCACTCTTCTTATGCGCTGCACGTCGGCGCGATCCCGGGCGCGATCCCGCCGCTCCTCGGCTGGACGGCCGGAACGGGCCGGATCGATGCCGTGGGCATCGTGCTCTTCGGCATCCTGTTCCTCTGGCAGATCCCGCATTTCTGCGCGATCTCGCTGTTCCGCGCGAAGGACTACGCGGCGGCGGGCATCAAGGTGCTCCCCAACACGACCGGCGAGCTGGCGACTCGGCACACCATCGTCCGCTGGACGTTCGCGCTCGTGGCGACGAGCCTTCTGGTGGTCCCGCTCGGCGTGGCGCACCACGGATACCTGATCGCGGCGACCGCGCTGGGCGCCGTGTTCTTCGTGTGGGGCTCGTATGGCCTGCGCCGGGGCAGCGCCCGCACGTGGGCAAAGTCCCTGTTCGCGGTGTCGATCGTGTACCTGGTGCTGCTGTTCGCAGCCCTGACCGTCGATCCCTTCGCCTGAGCCGGTCGGGAGGCCAGTGGGCAGGGCCGGCGTTTCACCCTCGGCTTGACGCTCGGTGCATCGGCACCTATCCGTTCCGGGCCCCCGTCATGCGCTCCGTCCCCACGCTCCTGCTCGTACTCCTGACGGCGCTCGCGGGCTGCACCGCCCGGGACACCGCCTCCGAGCTCATCCCCGGCG
>JAYTHX010000264.1:0-13711 GCA_043732195.1 Polyangiaceae bacterium
GGCGCGAGCACGTCGGACAGCAAGTACATCGTGCGCATCGACTTCTACTTCATCCAGTACGACAAGAACTCGTCGTACGGCGTGGGCCTCGGCTGGCCCAGCAGCGTGGGCGGCGACGCGGTGGTGAAGAGCAACGTCACGTTCGACTTCATCGGCGGCAGCCGCGCCGCCACCGCCAGCATCACGAACCAGCCCATCCCGCGGCTCGACATCGCGTCCCGCAAGGGCTGGGCGAAGGTGCTGAAGCAGGCCACGGTCGTGACCAACAACGGCGTCGAGGCGAACTTCCAGAACGGCGGCGAGCAGAACTTCACGGTCAACACCGGCCTCACGGTGGGCGTGCAGCGTATTTCCTTCGGCACCGACGTCACCGTGCTCCCCCGCTACAACCCGCAGAAGCGCGAGATCGAGATGAAGCTCGTCGCCGACGTGAGCGACCTCACCAGCTCCGCCGGCGCGACCTCGCTCCCCGGGCGCAACACCAGCAAGCTCACCACGAACATCACGCTCAAGCTCGGGCAGTCGATCGTGCTCTCCGGCATCCGCACGAAGACGCAGGCGCACGCGGTCACCGGCCTGCCGGGGCTCTCCAGCATCCCGGTGCTCGGTCTCCTGTTCGGCTCGCACGCCGACGACGAGCTCCAGACCGAAGGCGCCATCTTCGTGGTGCCGAACGTGGTCGAGGCCGTCCCCTCGCAGGCGGCGGAGATGGTCGAGTCGGCGCTCGCGAAGTTCGCCGACTACAGCGGCGCCGTCGACAAGATCGACGCCTACGACAAGCGCCCGGGCGCGCAGCCGAGGCTCGTCAAATGAGCGCGCAGGCCACGAGCTCGGTCCGGCTGCGGGTCACCGTCCACGAGGACGAGAACGTCGAGCAGCGCAAGCTCGACGTCCACGGCGGCGTCCTCACCCTCGGACGCGACGCGCGCTGTACGCTCCCTCTGCCCACCGGCTTCGCGTCCCGCCAGCACGCTGCGGTCGACGTACGCGGAAGCGCGATGGTCGTGCGCGACACCTCGATGAATGGCACGTTCGTCGGCGGCGCGCTGGTCAAGCAGAGCACCGTGAGCGTCCCGTTCGAGACGCCCATTCGCATCGGGCCCTACACCCTCGTCGTCGCGCTCGCGGATGCGCCGCGGGCCCTCCCCGCGCCGCGGCTCGTGCCAGCCGTGATCCCGCCCGTGCCGCCGCCCGCGCCGCAGCCCGCGCCGAAGCCGCCGACCCCGATCCTCGGCGCGCTGCGGAGGGATGCCTGGGCCGAGGAGAACGCTCTCCGAACCGAGATCCACAAGCTCCTGCTCGAGCACTCGATCTCGGCGCGGTCGACGCCTCGCGCAGCGACGATCCCACGCTGCGCCCCAAGGTCCTCGCGGCGCTGCGCGCCATCGTGCAACGCCTCGACGCGCGCATTCCTCCGGCCATCGATCGCGACGTCCTCGTGGGGTCCCTGCTCGACGAGGCCATCGGCCTCGGCCCCGTGGAGCGGTTCCTGTCGGATCCGAACGTCAACGAGATCATGGTCGTGGACCCCGACACGATCTTCCTCGAGATCGCCGGCAAGCTGGTGCGCGCCGACGCGCGCTTCACCAACGACGATCGCGTCCGCGCCACCATCGAACGGATCGTGACGCCGCTCGGGCGCCGCATCGACGAATCGGTGCCGCTCGTCGATGCCCGGCTCGCGGACGGCTCGCGCGTCAACGCCGTGATCAAGCCGCTCGCGCTGCGCGGCGCGGCCATCACCATCCGCAAGTTCTCGCGCAAGCCGTTCACGATGGCGCGCCTCGTGGAGCTCGGCGCGCTCACCGCCGGGATGGGCACGTTCCTCCTCCGGAGCGTGATCGCGAAGAAGAACATCGTCATCTCCGGCGGCACCGGCAGCGGAAAGACCACGCTGCTCAACGTGCTCTCGGGCGCGATCCCGGCTGACGAACGCATCGTGACCATCGAGGACGCCGCCGAGCTCCAGCTCGCGCAGCCGCACGTCGTGGGGCTCGAGACGCGCCCCTCGAACATGGAGGGCAAGGGCGAGTACACGATCCGCGATCTCGTGAAGAACGCGCTCCGCATGCGGCCCGACCGCATCGTCGTCGGCGAGTGCCGCGGCGGGGAGGCGCTCGACATGCTCCAGGCCATGAACACCGGGCACGACGGCTCGCTCACCACCACGCACGCGAACTCGCCGCGGGAGGCCGTGGCTCACCTCGAGACTCTCGTGCTCATGGCCGGCCTCGATCTCCCGGTGCGCGCGATCCGCGAGCAGATCGCGGGGAGCGTCCAGCTCGTCGTCCAGCAGTCGCGCCTCTCCGACGGTACGCGGCGTGTCACGGCGATCAGCGAGGTGGTCGGGATCAGCGACAAGGGCGACGTCGAGCTCGTGCCGATCTTCGAGTTCGTGCGGACGGGCACCGGCCCGGGCGGCAAGGTCCTGGGCGACTACCGCGCCACCGGCTTCCTGCCGACGTTCCTGAACGACTTCCTCGTCATGGGGCTGGTCGGAGAGGACGAGGCGTACCTGTGAGCCCTTCGCTCGCCGTGACGCCCGCCCTGCTGAAGATGGCGCTGCTCGGCTGCGCGGGCGCGGGCGCGGCGGTGACGGGGTACGCGGTGGCGACGGGCGAGACCGTGCTCTCTCGCCTCGCCACGCGTTACGTGCGCCACCTGGACGACGCGCATCGGCTGCTCTTCCGGCCGGAGATCGGCCGCCCGCTCGCCATCGGTCAGGCGGTGCTCCTGGGCGTCATCGCGCTCGCCGCCGTCGGGCTCGACATCCCGTACTGGTGGGCCGCGATGCTGCTCATCGCGGCCGGGCCCGAGCTTCATCTGCGCCGCGAGCGGCAACAGCGCGTGGCGCGGCTCGAGCTCCAGGTCGACGGCTTCGTCGTCGCGCTGGCCAACTCACTGAAGACGGTGCCGAGCCCGGCAGCGGCGCTCCAGGCGACCGCGTCGGTGCTCGAGCAGCCGACGCGCCAGGAGATCGAGCACATCCTCAAGGAGATGCGCGTCGGCAGCACGCTCGAGCAAGGCCTCCTCGCGATGTCGGCGCGCGTGAGGAGCCGCTGGATCGACGTCGCGTTCTCGGCAGTGCTGCTCGGTCTCCGCGTCGGCGGCAACCTGCCGGTCGTCCTCGAGCGCACCGCCGCCACCATCCGCGAGATGAACCGCCTGCTCGGCGTCGTCCGCACGAAGACGGGCGAGGGCCGGATGCAGCTGTGGGTGCTCGCGCTCTTCCCGCTCTTCATCGTGTTCGCCTTCAACGCCGCCCAGAAGGGCTACTTCGACCCGCTCCAGCACTCGCTCGTCGGCCAGATCACCGTGGGGATCGCCGCGATCCTCTGGATCGGCTCGCTCCTCCTCGCCCGCAAGGTCCTCGCGGTGGACGTATGAAGTCGCTCCTTCTCTTCAAGCTCGCGCTGCTCGTGCCGGTGTTCGTGAGCCTCTTTCTCCTCACCTCGTCGGCCGCGAGCGCTCCCATGCCAAGCGGCGTCCGCACCGGCGTCCGGGGGCTGGCACGTCAACGGGCCCTCGCGGGCGGGGGGCCGTGGTGCCGGATCGAGCCTCTCGTGCGCTGGCTAGGAATGCGCGTTCATGGGCTGATGAGCACGCAACTTCTCGCGTCGCTGGACCGACAGGTCCGCATGGCCGGTAGCTACCTCGGATTGCTCGCAGAGGAGCTCGTGGCCTTGAGCGTCGTCTGCGCGGCCGCGGCTCTGACGGCCGGGGCGCTCGCGAACCTGGTCGTCAAGATCGGGCCGGTGTTCGTGGTCGCCGTCGGGGCCTTCGGCGCGGTCGCGCCGTTCCTGACCGTCTCGAGCTTCGCCGGCGAGCGCTCCAAGGCCATCGGCCGGCGCCTCCCGAGCGCCATCGATCTGCTCGCCCTCAGCATGAGCGCCGGGCTCGACTTCCCGAACGCCCTCCGCGAGGCGCGTGTCGCCCCAGCCAGGAGCACCACGCTCGGACCGGTGATGATCGCGAAGCTCCTGGTGGTCGCGGGCCTCGTGGGCGCCATCGTGAAGGTCTCGGTGATGGGCCCGGACGCTCCGTCCACGTCCTCACCGCCGATGCCCGAGCTCTTCGCGAAGATCTCGACCGATTGTCCGCGCAAGGACCTCGCCGAGGCCCGCACCATCGCCGACGACCAGCGCGCGATCGCCGATGGAGCGCGGGATCGCAGCCCGTTCGATCCGCGGGGATCACGCGCCGCCGTCAAAGGCTACGAGATCGCCGCGGCGTGCTACCGCATCACGCATCAGGTCGAGGCGGGCGAGATCGCCGCGCAGGCCGCGCTGCGCATGCGCGAGGAGACCACGCTCGATTTTCGCGCCCGCCGCGTGCGCCTCGATCGCGTTCTCCTGGTGAACGACTACGACCTTGCGGCGCAGGACGTCGCGGTGCTCTCGGCGCTCACCGAGGGCCAGCAGGGTGAATACTCACGATGGCTCGCCGGGATCGCGCAGGACCTGAAGAATCGCAACACGGTGGAGCACGGCAAATGACGCGCGATAAGTGGATTACTGAATCGGTTATCGCAGCGACCCTGGTCTGGGCAACGGCCACCGCCGGCTGCGCGGCGCCGCAATCGAAGATGCAGCGCGGCGTCGAGACCATGCAGGCCGAGTCGGCTCCCGAGCAGCTGGCTGCCCGCGGTGACGCCTACGCCGCCGTAGGCGACATGACGCGCGCCGAGCAGTACTTCGCTGCGGCGCTGCGCTCCGGCGGCGAGTCGGCCCGCCTCGTGCGCCGGCTGATCGCGGTCTGCGCGGCGGACAGCCGCTACCCCGTGGCCCTGGAGTACGCGGACGACTACCTGCGCAAGCATCCCGCCGACGTCGACGTGAGGTTCGCGGCAGCCACGCTCCGCGTGGCGATCGGCGACGAGCAGCGCGCGCGCCAGGAGCTCGCCACCGTCCTCGCCGCGAGGCCGGGCTTCGGCGACGCCCACTACACGCTCGCGCTCCTCGAGAAGGGCAGCGGCGACCCGCTCGCGGCCGACGTGCAGTTCCGCGCCTACCTGGCGCTCGCGCCGAACGGCGAGCACGGTGAGGTCGCGCGCGACAATCTCCTGAGGGCCGTGCCGTGATCCCCACCAAGATCTTCGAGAAGACGCTCCTCTCCTTCTTCGCCCCCATTCGCCCCTACCTCGACGACCCCACCGTCAGCGAGATCATGATCAACGGGCCGGACCAGATCTACGTGGAGCGCGGAGGCATCCTCGCCCTGGTCGATGCGCGCTTCGACGGCAAGGAGGCTCTCACCGCGGCGATCCGCAACCTCTCGCAGTACGTCGGGAAGCCGGTCAGCGCGGCGCGGCCCATCCTCGAGGGCCGCATGCCCGACGGCTCGCGCGTCGAGGCGATCCTGCCTCCCATCGCGCCGGACGGCCCGCACGTCTCGATCCGCCGCTTCTTCAAGGAGGCGCTCACGGTGGAGCGGCTCGTCGGGTTCGACTCGCTCACCCGGGGCGCCGCCGATGCGCTCCAGGCCTTCGTGGTGGCCAAGTGCAACATCCTGGTCGGGGGCGGTACCGGCAGCGGCAAGACCTCGATGCTCAACGCCCTGTCGGGGTTCATTCCCGACGGCGAGCGCGTCGTGGTCATCGAGGACTCGCGCGAGGTCCAGTTCCAGAAGCCGCACGTCGTGCAGCTCGAGGCCCGCCCTGCCGATGCCCGGGGCGAGGGCGCGATCACCATCCGTGACATCTTCCGGGCGACGCTGCGCATGCGGCCGGATCGCGTCGTGGTCGGCGAGATCCGCGGCGGCGAGGCGCTCGACATCGTCCAGGCGATGACCAGCGGTCACGGCGGCTGCATGGGCACGCTGCACGCGACCTACCCCCGCGACACGCTCACGCGCATGGAGACCATGGCCATGATGAGCGACGTGGACATGCCGCTCGCCGCGATGCGCGCCCAGATCGGCTCCGGGATCCAGATCATCGTCCAGGTGGCACGACTGCAAGACGGCAGTCGCAAGGTGACCCACGTCACCGAGGTCCTGGGATTCGATATCGCGCGCCAGGCCTACACCCTCCAGGATCTATTTGTACGTCGGTATTCTGGAATGACGGGTGACAACCAGATACGGAGCCGCCTCGTCGCCACGGGCATCCTGCCGGCGTGCAAAGCGCAGCTCGACGAGCACGGGGTGCGCCTTCCCGACGAGATGATGCGTGCCGCCGCCGCAGCGGGCGGCGCGAAGCAGGTGTGTGATGCCGCCGAGTGAACCAAGAGACGTCGTGCTTCGCCTGCTGGACCGACGGAGCGAGCAACGCGAGATCGTTCTGCGTGGCGGCAGGGAACGACCGCCGTTCACCGTCGGCAAGGAAGGCGCGTGGCGCATCGAGGCCGGGCACGTCGCCGCTGCGCACGTGATGTTCGCCTTCAATGGCACGACGCTCTACGTGTGTGCTCTCCACGGGGAGAAGGCCCTGCTCGACGGCGAGCCGCTCGACACCCGATGGATCGAGGCGACCGTGCCGTGCGTCCTCCGCTTCGGAAGCGCGCGGCTCAGCATCGGAGGCAAGGCCGGGCCCGAAGAGGAGACCCAGCTTCCGCCGCCCCGCCCCGCGCGGGACGAGGAGGCCACGTGCTTCGACGAGGCGCGCCTCCGGGCCGCGCTCGCAATGTCGATCCCGAACGGGGAGATCACCTGCATCGCCGAGGTGGAGATCCCTGCCGAGGCGCGCAGGCCGCCCGTCGTCGTCGACGACGCGGTCGAGCACCAGCGCGAGGGTCCATCGAGCATGCCGCCGACGATCCCGAGCGACGGTCTGCTCGCGGTGGCGCCGCCCCCGTTCTCGTTCGGGCGGACGTTCGCCGCGGCACGCGCCGAGCCCGCACTGGCCCGCCCCTCGTCTCCCACGATCGCGATCCCGTTCGAGCCCGCCGTAGCCGCGCGCGCGGCGGACTCGCTGGCGGCGATCGAGGCCGTGATCGAGAGCAGCGCGCTTGCGGTCTCCGGGGAGAACGTCGCCAGCCCCGTGCCCGTCACCGCACCTGCCCGCTGGGGACGGGCGCTCGAGGCGTGGAGGCGCGCGTCGGGGCCGAGGCGCGCCCTCGCCGTCCTGCTGGGGCCGGCCGTCATCGGGGCTCTGCTGACGCTGCGCTCTACTCCTGCGGCGCCTGGCGCGGCGCCTGGCGCGGAGAGCGCGGTCGTGCGCGACGCGGTCGGCCCGGCGGGCTCGCCCATCGCAGCGGCGCCCGTGGCGATCGCGCCCGTGGCGATCGCGCCCGTGACGACCGCCGGCGGGACGGTCAAGGCCGCGGCCGGCGCAGCGGTCCCCTCACCTGGCGACCGTTCGAAGGCCACGGCCGTCGGCCTGCACGAGACCCGCACGCCGGAGCGTCGCGCGCTCGACACGGTGGCGTCGGGCCTCGACGGCGCGGCGGCGGACCAGTACGAAGCGCTGGCCGCCGCGCATCCCGAGAGCATCGCGTTCCGTGAGGCGGCGCGGATCCTGCGCGAGCGAGGCGCGACCGCGCAGCGCTAGCGACCCGCGCCCGAGGCAGCGCTGAGGAAGGCCGGCGCACCTGCGCGCTTCGACGACGGCGGCAAGTTCGAGCTCCCGCAGGAGAAAGAATCGCCGGCCCCGGCGGGGACAGCCCCGTATCTGTACGCGGTTGGCCACCGCGGCAACTCGCCGACGTGTGTCACGGTTCGCCTCGACCTCGTCACGGGCGCCACCGTCCGTGGGTCGACCTGGTGTGGCGCCGTCGATTGACCCTCAGAAGCCCCCGCCCAGCGACACCATCGGCGTCTGCGCGTGCAAAGGGGTAGCAGCGGGCTGGAGCGTGCCCGAGCCGATGGGGACGCGATCGTCGCCCTGGCGCGGGTGGAAGAGGAGCGGGAGGGCGACGCCCACGGCGGTGCCGAGGATCGCGCCGGTGAGCACGTCGGTCAGGTAGTGCTTGTCGCCGCCGATGCGGAGGTACCCGGTGGCGATGGCCAGCGGCACGAGCGTCCCCCACACCAGCGGCATGAGGCGGTAGCCGCGCAGCGTCGCCACCGTGCCCGCGGCCGAGGCGAGCGAGAACGTCATCGCCGAATGACCCGAGTAGAACGAGACGTTGTTGTCGGAGGGCGCAACGGTCCGCTTGCGCTCGTCCGGAGGAAGCACGTGCACGAACGGCCGCTCGCGCGCAAACACGAGCTTCGCGGCCTGGTTGAGGAACGTGCTCACCGCCACCGCCTCCGAGATCACGAGGAGATCGACCGGGAACGCGCGATCGGCGTCGTCCGCCGCGGAGACGACGATCATGTCGACCATCGCGAACGCCGGCTCGAGAAGGAACGCGGTGACGCCGGAGTCGAACTGCGACCGTAGCGGATTTCGCCACTTCAACGTGCGGCCCCACCGATCGAGCCCGTTGAGGTGATCGACGTCGCCCCTGCGATCGCACCAGCGACACGCGAGCGGCTTCACCGATCTCACGAGCTCGGTGCCGAGCACGAACGCCATCGACGCCCCGATCACCGTGGCATCGAGCGCGACGTCGTATTTCAGCTGGTGCGGACGCGGCGCTTCGGCCCGCGCCGTCGCGGGCGTGAAGGTGGCGAGCGCAGCGCCCACCACGAAGGAGCCGACGACACCGAGGAAACGCGCCGCGCCCATGCGCGGCCGAGACTAGCTCACCATCGACCAAGAATCGTGAGCACTGATTTCGGGCGGACCACGTTCCGCACTACACTCCCCCCTCGTGCAACCGAGCGTGCCGCCCAACGTGCGCGTCGTGGAGCCGGTTCTGTACCGGCCGTCCCCGCGCGATCGCGTGCGCGCATTCCTGAAGCTGCACGGCCGGAAGCTGTGGTGGCTGCACTCCGCCTACGCCCTCGGCCTCGGCATCACCGTGGTCACCTTCGCGCAGAAGGGCTTCGACCATGCGCGGTGGCTCGCCGCGTCGGCGTCGGCTGCCTGGCTGCTCGTCATCTTCTTCTTCCGGGTCTTCGGCTCGGGCCGGCAGCAGACCCAGCACCATCGCGCCGCGCCGAAGGTGAAGCTGCGGTTCTTTGCGATGACCTACGCACTGAAGAACCTCTACCAGGGGATGCTCTTCTTCCTCCTGCCGTTCTACTGGAAGTCGACGACGTTCGGCTCCGCCAACTCCTGGTTCGTGATCCTGCTCGGCACCTGCGCGCTGCTGTCGACGCTCGACATCGTGTTCGACCGCGTGGTCTTCAAGTTTCGCGCGGTCGCCTCGCTGTTTCACGCCGTCGCGCTGTTCGGGTGCCTCGCGCTCGTGGTGCCCGCGCTCTTTCCCGACACGCGCACGCTGATCTCGCTGCTCACCGCGACCGCCATCACGGTGCTCGCGTTCTGGACCATCCACATCGACCTCGCGATGCTCAAGAATCGCCGCTGGCAGGTGCTCTCCGCGGCGTCGCTCCTCGCCGCGGTGGGCATCGCCTACGCCGTCCGCAGCGCCATTCCGCCCGTGCCGATGTACGTCGCGCACGGCGGCGTCGGGCCGATCGTCTTGGCCGACGGGCGGCTCGGCATGGAGGTCCACGATCTCCATCCCGCTGTGATCGACAAGCTTATCGCCATCACCGACGTCGTCGTGCCGGGCGGCAAGGGTGATCGCCTGCTCCATGTCTGGCGCCACGACGGCCACGAGGTCCATCGCGCCACCGAGGATACGACGCGCGTGGCGGAGCCGGTCGAGTCGAAGGACAAGGGCACGATCCGTCTGCGCTCGGCGCTCACCGATGGCCAGCTGCCGCCGCGGCTCCTCGGCGCGTGGACGGTCGACGTCGAGACGCAGGACGGACAGCTCGTGGGCCGCGTGAGCTTCGCCGTCGTCGAGTGATCCGAGAGCTCGACCGTGACGCTCGTTGCGCGCGTCTCGAACCGCCTTAAACTCCCGGAAGCCATGAAGAACACCCTCGTCCGGATCGGTCGTGCGCGTGCCCTCTATCGCTACTTCCGTGATCCCGCCGCGTCGCTCGTCGGGAAGCTTCTGGTGATGCTCGCGCTCGTCTACGTCATCAGCCCGATCGACGCGATCCCGGACGTCGTTCCGCTCGTGGGCTGGCTCGATGACATCGGCGTGATGAGCCTGGCGGTCGCGTGGATGTGGAAGGTCGTGGGTCGCTATCGCGAAGCGCCCGCGCTTCCGAGCGGCGAGAGCTCCGCGCGCGCGGAGCTCGCCTGAGGACCTTGCGCGAGCCGAGAAAAGCTCTACCCTCGAAGGCGCTGCTCGACGCGAAACATCACAGGAGCTCCCGCGAATGAACTATCCCCCTCCGCCGCCCGGTGGCGGCCCGCCGCCCGGCGGCTACGGCGCCCCTCCTCCTCAGGGTGGCGGTTACGGCGCGCCTCCCGGTCCTCCCGGTGGCGGCTACGGCGCGCCCCCCATGGGTGGCTACGGTCCGCCGCCCGGCGGCTACGGTCCTCCGCCTCCCGGGCCTGGCATGGGCGGACCAATGGGCGGGATGGGTATGATGCAGCCGCACGCGCCGTACGGCGTCGACCCGATGACCGGCATGCCGTTCTCGGACAAGTCGAAGATGGTGGCGGGCCTGCTGCAGATCTTTCTCGGCGGCTTCGGCGCAGGCCGCTTCTACACGGGCCACATGGGCCTCGCGATCGCGCAGATCGCCGTGACGTGGCTCACCTGCGGCGCCGGCGTGCTCTGGCCGCTGATCGACGGCATCATGATGCTGATGGGTAAGGTCCCCGACGCCCAGGGCAGACCGCTTCGGGATTAGCTGACAGCCAGACAGCAAGGACGGCGGCCAGAGCGTCTATCGTCGACGTGCTCCGTACGACAAGGGCGCGAAGGCCACCTGCGCGCAGTGAGGTGATGGCACGGCGAGACACACGGAGACTCGCGGAGAGCTACTTGCCCAGCAGCATCTTCAGGGCGAAGTCGATCTTCGGGCCGTACGGCGGGCGCAGCAGCGCCGAGCCGTTGATGCGGCTCTGGTAGAAGATCGGCTTCTTCTTCGTGAAGGCATCGAAGCCTTCCTTCGCGTGGTAGTGCCCCGTGCCGCTGGAACCGATGCCGCCGAACGGGAGATCGTCCTGGGCGACGTGGAGCATCGTCTCGTTGATGCACACGCCGCCCGCGATGGTCTCGCGCAGCACCTTGTCGATGCGCTTCTGGTCGTGGTCGAAGAAGTAGAGCGCCAGCGGGCGCGGGTGGTCGTTCACGTAGGCGATCGCCTCGTCGAGCGTCTCGTACGTGCGGATGGGGAGGATCGGGCCGAAGATCTCCTCCTGCATCAGAATGGTGTCGTCCTTCGCGTGCAGCACCAGGTGCGGTGACATCTTGCGCGCGTTGGGGTCGAGCTCTTCCTTCATCGGATTCAGCTCGACCACCTTCGCGCCCCGCTCGCGCGCATCCTTCAGGACGTTCTGAAGCCGCTCGTACTGGCGGTCGTTGATGATCGCCGTGTAGTCGGGATTCGTCTGGATGGTGGGGTACATCGCGGCGAAGGCGGTGCGACACTCCTCCACGAACGCGTCAGCGCGGCCCTTCGGCACCATCACGTAATCGGGTGCGATGCAGGTCTGGCCGGAGTTGAAGCACTTGCCGACCATGATCTTCTGCGCGGCCTGCGCGATCGAGAAGCCCTCGCCCACGATCGCCGGCGACTTGCCGCCCAGCTCCAGGGTGACCGGCGTGAGGTTCTCGGCGGCGGCGCGCATCACGATCTTGCCCACGCGCGTGGAGCCCGTGAACACGAGGTGATCGAGCGGCAGCTGCGAGACCGCCTCGGAGACCTCGACGCCGCCCGTCACGACCGCGACGTGATCGGCCGCGAACGTCTCGGAGATGATGGTCTTCAGCAGCTCGGAGGTATCGGGGACGAGCTCCGACGGCTTGATGATCGCCCGGTTTCCGGCCGCGAGCACGCTGACGAGCGGCCCGAGCGCGAGCTGGACGGGGTAGTTCCAGGGCGAGATGATGCCGACCACGCCGACCGGCTGCATCACCACCTCGGCGCGCGCCGGCAGGAACATCCAGGACACCTCGCGCGGCTCGGTCTCCATCCACTCGTGGAGATGCGCGCGGACGTGCTTGATGGCGTTCACGACGATCATGACCTCGGCGATCAGGCTCTCGTGCTTCGAGCGCACGCCGAAGTCCATGCCCACCGCCTTCACGATGTCGTGCTTGCGCGCCAGGAGCACGCGCTCGAGCTTGTCGAGGTGCTCGATGCGCGTGTCGTAGTCGGGGGCGCCCGATTTGCGCTGCGCAGCCTTCAGCTTGTTGAGCAGCGTGAGCAGCTCGTTCGGCGGGCGGTGCTCGCCGAACGAGTCCCGCGAGGCGCGGGGATTGGACTGGTGGCCTTCGCTCGGGGCGTCGCTCTCCATCATTGCCATGCCGCCATGCTATCCTGGGCGGTCACATGTGGACGCGTGGTTATCGTGACGACATCTTCAAACGTCTGACCGGCCCCCAGGCAGCCTCCGAGAGGTGGGACCTCGTCGTCATCGGCGGCGGAATCACCGGCGCAGGCATCCTCGGGGAGGCGGCGCGGCACGGAAAAAAAGCGTTGCTCATCGAGGGGCAGGACTTCTCGTCCGGCACCTCCAGCCGCTCCACGAAGCTCGTACACGGCGGGCTGCGGTACCTGCGCCAGGGGCAATTCCTCGTCACGCGCAAGTCCGTGAAGGAGCGCGAGCGCCTCATGGCCGAGGGCAAGGGTCTCGTCGATCCTCTCGCGTTCTCGCTCGCCGCGTTTCCAGGCGACCAGATGCCGAAGTGGATGTACGGCGTCGGCCTCGCCATGTACGACGCGCTCGCGTGGAAGTGGGCGCACGAGGCGCAGTCGAAGGCCGAGATCATCAAGCGCATCGCCCCGCTCGCGGGCTCGAAGGTGCTCGGCGGCTACCGCTACTACGACGCGCAGACCGACGACTCGCGCCTCGTCATCCGCGTCCTGCGCGAGGCGGTCCGTCACGGCGGCACCGCCATCAACTACGTGCGCGCCGACAAGCTGCTCCGCACCGCCGACGGCAAGGTGCGCGGCGTCGTCCTGCGTGACACCTCGCCGGACGGCAACGGCCGCACCGCGGAGGTCGAGGCGAAGGTCGTGATCAGCGCCACCGGCGCCTGGGCCGACGAGCTGCGCGGGGAGCTCGGTCACGCGAAGCGCCTGCGGCGGATCCGCGGCAGCCACCTCACGTTCCGCGCCGATCGCCTGCCCCTCGCCGAGGCGGTGAGCCTCCTCCACCCCCGCGATCAGCGCGCGGTGTTCGCGATCCCGTGGGAGGGCGTGACCATCCTCGGCACCACCGACGTCGACCACGGCAGCCTCGACGAGGAGCCCGCGATCAGCCAGGCCGAGACCGAGTACCTGCTCGAGTCGGCGCAGAAGGCGTTCCCGTCGTACGAGCTCACCGGGAAGGACGTCATCTCGACGTGGTCGGGCGTGCGGCCCGTCATCGATACCGGCAAGAGCGATCCCTCGAAGGAGTCCCGCGAGCACGCCATCTGGAAGGAGGATGGCCTCCTCACCATCAGCGGCGGCAAGCTCACGACGTTCGTGGTCATGGCGCGTGACGCGCTCGCGGCCGCCGAGGAGGAACTCGGCGAGCTCGGCCCCCGCACGCGCATCTTCGACGAGCAGCCCGAGGAGATCACGTGGCCGTCCGCGCTCGACGAGGCGACGCGCGTGCGCCTCATCGGTCGCTTCGGCAGCGAGGTCACCGCCATTGCCGCGGACAAGAGCCTCGCGAAGGCGATCCCGGGCTCGATCGCGC
>JAYTHX010000265.1:0-13636 GCA_043732195.1 Polyangiaceae bacterium
AGGGCCGAGGCCGCGACCTTCTCGTCGGGCTTGGCGCGCGCGCGTGCGGCGGCGCTCGGATGGGCCTCGCGCACCTTCAGCCCCGCCTGCCGCAGGTACGTGGCCTCGATCTCGCGTGCGTCGTGGGCGCCGCCCAGCACCGCCTCGGTGGCATCGAGCCGGTCCTGGCCCTCGGCCCCGATCTCCGGCAGCCGGATCTGCCGCCCGTGACGTACGCCGTCGCTCATCAGCCGCCCGCGATCGCGGGGACGATGCTGATCTGGTCGCCGGCCTTCACCTCGGTCTTGAGGCCCCCCGTGAAGCGGACGTCCTCCTCGCCGACGTAGATGTTGATGAAGCGGCGAACGCCCTTCTCGTCGAGCAGGCGGTCACGGAGGCCGGGATGCTTCTTCTCGAGGTCCTCGATCACGTCGGCGATGGTCCCGCCCGCGGCCTTCACTTCGTCGGCACCGGCGGTCAGGCTGCGCAGCGCTGCGGGGATTCTCACGATGGTGTCCATGGTGGTCGCTCGTTCGGGTTCGGGTTCGGGTTCGGGTTCGGCGCGTCAGACGTGACGCGCCGCATAGCGGTTGGGATCGATGCGCTCGATCGTTCGCGGATCGGAGCAGAGCGGGCAGCCTCGACGGCGCGGCAGCACGCGCCGCCGCGAGGCGAGCGCCTTGCCGTCGAAGGTGAAGAGGGTGCCGAACACGTCGTCACCGTGGAGGACCGAGAGCGCGAGGTCCGCCTGCACCGCCGCGACGACGCCGACCATCGGCCCCACCACCCCGGCGTCGGCGCAGTTCGGCGCGCTGCCGAGCGGCAAATCCTCGAACAGGCAGCGATAGCAGGGGCCGCCGTTCGGTCCGACCGCGAGCGCCGTCCCGTGCCAGCGCACCGCCGCAGCGTGCACGATCGGCTTCTTCGCGATGCGCGAGGCATCGGCGGCGAGGAACTTCGTCGGGAAGTTGTCGCCGCCCTCCACGATGACGTCGTAGCGGGACGCGAGCTCCACCGCGTTATGCGGCAGCATGCGCGTGAGATGCCGCTCGATGCGCAGGTCGGGCAGCCCGAGGCGGAGGAGCGCCGACGCCGCGGCCTCGACCTTGAGCTTCCCCACGTCCTCGTCGCGGAAGAGGATCTGGCGATGGAGGTTGGAGGTCTCGACGATGTCATCGTCGGCGATGCCGATGGTGCCGACGCCCGCGCGCGCCAGCGCGAGCGCCGCGGGACAGCCGAGGCCGCCGATGCCCACGAGCAGCACGCGCGAGCCGGCGAGGACGAGCCGGTTTCTCATCGCGGCCCCGTCCGGACGTCGTCGACGGTGATGCCGGGGAAGAACTCGTCGAGGCTGAAGTAGCGCTCGCCCGTGTCACACAGGACGGTCACCACGTTCTGGCGCGGGCTGAGCTCCTTCGCGATCTCGAACGCGGTGAACACGTTCGCGCCGGCGCTTGGCCCGAGGAGCAGCCCCTCGCGACGCGCCAGGAGGAGCTTCGTACGCCATGCGTCGTCATCGGTCACGGTGCGGACCTCGCTCACCGCGGACGCGGCGTAGTTCGGCGGCACGAAGCCCGCCCCGATGCCCTGGATCTTCGTGGGGCCCCGCTCGCCGCGCGAGATGGTCGCGGACGATGCCGGCTCGACCGCGACCACGCGCACGTCGGGATGCGCCTTGCGCAGCTCCGGACCGACGCCGCTCACGGTGCCGCCCGTCCCCACCGCCGCCACGAACGCGTCGATGGAGAGCCCGTCCGTCGCGCCCAGGATCTCGTGCGCCGTGGTGCGCGCATGGACCGAGGGGTTGGCCGGGTTGTCGAACTGCGAGGGCATGAACGAACCGGCCGTGCGCCCGGCGATCTTCCGCGCTTCGGAGATCGCACCGTCCATCTGGGTCTCTGCGGGGGTCAGCACGATCTCCGCACCATACGCCTCCAGGAGCTGCCTGCGCTCGAGGCTCATGCTTTCGGGCATCGTGAGGATGAGCCGGTAGCCCTTCACCGCGCAGACCCACGCGAGCCCGATGCCGGTGTTGCCGCTCGTGGGCTCGACGATCGGCCCTGGCGGACGCAGGATGCCGCGCGCCTCCGCGTCCTCGATCATCGCGCGGCAGATGCGATCCTTCACGCTGCCGCCAGGATTGAGATGCTCCATCTTCGCCCAGACCGCGGCGCGCGGCGCGTCGCCGAGCCAGTCGCCATGGATGCGCACGAGCGGCGTGTGGCCGACAAGGTCGAGCATCGAGTTCGCGATCATGGCCTCCCCCTTCGATGCTGCAGCGGGACGTCCATCGCGGAGCCCACTGTAATGGGCACCTCGGAATTATCAAGGGTCCGCTTTCACTCGAAAATCCTGGACGCTCCGCCCCCCGCGGCGCACCTTGCAGGAGCATGCAAGGGTCCGACGAGGCACGCGCCATCCACGCCGAGCACCCGCCCATCGACCTGCACGCCGACACGCTGATGTGGTCGCGCTGGATCGGGTACGACCTGCACAAGGCCCATGAGGCTCCCCTCCCGTTCGCGGCGCTGGGCGGGCACGTCGACCTGCCCCGCATGCGCGAGGGCGGGATGAGCGCGCAGTTCTTCGGGCTGGTCTCGCTGCCGCTGGCGGACCGGATGAAGGGTATGGCGAAGGTCGTCCACGAGCAGATCGACGCGCTGGAGCAGCAGATCGGCAGGAAGCCCGGCGCGCTCCGGCTCGTGCGCAAGGCCGGCGAGATCACGAAGAGCTTCGCGTCCGGCGAGCTCGGCGCCCTCCTCGGGATCGAGGGGGCCCACGCGCTCGAGGGCAACCTCGACAACGTGGCCGTCTTCGCGCGCCGCGGGGTCCGCTACCTCGGGCTCCTCCACTTCTCCGCAAACGAGGCGGGCTCCCCAGCCTACGGAAAGGGCAGGAACGACGGCGGGGGGCTCACCCCGTGGGGCCGCGACCTCGTTGCCGCCTGCGAGGACCACGGCGTGCTCGTCGATCTCTCGCACGTGAACAAACAGGGCTTCCTCGACGCCTGCCAGATCGCGCGCAAGCCGCCCATCGTCAGCCACACCGGCGTGCTCGGCGCGTTCGAGCACTGGCGCAACATCGACGACGCGCAGCTGCGTGCGGTCGCCGACCAGGGCGGCGTCGTGGGCGTCATCTTCTGCCCGCGCTTCGTCGGGGGCGAGGGGCTCGAGCCGGTCATCAAGCACCTGAAGCACATCGTCAACGTGGTCGGCGAGGACGCGCCAGCCCTCGGCAGCGACTGGGACGGCTTCATCGTCCCGACCCGGCCGCTCAAGGACCCGCGCGGGCTGCCGCTCCTCACCGATGCCATGCTCGCCGCGGGCTTCTCGCGGACCGCGGTGGGGAAGATCCTCCACGACAACGTGATGCGCGTGCTGCGCGAGGCGTGATCGGCGCTGGCCAGATCCTGTCGTTGCGATAGATTCAGGCCATGCACGTGGTGGCGGTTCTCGCGCTCGACGGAATCGTTCCGTGCGCGCGGACGCAGCCTCACGTCGGCCGGCGCCGCCGCAGGTCTCGAAGAACACTGGCGAAGCATCCCGCTCTTCTCCGGCCGTGAATAGCGCCCGCTCACGACCGCTCAGCGCGCCCAGCGCTGCCACTCCTCCTCGTAGTAGCGAACGAGCATCTGGTTGTTCAGCCGGTTGACCTCGACGGGCACCGGGCCCATGTCGGGCGCCAGGTCGAAGAGCGAGGCGAGCGTCGGGGCGGTCAGGTACCGGAGGCCCGGCGGCACGGTGGTGGGCAGCGGGAGCTCGGAGCGGCCGGCGAGCACGAACCCCCACTCGCCGAACGACGGCACGAGCGCGTGGTAGGGGCGCGCCGCGAAGCCGGCCGCCTCGATGGAGCGCACCACGCACCAGAAGGAGCGGCGCGCCACGAGGGGCGAGGTGCTCTGAACGGAGATCACGCCGTCGTCGGCGACGCGCTCCCGCAGCAACTTGTAGAAGCGCACGGTGTAGAGCTTGCCGAGCGCGAAGTTGTTGGGGTCTGGAAAATCGACGATCACGACGTCGAATTTCTTCGGGATTTCCGGATGGTCCTCGGTGATCCAGACCATGGCGTCGTCGTTGATGACGCGCACGCGCGGATCGAAGAACGAGCGCTCGTTGAGATCGCGCAGGAGCGGCAGCTCGCGGGCGAGGTCGGTCATGCCGCGGTCGAGGTCGACGAGCGTGACCGATTTCACCTCGGGGTGGCGGAGGATCTCGCGGACCGCGAGCCCGTCGCCGCCGCCCAGGACCAGCACGTGCTCGGCGCGCTTCGCGACGCCGAAGGCGGGATGCACGAGGGCCTCGTGGTAGCGGTACTCGTCGATCGAGGCGAACTGCAGGTTGCCGTCGAGGAAGAGGCTCACCCCGCTCCGCGCCTGGGTGATCACGATGCGCTGGTACTGCGTCTGCTTCGTGAAGGCGACGGGATGGAGGAGCAGCGCCTCGTCGGCCACCATCACGATCTTCTGCGAGGCAGCGAGCGTACCGAACAGGATCGCGAGCGCGATGGCAGCCCGGATGCGCAGGGGCCGCGCCTCGAGTGACGAGCCGAGCACCCACGTCCCCCAGAGCGCCGAGATCACGCCCAGGACGCCGAACACGATGCCGGTGCGCAGGATGCCGAGGTTCGGGAGCAGGAGCAGCGCGAACAGCAGTGCGCCGACCAGCGCGCCCACGTAGTCGAGCGAGAGCACGCGAGGGACGACGTCCTTGAAGGCGACGCGCCGCTTCATCACGCGCATGAGCAGCGGCAGCTCCGCGCCGACCAGCACCCCCGTCACCGCGACCAGCACGTACAGGACGAGCCGCACGTGGGAGGTCGTCGAGAACGTGAGGTAGAGGATGGGGCCGCCGAGGCCGCCCACGAACGAGGCGGCGATCTGGCAGTCGATGAAGCGCTCGGCGGTGCGCTCCTCGACGTACTTCGAGAGCCAGGCGCCGACGCCCATCGCCGACAGATGAACGCCGATGATGGTGGAGAGCTGGGTGACGGAGTCGCCGAGCAGGTAGGTCGAGACCGCGCCCGCCACGAGCTCGTAGACGAGGCCGCAGATCGCGACGAGGACGACCGTGACGTAGAGGAGGAGCTCACCCACGGCGGGCGCGGATCACTTCCCGCCGAAGCCGCCGCTCGAGCTGCCGCCGACCCCGCGCACGCCGCCGCCGCTGCTCGATCCGCCGCCCGCGCACGCGCCGCACGCCGCCATGGCGAAGACGAGGAACACGATGAGGATGATCGCGATGACCAGCCCGGACGAGATGCCGCCGCTGGGCGCCGCGTCGCCGCCTCCGCCGAACGAGGAGGCGTCCGGCACACCGTACGCGGTGGCCTTCGGCTGGTAGCCAAACGCCTGCGTGATGACCGCGGTGTTCACGATCACGCCGTGCGACCAGCTGATCTCGGTGGTGGTCTTCTCCGAGCTGATGATCTCGCGCCCGTGCTCGAAGTCCTCCGCCCAGACCTGCTCGCCGACCTCCACCTTCCAGTAGAACTCGCCGAGCACGAAATCGACGCGCGCCTGCTGCTGGTTGCGCTTGCGGAAGTGGACGTTGTTCATCCGCACGAAGAGCGGGGCGCGGCTCGCGTCGATGTCGCCCGCCGCGAGCGGGGTGATGAGGTAAAAATTGCCCTCGTCGAACACCAGCCAGCGGTAGCCGTGCTGCACGCTGTAGAGCAGGTACTCCTGCCAGCCGAACCACTCGTCATCCCCGACCGAGCCGGTCGAGCGCTCGACGTAGCCGAGCACCGTCCACTCGACGTTCGAGAGGCCGCGCGCATCGGGCACGGGCAGGACGCCCTTGCGGCCGAGCTGGATGCTGGGCTGCTCCCGCGCCGCGCCCTGGCGCGCGACGACCTGTTGCAGCTTCACGTCGGTGATGGAGTTGCAGTGGACGCACGCGGCGCGCTCGGTGCCTGCGGCGAGCACCGGCAGGGGCGCGCCGCAGCTGCCGCACGTGATGGCCTTCGTGGCGATCTTCGCGACGGGCCGGTCCCCTCCCCGCTCGCGGACCTGGAAGTCGGCGAACGAGGTCTGGACGCCGACGTAGACGTGAGGAGCGGCGGTGCCGTCGCCGTAGTCGATCGACGCCCAGCCGCCGCCCGCCGCCGAGAGATCGACGAAGAAGCGCTTCGTGCCCGGCGACGCGGCAAACGGGAGCTCGCCCTCACCCGAGAGGAACGTGCCCTCGTTGCGCTCGCCCACCACGAACGTGCCGTGCTGGCCGAACGGCACCTGCATCTGCGGGTGCAGCGACTGGAGCGGCGGCGCCTGCACCTGGACCTCGGTGACGACCTGCCAGAACCCTTGCGCCTCGCTGATCCACGCGTTGTTCCGGCCGTCGAAGACCGCGTAGTACTCCTCCCACGTGCCGCCTTGCGGATGCTGGAGGACGAGGCGGCCCTCGATGGTGAAGCTGCGACCGCGGAACGTGCCGCTGTCGCCCGGGGAGAGCGCGGCGTCGGAGAACGTCACGTCGGCGACGCGACCGAGGTTCTTCAGATCACGGTCGGTGCGGACGACGACGTGCTTGCAGTACTTGCAGACCAGCGACAGCGAGGCGCCAGCGCGGAACTCGATCGCCGAGCCGCAGTTCGGGCAGGGTCCAGTCGCGACCGCCATGACGCGCGAACATAGGAGCTTTTCGCTACGGACGCGAGGGGGTAGCCTCCACCCGGGAAGCCTCGATGACCGTTGGAACCGAATGGCTGGTGGACGCCCACGGCTGCCGTGCCGAGGCGCTGCGGGATCTGGCGCTCGTTCGCGGGCTCCTCGAAAAGATCCTGACGCGCCTCGAGCTACGCGTGGTGGGCGAGGGCGCGTGGCACAAATTCGGCGGCGAGGGCGGCGTCACCGGGGTGTACCTCCTCACCGAGTCGCACCTCTCGGTGCACACGTACCCCGAGCACCAGGTGGCCACGCTGAACCTCTATTGCTGCCGCCCGCGCCCGGACTTCCCCTGGAACGACGAGCTCGAACGCACGCTCGGCGCCGCACGGGTCGACATCCGCATCGTCAATCGGGGGGCGCGATGAGCGCCGCCTCCGAGCACGAGGCATCCACCGTCCTCACCCTCGGCGCGCGCGGCAAGCACCGCGGCGCGCCGTTCGTGCTCGCCGGCCGCACGTGCGTGCAGAGCGACGCGGGCGGCCTGTGGAACGAGTGGACCCTCGCCTACGACGACGGACGCCAGGCCTTCCTCGCCGAGACCGCCGCCGGCTTCACGCTGTTCTTCGAGCGACCCATCGCGCCAGCCTTCGATTCGCTCATCGTCGGCGGGCCGCTCGGCACCGGCTTCATGGTGACGGAGCGAGGGCAGGCGCGGCGCATCGCGCGCTGGGGTGACGTTCCCGAGTCCCCGCGCGCGTATCGCTACGCGGATCTCTCGGGCGCCAACGGCGCGACTGCGACCATCGACTACGGCTCGGGCGAGCGCAGCGAGATCGACGTCTTCGTGGGCACGAAGGTGCGCCTCTCCGATCTCGGGCTCGGCCCGCGCTCCGAGCGCCGCAGCTTCCTCCCCGCCCCGACCGGCCCGCAGCCCAAGGGGCTCGAGCTGTGGCTGGCCGTGGGTGACGCGGGTGTTCTCTCCGGCGAGAGCAAGCGCGCCACGTTCCGCGTGATCGGCATCACCCACCGGAGCATCCGCATCGAGGGCGAGCGCTACACCTGGGAAGAGTACGTCCTCCACGCGCCCGACGCCGGCGTGCGCTGGCTCGTCGTCTCGGACGGGCACTGGAACCTGGTCGAGAGCATCGAGCCTGCCGAGGTCGAGGAGTCGGAGCGCGGCGCGAAGGCGTTCGGCGAGCTCTACAAGCCGTGGTCCTCGGGCCGCGCGCGCCTCGAATGGGCGACGGGCCAGCTTCCCTGGAGCGCCACGCTCGGCGACGTGGCGGACACGCGCGACTACGTTCGCGCCCCGTGGATGCTGTCGTGCGAGTCCACGGCGGACGAGATCACGTGGTCACGCGGGACGTACACGCCCACCGACGTCGTGGCGCGGGCCTTCGGCAAGCGGTTGCTCCCGAAGCCTTCCGGCCGCGCGCCGAACCAGCCGAGGACACCGAAACAGCGATGAGGAACCCCTGATGGAAACGATGATCAAGACGCTGGTCTCCGCGCTCGCGTTCAGCGCGCTCGGCATCATGCTCTTCGCGGTGGCCTTCCTCATCATCGTGAAGGTGACGCCGTTCTCGCTCCGCAAGGAGATCGAGGAGGACCAGAACACCGCGCTCGCGATCATCATCGCCTCGGTGATCATCGGCATCGCGCTCATCGTGTCCTCCGCGATCCACGGGTGACCGCCGACGCGCTCCAGCGTCGCGCGCCGGGGACGGTCGAGCGGCTCCTCCTCGGCAACGTGCTGGTGGTCGCGGTGTGCGCGCTCGTCTACGAGCTGCTCTGCGGGACGCTCGCGAGCTACCTCCTCGGCGATGCGGTGCTCCAGTTCTCCCTCGTGCTCGGCACGTACCTCTTCGCGATGGGGGTCGGCGCCTGGGTCTCGAGGTCGCTCGAGGGGCGTGCGCCCGCCCGCTACGTGCAGGCGGAGCTGGCGCTCGCGCTGATCGGCGGGCTCTCGGCGCCCGGGCTGCTGCTCGCGGTCTCGGCACACGTGCCGCTGCGGCCCACGCTCTACGCGGTGGTGTTCGTGGTCGGCGCGCTGGTGGGCGTCGAGCTTCCGCTGCTCGTGAAGATCCTGCGCACACCGCGCGCGGCCGACGGCGCGGAGGCCGAGCCCGCACCGCGCTTCGGTGATCTCGTGGCGCGCGCACTGGCCTACGACTACGTGGGCGCGCTGGCCGCCTCGCTGCTCTTCCCGCTCGTCCTCGTCCCGCGGCTCGGGCTCGTGCGCACGTCCGTCGTGACCGGCGCCGTGAACGCGGTGGTCGCGCTGTCGGCGACGTTCGTGATCAAGGTCGAGCGCCCCGGTCGCGTGCGGCTCGCAGGCGCCGTGGTGCTCCTCGTGCTGGCGTTCACCTTCGTGCGCGGCGAGGCCTGGGTCGCCGCGGCCACGGAATGATCGCATGAGCGGGCTCACGCGGCGCGACGTGCTCGCAGCGTTCCTTGGCGTACCGCTCGCCGCCGCGGCGTGCCGCACGAGGAAACGCGTACCGGACGGCGAGCTGGCGTTCCGGCCCGAGGAGCTCGGCCATCGCGTGCGCGATCAGCGGGCGCCGGCGATCGCCGCCGATCGCTGGGAGCGCGCGGGCATCGTCATCGTGGGCGCGGGCATCGCCGGGCTCGCCGCGGCGCGCCGCCTGCTCGCGGCCGGCTACGAGGACTTCGTGATGCTGGAGCTCGAGTCCGCGCCCGGGGGAACCGCCCGCAGCGGCTCCAGCGCGACCAGCGCGTATCCCTGGGGCGCGCACTACATCACCGCGCCCATGAAGCAGAACGCGGACCTCGTCGCGCTTCTGCGCGAGCTCGATCTCGTCGAGGGCATCGACGCTGCCGGCGAGCCCACGTTCCGCGAGGAGCATCTCTGTCGCGAGCCGCAGGAACGTCTCTTCGCGAACGGGGCGTGGCACGACGGCCTCTACCACCACGAAGGCGAGTCGGACGACGACAAGCAGCAGCTCGCGCGCTTCAAGCAGATCATCGAGCGCTTCGCCGCGCTGCGCGACGGTCGGGGGCGCCGCGCCTTCTCGGTGCCCACCGCGCTCGGCTCCGACGACGCCGACCTCACCGCGCTCGACCGGACGAGCATGGCGGACTGGCTCGCGCGCGAGAACCTCACCTCCGAGCGGTTGCGGTGGCTCGTCGACTACGCGTGCCGTGACGACTTCGGAGCGCACGCTACGCAGACCAGCGCATGGGCCGGCATCCACTACTACGCCTCGCGCCTCGTCGGCCCGGGACGCGAGCCGCAGGCGGTCCTCACCTGGCCCGCCGGCAACGGGTGGCTGGTGCACAAGCTCCAGGAAAAGGTGCGAGCGAAGCTGCGCCTCGGACTCGCGGTCGCCGACATCGCGCCGGGGCGGGACGCTGCGACGGGCCGGAGCCACGTCGAGGTCACGGCCATCGGCGCGCCGCCGGCCGCCATCGGAATCCGCGCGCAGCAGGTCATCTTCGCGGCGCCGCAGTTCGTGGCGAAGGCGGTGTTACGCCCCTACCGCGATGCGCCGCCGCCGCACCTCGCGGCCTTCGAGTACGGCGCGTGGATGGTGGCGAACCTCACGCTCTCCGATCGACCGCAGGGCCGCGGCCGTGTCGAGCGTGCGATGGCCTGGGACAATGTGCTGCGCGACAGCCCCTCGCTCGGGTACGTCTGCGCGACGCACCAGACGGGCCGCGATCACGGGCCGACCGTTCTCACGTACTACTATCCGCTGTGCGACGAGGATCCCCGCGCCGGCCGCAAGCGGCTCTACGCCGCCGGCCGCGACGAGTGGGCCGACGTGGCGCTCACCGATCTCGAGATCGCGCACCCCGACATCCGTGCGCTCACCACGCGGCTCGACGTGGTGCGCTGGGGCCACGCGATGGTCCGCCCCTCCCCCGGGTTCGTGTTCGGTGGCGCGCGGGCTGCGGCAGCGAAGCCGGTCCAGGGTGTTCACTTCGCCCACACCGACCTGAGCGGAGTCTCGATCTTCGAGGAGGCGTTCCAGCACGGGATCCGCGCGGCCGACCAGGCGCTCGCGGCGGTCCGCGCTACGCCGCCGTAGGGAAGCGCGATACGCTCCGCTCACCCTCGTGCGATCCGTAGCGAGCCGAACCACCGTCGCCGTCACCACCGTGAGACGGCGCGCAGCGGCATGAAAGCGGCGTGGCTCTTCTCGCGCAACGTCGATCTGGCCGTCTTCCTCGGCGCGGCGTTCGTGTCGTTCGGCGCGCTCGGAATCGGCGCGCTCACGGGCGTCCTGCACGCCGAGACCCCGATCTGGGCGTGGGTGCCGGCCATCGTGCTGTGCGACGTGGCGCACGTCTGGTCGACGATCTTCCGGACCTACCTCGATCCCGCGGAGCGCCGCGCGCGCCCCAAGCTTCTCGTGCTCGCGCCGCTGCTCGGCCTGGCCACGAGCGTCTTTCTGCTGTCCCTCGGTGATCTCGCGTTCTGGCGCGCGCTCGCATACCTCGCGATCTTCCACTTCGTGCGTCAGCAGTACGGGTGGGTCTCGCTCTACCGCTCGCGCGCCGGCGAGACGAGCCGCGCCGGGCGCGTCGTCGACACTGCCGCCATCTACGCCGCGACGCTCTGGCCCTTGCTCCATTGGCACACGCACCTGCCGCGCCATTTCTCCTGGTTTTTCACGCACGACATCGTCGCGCTACCGGGGTTCGTGATGCCCGCCGCGACGGTGCTCTACGTGGCGGCGCTCGCGGCGTATGCGGCCCGGGCCGCGCGGCTGTGGGCCCAAGGCACGCCGAACCCGGGCAAGGACATCGTGGTCGTGACCACGGCCGCTGCCTGGTACGTCGGGATCGTGGCCTTAGACTCGGACTATGCGTTCACGGTGACGAACGTGTTCATGCATGGCATCCCCTACTTCGCGCTGGTCTTCGTGCATGCGCGGGCGCGCGCGAACGCCGCCGATGCGCCGCCGTCGCTGGCGGCGCGCCTCACGCGCAGCGTCCCACCTTTCCTCGGCGTGCTGTGGCTGATCGCGTTCACCGAGGAGCTCGTGTGGGATCGCGCGGTCTGGCACGATCGCGGTTCGCTCTTCGGCGAGCCGTGGGAGCTCGGCGGACTGAAGCTCTTGATCGTGCCGCTGCTCGCGCTGCCGCAGCTCACACACTACGTACTGGACGGCTTCATCTGGCGCCGCCGCTCGAACCCGTCGGTGGCGATCCTCGCCGCCGCTCAGACGACGCTTTCCACGTCGAGCCCGTGACCGCGAAGGCGGCTGTGGAGGCGGCTCCGCAGGCGATCGAGATCGGGGCCTTCATGCCCGCTGATCTCGACGCGCACGCGGCCGCCCTCGGCGTGAACCACCACGGTGGTGCCGGCGTACGCGCCGGCGCCGAGCTCGAGGCGCACCGAACCGCTCTGCCTGTCACCTGCCCACGCGATGCGCCGCACGAGCGCGGGCAGGAGCTCCTCGAGCGAGCGAGCGCGCGCGAAGCGGGGCCTCGGCCGCAGTCGCGCTCGCGCTCGCGCTCGCGCTCGCGGTGGCGAGCGGCACCACCGGCTTCTCCCTCTCCACCGCGCTCGCGGCCGTCCGGGGGCGCGACCTTCTCGCCGAGCGCGGTCTCCTTCGGCCCGCAGGCGCAGGCGCCGGCGCCGCGGCGGGGCGCGCTGCGCGATGGGCGCTGCGCGATGCCCGAGCGCCGTCTTGCAGAGGGAGGCGGAAAGGAGCTTTGCGAACGCCCGCGGCGCGGGAGGCGGCCGCCCGCCCGCCGCCGGACGCGCAGCCGCGCCGGGGGCCTGCGGGGTCGGCGAGGGCGCGTTGGAGCTCGCGGCGCGAGGGCTCGAGGGAACATCCATGCGCGTCCGGTCGGGCCACCGGACGCCGAAGTTGCGAGGAACCTCCACGACTTCGCGACGCCCTGGCGCCCCGCGTCAGTCCGCCGCAGCTCGGTCCCTTGAAAGGCCGCGGTCCCCACGCTAGCGTTCATGTCGGCAGTCGGGGGGCGCGCCACGGGGCGTTGCCCTCTGGAGCGTGCGAGCGACGCGCGGAGCAACGGGTGAATTGAGCATTCCTTTCGGACCGATCGCCATGGCCGTTGCCGCGGCCGCCATCGGGTCAATCTTCACCAGCGCGGACGCGGCCTTGAACTCGCTCCCCGAGGCGCGCCTCCAGGCGCTCGTCGAGGAGAACGCCGACGCCACCTTCGCGCGCTTCGCCAAGGACCGCATGAGCGTCCTGTCGCGCTGGCTCGTCGCGCGGGTGGTGGCGCTGAGCATCGCGTCGGTCACGCTGGCGCGCGCGCTGGAGGAGGCGTTCGGCGCGCTCGACGCCTCGATCGCCGCGGTCGCGATCGCGGTCCTCACCTACGCGACGTTCGCGGAGATCCTGTCCACCATCGCGCGGCGCCGTCCCGAGCAGTTCGGTCGCTTCTCGCTTCGCTTCCTCAAGCCCCTCGAGTGGGCCGTCCTCCCGCTCGCCGCGCCGCTCACGGCGCTCGGGCACTGGATCGGCAGCAAGGTCCCCGAGACCTACACCGCGTCGGACGCGCGCCTGACCGAGACCGAGGTGGAGTGGCTCGTCGATCAGGGCGAGAAGACCGGGGCCCTCGAGTCCGAGCCGGCGACGATGATCCGCAACGTCCTCGATTTCAAGCACCTCACGGCGAGGGAGGTCATGATCCCGCGCCGCCGCGTGTCGACCATCGAGGCCTCGACGCCCCTGTCCGACGTCCTCGAGCACGTCCGCGCCGACGGCCACTCGCGCTACCCCGTCTACCGCGAGGCGCTCGACAACGTGGTGGGCCTCCTCTACGTCAAGGATCTCTTCGAGGTGGTGGGCGCCGGCAAGCTCGCCGAGACGAAGCTCGAGGATCTGATCCGCAAGCCAGTCCTGTTCCTCACCGAGACGCAGCCGGCGCTCAGCGTGCTCCGCGAGATGCGCAGCAAGCGCCTGCATCTCGCGGTCGTGACCGACGAGTTCGGCGGAACCGGCGGCATCGTCACGCTCGAGGACATCATCGAGGAGATCGTCGGCGAGATCCGCGACGAGTACGACACCGAGGAGGCGACGCTGATCCAGAAGCTCGCCGAGGGCC
>JAYTHX010000266.1:0-33714 GCA_043732195.1 Polyangiaceae bacterium
CGAGGGTGACAGCGTCGAGCGCGCGCGCCAGGGCCTCGAGCTCGCGAAGCAGATGCGCGACGCGGGCGCTGCGTACTTCACCGACAACCCGCCGGCGCGCGAGATGCTCGCGACGATGGAGAAGGTCGGCCTCCGCTACATCGTGCACGAGTATCTGCACGCGCACTGGGCGCCGATGTACTTCGCGCACGTCGCGTGGGACATGGCGACCGCCGGGCTGCACTTCGTGGGCTCGCTGCCGCTGCCCTCGAACTACCGCGATCTCGCGATCCCTCCCGCCCTCGCCGGGGTCTTCGAGGGTGTGACCGACCGCGTGACGTTCGAGAGCCTGAAGGACTTCGCGATCAACGAGTACCTTCGCCGCGACGTGTACGTGAAGGGCAAGGCCGGGCGGTCGCCGGAGCTCACGAACGCTTACCTCGACGAGACCTCGTTCGTCGCGACGGGCACCGCGGCGGTCGAGGCCGAGCCCGCGCCCCGCGGCGCCGTTCCCGACGCCATCCTGGCCGCGCTCGCCGCGGGCTCGGCGACCGGCGAGCGCCTCGCGCGGCGCCCGGAGCTCGCGCCCGCGGGCGCGCAGCAGGTGCGCGCGGCGCTGCTCCGCCTCGTGATCGCCGAGCAGGTCACCCCGGTGCACGGCGTCACGATGGCCGTGGCGACGACCGCCGCGGAGCGTCACGCCGTGCCCTCCGCGTTCAACCGCGCGGTGCTGGCGGAGAAACTGTCGAGCGAGGTCCCGATCGTCCTCGCGTCGCCGGTGTCGGGGACGGGCCTCCGCATCACCGCGCTCGACGCGGTGGCGATCCGGCTCGTCACCGAGGTGCCGCCCGCCGACCGTCCGGCGTGGGTGCGGGCGCATTTCGGGCGCGGGGAGCTGCGCATGACGGTCCGCGAGCGCGTCGTCGAGACCGCCGAGGAGCAGACCGCGGTGGTGCTGGAAGGCCTCGCGCGGTTCGAGCGAGAAGGCCTCGCGCGCCTGATCGAGCTCGGGATCCTGGAGCCGGCGGGCTGAGTCGATCGTTGCGTACCTATGCGGCCGTCCCGCAGGGCACGAAGCTCGTCACCACCGGCTACGGGAAGAACGCCTCCTACACGCATACCGAGACCGAGACCGAGTTCCTCCAGAGCTTCCAGTCTCGACGACCCGATCTTCGGCAACGTCACCCGCGGCGACCAGATCCCGTACGTGCCGCGCCACGAGCTGAACGTCTCGGTGGGCATCGAGCACCCCCGCTTCGGCATCAATGGCACGATGACCCACATCGCGAAGACGCGCGAGCTCGCGCGCAGCGGATCCATCGACGAGACCTTGCACGCCGACGCGCAGACCATCTTCGACGCCACCGGCTACGTCCGCATCTGCGACGACGTGCAGCGCCACGTTAACGGGCGAAACCTCGCCGATGCGCGCTACATCGTGTCGCGGAGACTCGCGGAGACCCTTCGGCGCGCGCCCCAACCCGCCACGGATGGTGCAGGTTGGGCTCGAGGTCACGTTCTGACCTCGAACGCGCGCGATCGAGAGGTTGGAGAGGTCAGCCCTTCTTCTTGCCAGCGGCGTTCTGGCCGCCGGCCGTCTGCTTCGCCTTGGCAGCGTCCTGCTTCTGGCTCTTGCCCTTGGTGTCCTGCTTCTTGTTCTTGTCTTTCGCCTTCGGAGACTTGTCGCCCATCGGTCACCACCTTCTGCGGTGATGAGACACGGAACTCGCGCGCTGCGGGACTAAATCGGCGCGGCGCGAGCCGATGTGGGCAGCTGGACCGCATGAAGGCACGTCAGGAATTTGACGCTTGCTTCTGAAGGTCCCTCCCCGCGGGACGTTGGGAGTCCTCATGAACAGTCGTGAGTGCGGGGCCGTCTTCGGCCTGGCGCTGGTGGCCCTGGTCGCGCAAGCGTGCACCCGGACCGTCGGCCAACGGCCTCCCGAGGCGCCTCCCCCTCCCTCGGAGCGGGCGAGCCCGCCGTCGCCCCCGAGTGAGCACGATGATCGCACCGTGCTGGTCTAGCGAATCGATCAGGGCAGCGAGGCACCACGTCCGTTCGCGGTAGTCTCGCCGCGATGCGCGCGGTCCAGGCCCTTCGTTACGTGATGCCTTTCAAGCAGGGCGGCTCCGTGCCCGCGCTCGTCGAGGCCGACGATCTCGGGTTCTACGTGGTCAAGCTGCGGGGCGCGGGGCAAGGACACAAGGCGCTCGTGGCAGAGCTGATCGCCGGGGAGCTCGGTCGCGCGGCCGGCCTGCTCGTGCCCGAGCTCGCGCTCGTCGAGCTCGACGCGGCGCTCTCGGCGAGCGAGCCCGATCCCGAGCTGAGCGTGCCGCTCGAGAAGAGCGCGGGCACGAACCTCGGGCTCGACTACCTGCCCGGGAGCATCACCTTCGACCCGGTCGCCGGCATCGTGGTCGACGCCGCGAATGCCTCGCGCATCGTCCTGTTCGACGCGCTCGTCACCAACGTCGATCGCACCGCGCGCAACGCGAACCTGCTCCAGTGGCACAAGCGCGTCTGGCTCATCGATCACGGGGCCGCGCTCTACTTCCATCACGGGTGGGGTCCGAACGACCCGCTCGACGGCGCCGACGACCCGTTCGTGCAGACCGCCCAGCACGTGCTCCTGCGGTGGGCCTCCGATCTCGAGGGCGCCGCGGCGCACCTCAGAAGCGCGCTCACGCCGGAGGTGATCGCGCGCGTCGTCGCCGACGTCCCGTCGTCCTGGCTCCGTCCCGAGGACGGCTTCGCCGACGAGGCCGCGCATCGCGCCGCGTACCTCGCCTGGTTCGATGCGCGCCTCGCCGCGCTGCCGCTGTTCCTCGAGGAGGCCCGTCGTGCCCACGCTGCCGTCGTTTGACTACGCCGTCGTGCGAATCGTGCCCCGGGTCGAGCGCGAGGAGTTCCTCAACGTCGGCGTGATCGTGTTCTGCGCGGAGCATGATTTCCTGGAGGCGGTCATCGAGCTCGACGAGCTGCGCCTGCGCGCGCTCTCGCCGAGCGTCGACCTCGAGACAGTCCGTGATCATCTCGCGGCGTTCACCCGCACGTCCGCGGGCGGTCCCGGCTCGGGCCCGATCGGCGCGCTGCCGCTGCGCGAGCGCTGGAGCTGGCTGGTCGCGCCGCGCAGCACCATACTCCAGACGTCGGCGCCGCACGTCGGCCTGTGCCAGAGCCCGGCGAGCGCGCTCGATCGCCTGCTCGACCAGTACGTGCGTTCGACGCGCTGACTCAGGTCGGGCGGAGGGCCTCGAGGTCGCGGATCAGCTCGGAGAAGGCCACCGGGTCGAGCTGGTCTGGTCCGGAAGAGCAGCGTGCCCGAGGGCGACGTCGCCTCCCGACTCACCATCGCGCGCTCGCCCAGCCGGTCGAAGCGCGTCTGCGCGAACGCCACCGCCCCCCGCTCTACCCGCTCTTCCCGCTCTTCCGCTCTGCCCTCCCGCGGCCCGCAGGGCGACCGGCGGAAGCTCCTCGAGGCGCAGGAAGTCGGAGCGCTTCGGCGCGGCCACGTCGATGGCGAGCGGAGCGCGCGCGCGAGGAGCGCCTCGAAGATCGCGAGCGGCGCGGTCCCGTAGCGCGCCGCCGCGAGGAGCGGGCGCAGCTCCGGCTCGCGACCGGTCTGCGCGCCCGCCTCGTAGAGCGCACCGTGCGACTTGCTGCCCTTGCCGTGCGCTTTCTTCTCCGCCACCGCGTGCCGGATCTTCGGCACGAGCCGCTTCGCCGCCCCCTCGGCGAGCGGAAGGCCAGAGCCAGGGAGGCGGCGGCGCGGATACCGCGCGGGCGAAGGCGAGCATCGTACCTACCCGCCGGACGCGGCGTCGGAGATGCCGGCGTCGACCGGGAGATCCACGCATTTCGCGGTCGCGGCGTCGCACTGCTTCCCGGGACACTGCGCGTCGCCCGTGCAACCGGGGCGGCACGTGAAGGTGGTGGGGTCGCAGACCGGAAGGGCATGACCGCAATCGTCGTTCGAGGTGCACGCCTCGCACGTGCCGGTGAGCACGCGGCAGCGCGGGCGCGCGCCCGAGCAGGTCGCATCGGTGGTGCACGCGACACACTTCCTCGTCGCCGGCGCGCACACGCCCCACGTGCAGTCGCTGTCGACGCTGCAACCGACACACGCACCTGACGCTTTGTCACAGGTCGTTCCCGTCGGGCGACGGCGTCGCCCCACGCGGCGTGACACTCTTTGTCCGAGGTCCAGCAAGCGCGCCCGTTGCCCGGACAATCTGACATTCCGGGACGGCAACCGGCGCACCTGCCCGCGAGGCAGCGCGCTGCGGAGGCCGGACAATCGTCGTCCTGCTTGCACTCGACGCAACCGAGCTTCTTGCTGCACAGGAGGAATGCGCCGCAATCGTCGCGGCCGTTCGCACCGCAGAGCGCGCCGGAGCCTGGCGTCGACGCACTTCTTGCCCACGCAGGTGCTGCTCTCGTTGCACGGGACGCCCGAGCAGACGGGGTCGAGGACGATGGGCAACGTCGCCGCGGTGTAGTCGGCAAACGCGAAGCGGCGACGCGCGACGATGCAGCCCGGCGCGAAGTTGGGCGCGATGCAGTCCGCGACCTTCACGTCGCCGAACGCCGCGACCACCACCACCGCGCCGCTGCCGCCCCCCGGCGTGACGACGAGCGTACCGATCTTGCGCGGGCTCGGGCTCTCCTGGCAGGCGCCGGTGCTACGCGGTGGCGTAGCGGATGCCCGGCGCGTCGAGCGCGGTACGGTGCTCGGCCTCGCGCGAGTCGGCCGCGACGACGATCTCGACGCCGCGCATGTCGGCGCAGACCACGTTGGTGGCGATGTCGAGCGTCACCTGCGTGGGCGTCCGGCATCCGTCGGCGAAGAGCGCGACCGCGGGCAGCGCACCGCCGACCGCCAACCACCCAGACCTCGCCCGCATCGTTCCATGCTAGCCGATTTCGCCTATCTTCGAATCGTGCGTGTCGCCTTCTTCACGTCGGGAAGCCACGGCGCCGGTCACCGCGCCCGCGGGCACGCGCTGCGCCGCGCGGCCGGCGCGCAGCGGCTCGTGGGGGTGATCGCGCGCTTCGACCTCTGGGAGCAGGGCGCACTCTTCCCCGTCGCCGCCTGGCTGGGCGACTGCGACGCGCTGCGGTGCGCCGCTGGATACAACTCTACTGGGAGGCGCGCTGGCTGGGCTACGCCGCGCGCACCACGTTCACGCCTCTTGCGCGCGTCAACGACGACCAGCGCTGGCGCCTCACGAGGTGCGGTCGCTACGTGATGGGCGCGAACGGCGCCGACACGCTGACCACCTGGATCCTGCGCGGCGGTTAGCGTACGAGCCGCGCATGGCACGAACGGGGTGGATCTTCGCGGCGCTCGCGCTCCTGCTCGCGCCGGCTTGCTACGACTCGCAGTGGGGTCAGCAGAAGGCAGCGCAGCAGCGCGGCGCGGCACGCGTGGCGCCGGCCGCGCTGGTCGCGGAGGGCAGCGAGCCACCGCCATCGGTGCACAACGTCGCGGCGAAGACGCAGAAGCTCCGGGTGCGAGCGCTCGTCACGCGCAGCTTCACCGCGCAGGTCGTCGACACACCGCGCTACCTGCGCGACCTCTTCGACGATTGCAACCGCATCACCGAGCGCGATCGCGAAGGCCGAGGCAGGGGTGCCGGAGACTCCCGAGCTCGCGGCCGCGGACCGCGAGCGCTTCGTGACGTCGTTCCGGGCTGCCGCGCGGGGTGACAACGCCGCGGCGTGGAGCGCGGGCAAGCCGCTCTTCGCGACCTATCCGGGCGCGATGAGCGTGCAGGACCTGCGCTGTCAGGTCGCGTCGCGCAGCATGCCGTTCGACGCGGCCCGCAAGGAGTGCGCGTTGCTGATGAAGCTCTCGACGGCCGTCCCGAAGTGAGAACGGTCTGCCGACCCCGGCCGCCCGCCGTGCGGCGGCGAGCAGCACCAGCAGGAGCCCTCGTGGAGCAACGAGCGTACCCGAGTCAGGCGTCGGTCGGAGGCGCGAGGAGCGACCTGCGCAGCGCGGCGAGCGTGCGCGCGAAGACGGCAGGATCGCCGGTGCCGTTGGCGACCACGAGCGCGCCCTCCAGGCGCACCACGAGATCCTCGGCGCGGGCGCGCGCGACCGCCTTCGGCAGGCCGGCCTCGAGACAGAGGGCCTCGACGGCATCGAGCCACACCCCGAATGCGTGGCCGAGCGCGCGTCGGAACGCGAGACGTTCGGCGCTCGCGCCGAGTCGCCCGAGGAGGCTGGCGGCTCTTCCGCCGTCGTAGTGCTCGTCGATGGTCGCGAGCATCGCCGCGAGCTTGTGCGCGGGCGGCCGCCTCGAACGCAGCGGCTCGAAGAGCGCGTGGGCGAGCTTCGCGTCGAGGTGCTGCAGGACGCGCAGCGCGATCTCCTCCTTCCCGCCGGGGAACGAATGATAGAGGCTCGACTTCGCGAGCCCGGTCGCAGCGGAGAGGTCGGCGAGCGACGCGCCGTCGTAGCCCTTGTCGCGCAGCGTCGCGAGCAGGCGGTCGAGGATCTCGTCCTTGTGGAGCAGCGGAGCGGGCATGGCAGTCCTCCTCGGGTGGCGCTCGGCGAGCTGTACCGAACGATCGGTACAATAGCGCGGCGGAGAGCGTGGCGCGCCAGGACAGCCGCGTCGCGGAACGACTCGACCTGGCTCACCGCTCACGGGCGGATCAGGACCTTGCCCCGCCGACCCGCGCTGACGCTAGCGGCGGTCGCCTCGGCGGCGTGCGCGAGGTCGTGCACGCTCGCGACCGGCAGCGGCAGCGCGCCGGAGGCGACGAGCTGCACCAGCTCGCCGATCCGCCGGACGACGTCGGCGCGCTCGGCCTGATGGGTCGAGAGCCAGAAGCCCTCCGCCTTGAGGCCGCGAAAGATGAGGTCGCCGCTCTCGATGACCATCGGCTCGCCGCTCATCGAGCCGAAGGCGACCAGCGTGGCGCCGGGCGAGAGGAGCGAAGCGAGATCGCGGCTCGCTTTCCCGCCGATCGAGTCGATGCCGAAGCGGACCTTCGCGTCGCCGACGAGGCTCTTGACGTGATCGCGCCAACCGGTGACGTCCGTCGCGATCGCGCCCGTGATCCCTACCCCCTCGAGCTCCTTCACGGCGGCGGCGCTGCGCACGAGGTGGAGGACGTCGATCCCGCGCGCCTTGGCGATGATCGCGAGGGCCTTGCCGACCGCGCCGTTGGCGGCATTCTGTACGAGCCATTCGCCTCGCTCGACGCGGTATGTCTCGACCAGCGTCATGGCGCTCAGCGGCATAGCGACGAGCTGGCAGCCGAGATCGTCGGAGATCGAATCGGGCAGCGGCAGGAGCCCGGCGCCGACGCTCACGAAGTACTCGGCCCACGCGCCGCCGGTGGCGAAGCCCGTCACGCGCTGGCCGACGGTCACGTTCGTGACGCCTTCGCCGAGCGCATCGACGATGCCCGAGGCCTCGCTGCCACCGATCGCAGGCAGCGAGGGCCTCGTCCCGTAGCTGCCGCGAATGGTCCAGAGATCGTGGTTGTGGATCGCGGACCGCACCATCTTCACGCGGACCTGACCGGCGCGCGGCTCGGGAAGCGGACGCTCCCCAACGTGCAGGACCGAGGCGGGATCACCGAAGGCTTCGTAAATGGCGGCGCGCATGCGCGGCAGGATACCCCTACGGCGAGGCGAGCGCAGCCCGCGCGATCGCGAGCGCGTCGGCCTCCTCGACGGCATACGCGTCCACGAGCACACGCACCATGGCGAGCGCGTCGCTCGACCCCGACGCACGCGCGCGGCGGAGCGGCTCGTTCGCGTGATACCGGAAGATCCACTTGCCGAGCTGGCGCCGGATCGCCGCGGCGCACACGTCCTCGATCACCTCGACGCCGCCGGCGCGAACGATCGCTGCGCCCGCGCCGTCGACCCGTGGGTTCGGATCGCGGATGCCCGTGACCATCGCGCGCACCCCCGACTCCGCGATCACCGCCGCGCACGCCGGCGTCCGGCCGTGAAACGAGCAGGGCTCGAGCGTCGAGTAGAGGACGGCGCCGCCGAGATCGACGCCGCGCCGGCGCGCTTCGCGGAGCGCGCCGATCTCCGCGTGATCCTCGCCCGGCCCCTGCGTGTGGCCCCGGGCGATGATGTCACCGCCGACCACGATGACGCTCCCGACCCACGGATTGTCGCCGGTCGTGCCCCGAGCGAGCTCGGCCTCGGCGATCGCCGCCGTCATCGCGGTCTCGTGGTCCAGACCCGCGGTTGTAGCCGATTGGCGCGTGCGTTCCGACATTTGGCACGAGATTGCAGTTTCTCGCGCGTATCGCAGTGCATCCGCATGCACGCTCGCCTCGCCCTCCTCTTCCTCGGCTCCTCGCTCTTCGCCGCCTGTGGATCGGACGAGACGCCTCCGCCCACGAGCCCGGGCACCGTCATCCTCACCGGGGACGCGATCCCCTTCAGCGACGGGCCCGACGGACGCATCGAGGGCGCGGCGGTCAGCATCCTCGAGCTGCCGGAGCGCAGCCTGGTCACGAAGGAGGACGGCACGTTCTCCTTCAACGAGCTGAAGCCCGGCGCCGAGATCACGCTGCGCATGCAGGCGCCGGGGTTCGCGAAGATCCAGACCGGCACGATCACCATCCCCGCCACCGGCGCGACGCGCGTCACGTTCCAGGCGGTCACCGACCTCGAGTACGTCGGACTCGCGCTCTTCACGAAGGTCGAGCCCGACCCCGCCAAGTGCCAGATGGTCACCACCGTCACGCGCCTCGGCAAGTCGATCTACGACGTCGGCGCGCACGGAGAAGATGGCGTGAGGGTCTCCGTCGACCCGCCGCTCTCGAAGGAAGTCGGGCCGATCTACTTCAACTCCGAGGTGCGTCCCGATCGCACGCTCGTGCAGACGAGCGACGACGGCGGCGTGCTGTTCGTCAACGTTCCCCCGGGCACGTACACGCTGACCGGCACGAAGGCGGGGGCGGTGTTCACCACGCTGAAGATGAAGTGCGAGGCGGGGTGGCTGGTCAACGCATCCCCGCCGTGGGGGCTGCAGCGGTTGCAGTGACGCCGCAGGGGCGACACCGCTAGCGGTCTGCCAGAATTCGTCCAGGGGTCAGGACCGGCGAAGCATCGACGCCGCCTGAGGCTGGCGGCGCCCCGCCCGCACCCTCACATCGGATCGATCAGCACTTCGCGATCCTTCGCGCCGTTCGACGGGCCCACGAGCCCTCGCTTCTCCATCGTCTCGACGATCCGCGCCGCGCGGTTGTAGCCGAGCTGCAGCTTGCGCTGGAGCCAGCTCGTCGAGCAGCGGCGGGTCTCGGCGACGATGCGGACCGCGTCGTCGTACATCGCGTCCTGCTCGCCGTCGTCGTCGTCGGCCGCGTCGTCGTCGTCACGCGGCTTGAGGATGTTCTCGTCGTAGACGGGCTCGCCCTGCGAGCGCAGGAAGTCGGTCACTGCCTGCACTTCTTCCTCGCTGACCCACGGGCACTGCACGCGGCGCGTCTCGTTCGTGCCATTGAGCTTGATGAGCATGTCGCCGCGGCCGAGGAGGTGCTCGGCGCCCTGCTCGTCGAGAATGGTGCGCGAGTCGACCTTCTGCGCCACGCGGTAGGCGATGCGCGTGGGGAAGTTCGCCTTGATCATGCCGGTGATGACGTCGACCGACGGGCGCTGCGTCGCGAGGATCACGTGCATGCCGGCGGCGCGAGCCTTCTGCGCGAGCCGCGCCACGCAGACCTCGACCTCCTTGCCCTGCTGCATCATGAGGTCGGCGAACTCGTCGACGACAATCACGATCATCGGCAGGACCTCGGGCATCAGCTGCTCGCCCTCGGGATCGTCGAAGCGGACCGACAGGACCTCCTGGAGGTTGTTGTGGTCGCGCCCCACGATGGCCTTGCCGAGCGGGTTCTTGATCTCGCCCGCGATGACGCGCTTCACCCAGCCGTTGTAGGTACCGATGTTCTTCGTGCCGGCGTCGGCGAAGAGCTGGTAGCGGCGCTCCATCTCGTCGACCGCCCACTTCAGCGCGGTCGCGGCCTGCTTCATGTCGGTGACGACCGGCAGCAGCATGTGCGGGATGCGGTCGTAGGGCGCGAGCTCGACGACCTTGGGATCGATCATCAGCATGCGCAGCTCCTCCGGCGTGCGCCGGTAGAGGAGCGACGTGAGCATCACGTTGAGACCGACGCTCTTGCCGGCGCCGGTCGCCCCGGCGACGATCGCGTGCGGCATGCTCGCGAGATCGGCGTAGACGGGATTGCCGACGATGTCGCGCCCGAGCACGACGGGGAGCGGCACGTCGAGCGTCTGGAAGCGGCGGTCCTCGACGAGATCGCGGAAGATGACGGGCAGCCGCTTCTCGTTCGGGAGCTCGAAGCCGATGCGGTTCTTGCCCGGGATCGGCGCGACGATGCGGACCTTCTTGGCGAGCGCGAGGGCGAGATCGTCGGCGAGCGCCGCGACCTTGCTCACCTTCGTACCGGCGACGGGCGAGACCTCGTACGTCGTGACGACCGGGCCGGGGAGGATCTCCTCCACCTTGCAGGTGATCTTGTAGTCGGCGAGCGTCTTGACGAGCAGCTCGGCGTTCTTGCGCAGCTTCTCCTCGTCGAAGAGCGGACCGATCTCCACCTTGCCCGGCGTGAGCATGTCGAGCGAAGGCAGCACGAAAGCCTTGCCCGACTTCTTGTCGGCGCGCTCCTTCTCGGCCTTCTTCTGGAGGTTCAGATCGCCCTTCGTGGGCGCGTCCTTCTCGAGCGCGGCAGACGTGTCGACGATGGTGATTCCTGCCTCGCCGGGCTTGCGCGTGAAGAGCTTCGGCTTCGGCGCTGCCGCTGCTGCCGCCGCGCCCACGAAGATCTTCTTGGGCGCGACCTCGACGTCGTCGAGCGGCGTTACCGCGAGCGGGACCACCGCGTCGTCGTCGGCGACGGCGCGGGCGACGGACTCGCCCTCCTTCTCGGCGTCGGACCGCTCGTCGTCGTCCTCCTCTTCCGCCTCGGACTCCGCCACGACACGGGCCTTCGCCTTTGCGTTCGCCTTGGCGACGCTCGCGAACGCGATCCCGGACGCCGCGGGCGCGCGCGGGGCCGGCTTCTTCCTGGGCGGCTTGGGCTCCTCGACGATGACGAGCGGGCTCTCCTCGGAGAACGGCTCGGTGACGATGCGCACGCGCGGGGCAGACCCGCGCTCGGGAGGCTCCTCCTCCTCGCCGGGATCGCTGTCGCGGATCGGCTCGTCGTCGGGGTCGAGCTCGGGGACGAGGATGGTGGCAGCGCCGCTCGCCGGGCCGGCGATGACGGGCGCCTCGTCTCTCCTGCGCTGCGCTTCCTTCTCGCGCTCCAGCTCGCGGGCCTTGGCCCACGCGTCGGCCACGCTGCGCGCGCCGCCTGCGGTCTTCTCGGCCGAGACCGATCCCAGGCGGGCGATCCACCGGAGCAGCGCGATGAACGAGAACGTGGCGCGGCCGATCAGGATGAGCCCGAGCAGCGCGAAGCCCACGAGGAACGAGCCGATGGTGGAGAACAGCGAGCGCGCGAGCTCGCCGAACAGCTCGCCGATCATGCCGCCGGCGGGATGATGACCGAACGCGAGCTTGCCGGGTCCGCCCACCTGGAGGAGCGCGGCGGCGATGACCAGCATGAGGATGTCGCCGGCGAGGCGCGCCGGGGTGGCGTTCGTCTTCCGGCCGCGCACGTAAGGGATGCCGAGGAGCAGCGCCTCGATCGGCACCACCCACGCGGCGATACCGACGAGGAGCACGAACGCCCGCGCGATGCTGGCGCCGACGGGACCCACCCAGTTCTCGCCGATGACGACCGGCTGCCCTTCCGCGGTCAGCGTCCCCTGGGGATCGCCCGCATAGGAGGCGAGCCCGAGCGCCAGGAACACCGCGAACGTCCACAAGAGGAGGGCCGTGACCTCGCGGCCGCGGGCGAACGTCAGTGGCTGCGGCCCGAGCACGCTCGGGAGGCGCGTGTTGGCGGGTGCCGGCAGCAGCCCCGAGCGACGCGGGGCGAACACGGGCTCGGAGCGCGTGTTCGCCGCGGGCGCGCGGTTGGGGACGACGACGGCGTCGGTGGCCGTCCGCGAACGAGCGCCGGGACTTCCGAAGAGGCTGAAAAATGCCATACCTACGTTGACCTACATCGACGCTAGAGCACGCGCCGGTCCTGAGTCAACTCCCCGTCAGCCGATTCCACGCGCCGAATAATTCTTGGGTATCCTCCATCGGTCGTCATAGAGTCCGGTTCAAAGGATCAGGAATGCGTCGAACGAAGAGGCGGATCACGGTCGCCGCTGCGGTGATCGCGCTCGGGGCACTCGCGACTTCGGCGGCGGGTTGCCGCGTCGCGGAGAACGACGTCAAGCGCTGGGAGTCCACCCAGCGTGGGCCCTACAAGCTCGTCGCCGTCGTGACCCATGACAAGTACGCGTGGGACCTGCGTACCGACGCAGCGCTCTCGCTGATCCGCATGCCTCCGCGCGGTGGCGTGCGGCAGGGCATCGGGTTTCTGATCGACAAGTACAAGGACGAGGAAGGCGAATCGCGCGACGGCGCGCTGAACCAGCTCTCCGAGGACGCGCGCCGGCAGATCATCGACCGCCTGGCCCCTCAGCTGATCAAGGAGCTCGAGCCGCCGCCCCCGGCGCGCACGCCCGAGGGCCGGCTCCCGGCCGACCCCACCATCCCGTTCAAGGACGCCACGTTCGCGATGCTCGTCCACGAGCCGCCGCTGGTCTCGAACGAGAAGACCCGCGCCGACCTGAGGGCGGCCCTCACGAAGTGGGCGTCGACCGGCTTCGAGGACCGCATCGAGAACGGCGCGCAGCAGTTCGGCCTCGAGCAGATGATGCGCTTTCTCGGCCCCGAGAGCGTCAAGACGCTCCCCGGCCTGATCAACGAGAACGTCGGCCGCATCGATCGCGTCGCGGGCCTCATCAACGACGTCGGGGACGAGCCCACGAAGCTCAAGGCCTCGGAGGCGCTCGGCGCCCTCGCCACGAAGTACAACGGCAAGGAGTGGCTCGAGGCCCAGACGAAGGTCGTCAAGGAGTCGAACGCCCGCAACAACATCAAGGCGGACGACACCCAGGTCGCCGGCCAGGTCGACAAGATCCAGGAGCGCCGCCTCACCGAGGAGGTCTTCCCGGCGATGAAGAAGGTCGGCGGGCGCCCCGCCATCGACTACCTCTTCGCGTACGCCACCGAGATGAAGAACCCGCCCGACCGCCGCAAGCTCGCGCTGGCCGCTCTCGAGGGCCGCGTCGACAAGAACAACCCCGCCGATCTCGAGCGCACCTTCGCCATCGCGAAGAACGAGGACAACCCCGACGCCGTGCGCGACGTCGCGTTCCAGCGCATGGGCGAGTTCCCCAAGGAGCAGATCGTCCCGAAGCTCTACACGCTGTTCGAGCCGAAGAAGTGGAAGACCCGCTGGGTCGCCGGTGAGACCGTGCTCAAGACCTTCAGCTCCACGAAGCAGATCCCCGACTTCCTGGCGCGCCTCCCCAAGACGCCCGTGACCAAGATGGGGATGACCGAGCCCCTCTCCTACGCGGGCAAGATGCGCACGATGGAGCCCGCAGCCGGCGACCCGAAGGCGCGTGACCTGCTGGTCCCCTACCTCGCGAGCAAGGATCTCGGCGCGAAGCTCACCGCGCTCGGCTTCTTCTGGGAGGGCAAGAAGGCCGATCGTCCGGTCGTCCAGCCCTTCGAGAACGAGGCCACTCTCCTGCCCAGATGCGAGAAGGAAGACGAGTGCTCGTGGTCCTGCGACGTCCCGAAGGCGGGCACGAAGGAGACCGAGCCGAAGGAGCTCAAGACCGTCGGCGAGTTCGTGCGGTTCTGCCTCGTGCCGTCGATGGATAAGTGATGAGCTCGGATCCGAACAAGAAGAGCCCCCGGACCTTCCAGTGCCGCGACATGCTCTGGGAGACCTTCGAGCAGATGGCGCGCGAGCTGGAATGCAGCGTCGACTACCTCATCAACGAGGCGATGAAGCAGTACGCGCGCCAGCGTAGCTACGGCGGTCGCACGCCCTATCCGAACGCGGGTCGTCAGGACTCCGTCCAGGAGCAGCGCAGCGGCGGGAACTACCCGAGCGCGCCGCCGCCCCCGATGCCGCCGCCCCCGAACTCGATGCGCGGTGGCAGCGGCGCCCGCGGCGGTCCCGGCGGCCTCCCTCCTCCGCCCGCACGCAGCGGTGGTCTCCCGGCTCCGCCTCCCCGCGGCGGCGGCATCCAGAGCGGCATGGGCATGCAGCCTCCGCCGCGCATGGCGACCAGCCAGGGCATGCCCGGCATGAGTCGCTCGCAGCCTCCCCCGCCTCCTCAGCCTCCTCAGAGCGCGCCGCGCAGCGCGCCTCCGCCCATTCCCGGCCGCAACGATCGCGGCGGCGCGATGCCTCCCATCCCGGGCGGCGGCTACAACGGCGGGATGTCGCCGCACGCCGGCGGCGCGGCCACGCTCAGCATCATCTACCAGGGCGAGAAGGTCGGCGTGTCGAAGGACCGCTTCGTCATCGGCCGCGGCAAGCAGTCGAGCGACCTCACGCTGAAGGACCCGAACGTCTCGCGGCAGCACGCGATGATCGAGTACCAGAACGGCGTCTACTTCATGGTCGACATGGGCTCGACCAACGGCGTCGAGTACAACGGTCAGCGCATCGCGCGGAAACAGATCGCCGAGGGCGACGTGTTCCGCATCTGCGACCACGACCTCCGCTTCACGTATCGCTAGCCACCAGCGCGGCCGGGGCGGGGGCCGCGGGCTGGAGCTCGGCGGGGAGCCGCCTCCAGCGACCGGGCTCGACCCGATAGAGCACCACGTCGACGCGGAGCTCGTCCCCGCCGGTGACGATCCGGTAATGCGTCGCGCCTGTCTCGGCCGCGACCGCCGCGACCGTCGAGCGCTTCAAGCGACCGCCGCTCACGCTCAGCTCGCCGATGTAGACCGCATCGTTCGCCTCGATCTCGCGCGCGTCAGCCTCGGTGATGACCTCCACGGCGAACGGGGTCGCGAGCCACTGCTCCGCGCCGTGACGCGTGGGTCGGAACGACATCTGCGCGGGCGTCTCGACGACCGGCGCGGTCCGACAACCGATGCCCGACGCGAGGATGACGAACAGCGACACGCGCTTGATCACGGACGACAGCATGGACACGCCTCCACCTCCAGGAACGGCCGCCCGATGCCAATCTTCAGTCGGGGCCGTGCCATAATCCGCCCGATGTCACGACCCGACGACCGGCCGCTCCGCAGGCTGAAGACGCTCGAGCCTCGCAAGAGCACGCTCGAGCGCTGCGTCTTCTGCCCGAAGCTTTGCCGCACGGCCTGTCCGGTCTCCAACGCCGAGCCCCGCGAGACGCTCACGCCATGGGGCAAGATGAGCATGGCGTACTTCGTGGCGAACGAGAGCGTCGAGCTCGCGCCCTCGTTCGCCGCGCCCGCCTGGGCGTGCACGGGGTGCTTTGGCTGCAGGGAGCACTGCGACCACAAGAACGACGTCGCCGGGACGCTCTTCGACGCGCGCAGCGCGATGATGGACCACGGCGTCGCGCCCGCGGCCGCGAAGCGCGTGCTCGAGCAATTCAGCGACAAGAGCGCGGTGCTCGGTAAGAGCGCGCGGGAGCTCGCTGTCATGCCCGAGGTCGATGATGCGTCCGGCACCGCTCTCCTCATCGGCTGCGCGTACGCGCGCAGCGCCCCCGCCGAGGCGCGCGACGCCATCCGCGCCACCGCGAAGCTCGTGGGCGGACCGGTCTCCCTCGTGAACGTGTGCTGCGGCGCGCCGCTCCTCCACGCCGGCGACAAGAAGCGCTTCATCCAGCAGGGCGAGATGCTCGCGCAGGCGGTCAAGCACAAGGCCCGCGTGATCGTGATCGACGCAGGGTGCGCCAGCACCCTGCGCGTGCATCATGCAGCGAACGGCATCGACCTGATCGCGCCCGTCGAGCACTTCGCGGAGCTCGCCGCCCGCGAGCTCGGCCAGCTCGATCGCATCCCCGGCCTCGCCGACGACGGCCCGGTTCGCTACCACGACTCCTGCCAGCTCGGCCGCGGCCTCGGCGTCTACGATCCGCCGCGTGCGCTCCTGGCGCGCGCGCTGGGCCGCGCGCCCGACGAGTTCGAGCGCCGCCGCGGCGATGCGCGCTGCTCCGGCGCTGGCGGGCTCCTGCCGGTCACCATGCCCGAGACCTCGCAGGCCATCGCGCGCGGGCGCGTTGCCGAGCACGAGGCGCAGGGCGGCGGCACCATCGTCACCGCGTGCGCATCGAGCCTCAAGACGTTCCGCAAGCAAGGGGCAAAGGCGGTCGATCTCGTCACCATCGTCGCGCGCGCCCTCGGCGCGCAGCCGAGCGAGAGCTGAAAAGGGGCGGGATGAGCGCGCGCGTCTCCATCCCGCCCGCCGGCGCGCCGCGCCGCACGGTGGCCACGCGCATCCTCGTCTCCTTCGCCGTCACGCTGGTAGCCTTCGCGGTGACCGCGGGGGTCTCGGTGCTCTCGCAGAAGCGCACCGCGGAGGACAGCGAGGAGCTCGCCACCGGCTACGTGCCGGTGGCGCTCAAGCTGGGGCAGCTGCGTTCCGTGCAGTCCACACTCGCTTCGCTGGTCGACGGCATCCCCGACGAGAAGAACCCGCTATCGATGCGCATCCTGCTCGAGACGCTCACCAACGTCCGCCGCGCTCGCCTCGACGAGACGCGCGCCGCGATGCAGCACCTCCGCGAGATCGGCAGCGACGAGACGCGCCAGGGTGCCCTCGCGCTCACGGGCGAGCTCGACTCCGCGCAGGCGGGCTTCGGCGGCGATCGGCCGGCCATCGACCGGCTCTTCGCGGCCTTCGACACCGGCGACCGCGACGCGGTGAACCGTGAGCTCGTCGAGCTCGGGACGACCGAGCACGAGGGCGTGAAGCGCCTCAAGACCCTCGGCGATCACGTCGAGGCAGGGATGACGAAGCTCTCCGAGGAGGCGCGCGCCCGGGAGCGCCGCGCGATCCTCCAGCTCGTCCTGCTCGCCGCGCTGACCCTCGCGGTCGGCGTCGCGGTGTCGATCCACACGCGGCGCTTGCTGCGCCCGCTCGAGCACGTGACCGAGCGCGCGCGCGCCGTGGCCCGCGGCGACCTCACGCCCGAGCCCATCATCGAGACCGACGACGAGATCGGCCAGCTCGCGACCGCCTTCGAGCGCATGGTCGGCGCGGTGGGGCGCGCGCAGAGCCGCGCCGTCGCCAACGAGCGGCTCGCCGCCATCGGCAAGATGGCCGCGCACGTCACGCACGAGATCCGCAATCCGCTCTCGTCGATCGGCCTCAACATCGAGCTCCTCGAGGAGGAGCTCGCCGAGGGCCAGGTCAGCGGCGAGGCCAAGAACCTGCTCGGCGCCATCACGCGTGAGGTGCAGCGCCTCGAGCTGCTCTCGGAGGAGTACCTGCGCGTCGCGCGCCTCCCGCAGCCGCGCATGGAGGCCGACGATCTCGCGAGCACCGTGCGCGACATCGTGACCTTCGCGAAGCCCGAGATGGACCGCGCCGGCCTCGAGCTCCGCCTCGACGTGGCCGACGAGGTCCCGCCCGCGCTCTTCGACGAGGGCCAGATCCGCCAGGCGATCCTCAACATGATGCGCAACGCGCGTGAGGCAATGGCGGATGGCGGGCACATCGACGTCTCCGTCCGCGCCGAGGGCATGAGCGTCGTGGTGGGCGTCGACGATCGCGGCGCCGGCATCCCCGACGACGTCCGCTCGCGCATCTTCGATCCGTTCTTCTCCACGAAGGGCGAAGGCACGGGGCTGGGGCTCGCCATCACCCGTCAGATCGTCGAGGCGCACGGCGGCGCGATCGCGTGCGAGGCGCGGCAAGGCGGCGGCACGTCGTTCCGCATCCTGCTGCCCATCGCGCCGCAGCGCCTCTCCGGCCCGCAATCCGCCTACCGGACGTCGGCAAAGAAGGAAGATACCCGCAGCGGCCCCCGTAGATCGGGGGGGGCATGACAGGCCGAACCCGGGAGCTGCGCGAGCGGTCGCGCTACGCGGTCGCAGCGGCGGTGCTCGTGGTGGGCGCCCTCTTCTACCTTGCACGCCCGACCGATCGCGCGGCGGTGACCTAGCTCGAGCGCTCCGGCCTCGGTTTCCTGTCGGGCGCGGTGCGCGCGACACGCCACTTCGTTTACACGCACGTGCCGCTCCCTGGCTGGCTGCGCGGCTCGGCGGCGGACTTCACGTACGCGTTCGCCATCGGGATCGTCTTCGCGAACGGCTCGCGGCCCATGGTCGCGCTCGGTTTCGTGGTCGCCCTCGGCCACGAGGGCGCCCAGGGGCTCGGTGTCGTGAGCGGCACGTTCGATGGTTCCGACCTGGCCGTGCTTCTCGCAGCCTATGCGCTCGCGCTGCTGCTGTTTCGGCCGCATCGGCGGCCCGCGCGAGGCGCGAGCCTGGGAGCGATCGCGAGCTGACGGCCCGAGAAGGGTCGACACCGCGCACGCGAAGGGCCAGCATCGCCGGCAGCGATGCCGGCTGCTCCGCTCCCTGCCAACGAACGCGAGCGCCTCGCTGCGCTGCGAACCTATGGCGGGCTCGACTCCGCGCAGGACGAGGCGTTCGACGCGCTCGTCCGGGTGGCCTCGAGCCTCTGCGAGACGCCGATCGCGCTCGTGACGCTCCTCGACGAGAGCCGTCAACGGTTCCTCTCGTCGCACGGGCTCCCGGGCGTGAGCGAGACGTCGCGCGAGGTGGCGTTCTGCGCGCACGGCCTCGAGTCGCGCGAGCTGCTCATCGTGGAGGACGCCGAGAAGGACGTTCGATTCGCCGACAATCCGTTCGTCACCCACGCTCCCCACGTTCGCTTCTACGCCGGGTGTCCTCTCATCGATCAGGCCGGATTCGCGATCGGCACCCTGTGTGTGATCGACAGCAAGCCGCGCACGCTGTCCGCCTATCAGCAGGGCATCCTGCGCGAGCTCGGGACCGCCATGGTGCGCCTCCTCGAGGCCCGCAAGATCGACAACGCGCTGTTCGCCGCCGAGCTCGCGGCGAAGCATGCTCGCGCCGACCTCGATTTCATGATCGACGCCGCGTCGGCCTCGATCATCTACTGGGACGCCGACCTCCGCTACCGGATCGCGAACCGCGTGGCCGTCGCATGGTTCGGAGAAGAGGCGCGGGGCAGGCATGCACGCGAGGTCCTCGGCGAGGAGCTCTTCGCGCAGAACGAGCACCTCATGAGGGCCGCCCTGGAGGGCCAGGTCCAGCGCTTCGACCGGGCGATCGTCACGATGGACGGGCGGAAGCGCCACATCGAGGTGACGTACACTCCCGACCTCCGGGAGGGGCGGGCGCTCGGGTTCGTCGCCAGCTCGGTCGACGTGACGGACCTGCAAGCTGCGCTCGTCACGAGCGAGCGACGGAACGCGCTGCTGACGCTCGCCGAGGAGGTCGCACAGCTCGGCCACTGGCGGATGGAGATCGGCAGCGAGCGGATCTACTGGTCACCCGAGGTCTTTCGCATCCACGGTCGCGACCCGGCGACCTTCGTGCCCACGCTCGCGCGGGGCGTCGAGGCGTACCACCCCGACGACCGCGCACGCGTGCGCGAGCTCGTGCAGCGCGCGGTGGAGGCCGGACAGTCGTTCGACTTCGAGCTGCGCCTCGTACGGTCCGACGGGGCCGTCCGGAACGTCGAGTGCCGCGGCCGCTGCGAGGTCGACCCCGAGACGGGAAAGACGCAAGGTATCGTCGGGGTCTTCCAGGACGTCACGGAGCGCAAACTCCTGCGCGAGCGAAACGCACGGCGGGATCGGCTGCTCACCACGGGCACGCTGGCCTCCGGCGTCGGCCACGAGATCAACAATCCCCTCGCCTACGTGAGCGCGAACGTCGAGTTCGCGATCGACGAGCTCACGGTCCTCGCGGGCCCCTCGCCCGACAGCCGGATGCTGGAGGTGCTCGAGGTGCTCGGCGAAGCACGCGAGGGCGCCGGGCGGATCCAGAAGATCGTCCTCGGGCTGAAGTCGTTCGCGCGCGAGGAGGGGCCGGTCGCGCCCACGAACGTGCGGGCCGCCGTCGACGTCGCGATCGACATGGCGGTGCACGAGCTCCGGGGCGCCGCCACGCTGGTCACCGAGCACGCGCTGGTGCCGCGGGTCCTCGCCGATGAATCGCGGCTCTCGCAGGTCATCCTGAGCCTGCTGATGAACGCGGCGCAAGCGTTCGTGGTGCGCGATCCGTCGCGCAACCGGGTCACGGTGCGCACCTTCGCCACCGCCGATGGTCGCGTCGCCGTCGAGGTCGAGGACAACGGACCTGGCATCGAGGAAGACGTCCTGCCCCGCATCTACGACCCGTTCTTCAGCACCAGGTCCGTCGGTAAGGGGACGGGCCTGGGGCTGGCCATCGCGCACGCCATCGTGACCGCCATCGGCGGCGAGATCTCCTGCGTGACCACCGTGGGCGCGGGCACGACGTTCCGCGTCCTCCTCGCCGTCGCGCCGCCCGTGGTCACGAAGGCGAGCGTCCCGGAGATGCCTGCCCTCGCGCGCCGGCGCGGAAACGTGCTCGTGATCGACGACGAGCCGGCGGTGCTCCGCACCATCGCCCGCGGGCTCAAGGGCGATCACGACGTGGTGGCGGTGGGGAGCTCCATCGATGCGCTGCGGATGCTCGTCGAGGAACGCAGGCCATTCGACTTGATCCTTTGCGATCTGGTGATGCCGTTGATGACCGGCATGGAGCTGTACGACCGCGTGAAGTCGCACGACCCCGCCCTCGCCGCGCGCTTCGTCTTCGTGACGGGCGGAGCCGCCGAGGAGGAGCTACGTGCCTTCCTCGCCAGCGTCCCCAACGAACGGCTGGAGAAGCCGTTCGTCAACGAGAGCCTGCGCATGCTCGCGCGCCGGCTGGTGGGCTGACGTTCAACCCTTCAGCACCGCGATCGGCTCTCCCGAGCCGCGAAGGTGACGCTCGACGCGGTCTCCGTCAAGGCCTGGTAGAGTGCGCGGCATGAACGTTCGCCCTGATGGCCGCGCCTTCGACGCGCTCCGCCCCGTCGAGATGACGGTCGGCTTCCACCGCATGTCCGAAGGCTCCGTCCTCTACCGCGCCGGGTCGACCGTCGTGCTCGCCACCGCCTCGGTGGACGAGAAGATTCCGCCGTGGATGGAGGGCAAGGGCAAGGGCTGGGTCACCGCCGAGTACCAGATGCATCCGCGCTCCAACCCCAAGTCGCGCGAGAGCCGGGACGGGCGCGGCAAGGCGCCGAGCGGACGAACGCAGGAGATCCAGCGGCTCATCGGCCGCGCGCTGCGCGCTGCCGTCGACATGAAGAAGCTCGGCGAGCGCCAGATCAGCATCGACTGCGACGTGCTCGAGGCCGACGGCGGCACCCGCACCGCATCGATCACCGCGGGGTTCGTCGCGCTGTGCCTCGCGCTCGACAAGATCACGAAGGCCGGCAAGATCGCGGTGCCGTGCGTGCGCGAGCCGGTCGCGGCCACGAGCGTCGGCTACCTCGACGACGACCTCGCGCTCGACCTCGTCTACCTCGAGGACTCGCGCGCCGAGGTCGACCTGAACCTCGTCGCGACGCGCTCGGGGCAGATCGTCGAGATCCAGGGTACCGCCGAGGGCGCGCCCATCCCCCGCAAGGACGTCATGCGCATGATGGATCTCGCGCTTGTCGGCATCGAGCAGCTCACCCACATCCAGGAGAGGGCGCTGGCGGGCGCCGGCGTCGAGCTCGCGAAGCTCCTCATCCCCGCCGGGAGCAAGGCGTGAGCCACGCGCTCGTCGTCGCCACGCAGAACCGCGGCAAGCTCGACGAGCTGCGCCTGCTCCTCGCCCCGCTGGGCGTGCAGGTGCTCTCGCCGCAGGACGTGGCGAAGCGCGAGATCACGGTGATCGAGGACGGCGAGACCTTCGACGCGAACGCGAAGAAGAAGGCGCAGACCGTCGCGGGGATCACCATGATGCTCACCGTCGCCGACGACTCGGGCCTCGAGGTCGACGCGCTCGGCGGCGCTCCCGGCGTGCGCTCGGCGCGCTTCGCCGGCGAGCGGGCCACCGACGCCGAGAACAACGCGGCGCTCCTCGCGGCGCTCGACTCTCTCGAGTCCGACCCGCACGGCTCGCGCACCAGCGAGACGTACGAGGCGCGCTTCCGCTGCGTGCTGGCGCTGGTCGACCCCTTCGTGAAGGACGGCGAGCCGTTCCTCGTCGAGGGCACGTGCGCGGGCAAGATCGTGCGGACCCCGCGCGGCTCGGGCGGCTTCGGCTACGACCCGCTCTTCGTGGTCGACGGCATCGACAAGACGATGGCGGAGCTCACCGAGGAAGAGAAGTCGCGCGTGTCGCACCGCGGGCGCGCGTTCGAGAAGCTCCGCCTCGTGCTCGAGAAGACCCTCGCCGAGCGCGACGCGATCACGCGCAAGGTGTGCGGGTAGCCTCACTCGCAGGCGAGCGATCCGTCCTCGGCGAGATGCGCCGTCGGATCGTCGGGGCAGCTCCTCTGGAAGCTCCGGGCGAGGTCCGCGCAGAAGGCGTCCTCAGCGATCGCGCGGCAGACGGCTGCGCTGCCGCGGCCGGCGCACGGGCATCTTGGCCCTCAGGACCTGACCCCACGCCGTATCCCCGAGCATGGCGCGGCGACCGCTGATTTGACGACCCGGCCGCCCGGTGCGAGAACCCGCGTCATCGATGCTGTTCGGGTCGGGCAAGGGAATGAAGGCCTTCGGGCGCTACGGGTCGCTCGGGTTCGAGCTGCTCGGCTCGATCGCGGTCGGCTACTACGGCGGCCGCTTCCTCGACCGCAGATTCGACACCCACTGGATCGCGTTCGTCGGCTTCCTGCTCGGCTGCTACGCCGGGTTCCGCGCCCTCTACAAGGCCTCGAAGCGCATGCAGCGCGACATCGAGAACGAGGAGGCGCTCGAGCGAGGCGAGGACCCGTGGGCCAAGAAGCCGAAGGCCTCCGAGAAAGAAAAGAGCGATGGCGACGACAAGGACAGCTGAGCCTCCCGCCGGACCCGACGCCGCGAAGGTCGCCACGATCGCCGCCGGTGTCCTCGGCGCTCTGCTCGCCCTGGCCGGGCTCGCCCTCTTCGACGGGCACGTCGCGCTCTCCGTCGCCGCCGGGGCGATCATCGCGGTCGCGAACCTCGCGTCCCTCACCGCCATCATCCGGGCGATGCTCCAGCCCGCCGTCGACGATGCTGCGGAGGAGGAGCGCGTGAAGGAGGCCGCCGCCGCCGCCGGCAGCGTCGAGCCCGCCGAGCCCGCCGAGCCACCCATCGACCACGCCGCCGAGGGAAAGCGCGGGGGCGCGGGGTGGGGTCTCTTCGCTCTCCTCAAAATGGTGCTTCTTTTCGGGGGAATCTGGGTCCTTTTGACCCGGCACCTGGTCGACCCTATCCCCCTGGTCATCGGGTACGGAGTCCTTCCCGTGGCGATCGCGATCAGCGGGGTCCTCACGAGCCTCGCCCCGCGCCCGCGCGGACGGCGCGCCCGCACCCGCACGGAATAAGAGCGAAAAACCTGCGCGATTCGCGAGGGGACATTCTCCTGGGGATCGTGTTATGGAGCGTCCCGCGACGATGCCGGAGCACACCTCGTTCCTCAGCTACCTGATTGCCATGTTCCCCGCCCTCGGGGAGAACATGCACAATTTCGGAATGACGTTCGTCGGCAAGAAGCCGGTGGACGCCCATGGCGCAGAGCCGCTCGTTGCGAGCGCGCTCGTCGTCCTCATCCTGATCGCGCTCGCGTTCTCGGTGAAGTCCAAGCTCACCGACTACGAGAAGTCGGTCATCCCGGACGACAAGCTCACGCTGCGCACGTTCTTCGAGATCTTCATCGGTTACTTCTACGGAACGATGAAGGACATGATGGGCCCCACCCGGGCCAAGAAGTTCTTCCCCGTCGTGGGCACGGCCGCCTGCTTCATCCTCTTCTCGAACGTGCTCGGCATGATCCCCGGGTTCCTCCCGCCGACCGCGAGCTGGAACATCACGGCGGGCTGCTCGCTGGTGACCCTCGGCGCCTTCACGTACTACGGCCTCAAGGAGCAGGGGTTCGCCTCGATCGCTCACCTCGCCGGGCCGTGGATGGGCTGGCCGATGATCCCGATCAACATCCTGATCTTCTCGATCGAGTTCCTCTCCACGTTCATCATCCGCCCCATCACGCTGAGCATCCGCCTGATGCTCAACATCGCGGTCGACCACCTCCTGCTCTCGATCATGCTGGGCATCTTCACGGTGTTCCTGCCGATCCCGATCATGATCCTCGGCACGCTGGTCGCCGTGGTGCAGGTCCTGGTGTTCTGCCTGCTGACGTCGATCTACATCTCGCTCGCCACCGAAGGTCACGACGACCACGGCGGCGGCGCGCACGACGACGACGCCGACCACAAGGCGCACGCCTGATTTTCAGAATCTCGAAAACCACCCGCTTCTTCACAGCCAAAAGTTCCTCTAAGGAGTCAGTCACGATGAGCACTCGCAAGTTTGGCCCCGCGGCCCTGGCCTTCGTCGCCGCGTTCCTCGTCCCGTTCGCCGCGTTCGCGCAGGCGGCCGCCGAGAAGGGCGCCGGCATCAACGACGTGAAGATGTATGCAGGCGCAGGCGCCGGCTTCGCGATCGGTCTCGGCGTTCTCGGCGGCGCGATGGGTCAGGGCAAGGCCGCAGCGGCCGCGCTCGAAGGCATCTCGCGCAACCCGGGCGCCGCCGCCCGCATCCAGACGCCGATGATCCTCGGCCTCGCGCTGATCGAGTCCCTCGTGCTCCTCAGCTTCGTCATCGCGTTCTTCCTCCAGGGCTTCGCCACCGGTAAGTGATCCGCGGCGAGTGCTCGAGACGCCCGCGTTGCTCCGGCAGCGCGGGCGTTTTCCATTTCTGCCATGTCCGTGGCGCGCGCCGGCCCTATCTCATCGGTAACGAGGTGCGCCAGATGTTCGTGCTCGATCGGCCGTATCCGTCGTCGTGGACCGTCCGCCGTGCTCGTGATGCTTACCTGGAGGAGAACGGCTTCACCGTCGCCTCCTACGCCGCGAAGTGGACCGAGGCGACCGCCTTCGGGATCCCGATCAAGGTGCCGAACACGGCCCGCCACGCGTGGGCGATCATGCTCCACGACCTGCATCACGTCGCGACCGGCTACGGCACGGACATGCGGGGCGAAGGCGAGATCTCGGTCTGGCAGGCCCGGCGCGGGCTGTGGCCGCTCGGCCTGTACGTCGCCGGCATCGTGGTCATGGGCTCGCTCGGCGGCATGCTGATGGCACCGCGGCGCGCGCTCCTCGCGCTGACCGTCGGCGAGCTCCGCGCGCATCCCCGGCGACGTACCGCTTGCACGTCTGCTCGAGCGTCGGGCAGTAAACATCGACAAGCCGCACGCCGCGGTGAACGAGAGGGCGCTCGCCAACGCGAAGACCCGCGAGGCCGAGGTCGCCCGCTTGTGGCAAGGCGAGTCCAGTGGCGCGCGGGCCCGGTGCAAGAGCGCGTACGGCGTCTTCGACATGACCGGCAACGTCGACGAGTGGGTCGTCAACGAGGCCGGCGGGCCGTTCAGGAACGGCCTCAAGGGCGGCTACTGGCGTCCCGCCCGCGATCGCTGCCGTCCGATGACGACCGTTCACGGCGAGGACTTCTCGTTCTACCAGATCGGCTTTCGCTGCAGTGCGTAGCGGGCGGGCGATCGCTCGCCCGCACCCGCGCTGCTAGGACCGCGCGCGATCGTAGCCGTGGCGGACGACGTCCTTCACGTCCTCCCACTGCTGCTTCAACGTGTCGCCGACGCCGGCGTGCTCGGCCTCCCAGTCGCTCTTCAGCGAGGTCTCGAGCTTGTCGTTCCACTGCGCGTGCTGCGCGCCGTACTGGCGCCGCGCGCCGTAGCCGTACATGAGCGGCCGCTCTGCGTCGTCCCAGTTGAGGCCCGTGTGGACGTCGTTCGGGGTGGTGCCGCCCGGGATGGGCTCCTTGCCGGCGGCCTGCTTGACGGTGTCGCCGACGTCCTGGTTCAGCTCCTTGCCACCGAGATGGAGGTCGGCCTTGGTCTGCTCCCAGTCACGCTTCATGGCCTCCTTGACCTTCCCCCATGCGGTGCCGTTCTCTTCCGTCCACCACTTCGGCTGCCAGCTCACAGTACCCATCGTGCGTCTCCTTGGTTGGGGTTCGCAGGCGGGAGTGCACAGACCGATCCGCGCCATATTGCGCGAAAAAACGCGGCATTTCGAGCGGGCAGCGCGAGCGCGCGGGTCACTTCGCTACGGGGTGAGCTGCCGTGCACGGCGGCGATCGCGCACGACGTGGAGGACCAGGATGAGCCCCGCCACCACGAACAGCGCGAGGCTCGCGGCCATCTGGTGCGGCAGGACGAGCGCGCCGGAGAGCGTCGTCGAGGCGACGACGAGCCCGGAGAACAAGCGCCTCCCGAGCCGGTCCGACGCGACCGGCAGGCCGGGATCGGCGGTCTTCACCACGAGCCGCCCGAGCCGGAGGTCCTCGAGGATCTCGCGCGCCTGGATGGGCACGTCGTAGCCGGCGCGGGAGAGCTGCTCGACGCCGCGAATGAGCTCGTTACCGAGCCGCTGCGGCGAATAGCGCTTCTTGAGGATGTCGAGGAAGTAGGGCTGCGCCTCGCCGAACACGTCGAGGTCGGGATCGAGCTGCTTGCCGATGCCCTCGAGCGTCATGATCGCCTTCCCCACGAGCATGAAGTCGGTGGGGATCTCGATGCCGTACTTCATCGCGCCGCCGGCGAGATCGCGGAGCATCGACGAGAGGTCGATCTCCTTGAGCGGACGCCCGAGATACTTCTCGGCGAGCAGCGCCACCTCGGTGCGGTACTCGCGCATATCGACCTTCTTGGTCGGCCGGCCGACCTGGTAGAGCGCGTCGGCCACGCCGTACGCGTCCTTGCGCACGGCCGCGACCATGAGGTCAACGGTGCGATCGCGCAGCTCCGGGCTGAGGCGGCCAACCATGCCGAGGTCGATGAGCCCGATCACGGGGTGCGCCCAGTCGGGACGCGGCAGGATGATGATGTTGCCGGGGTGCGGATCGGCGTGGAAGAAGCCGTCCTCGAAGACCATCTTGATGACGACGCCGACCGCGTTCTTCGCGACCTGCTTGCCGTCGACGCCGGCGGCGACCGCCTTGTCCACCTTGAGGCCGTCGAAGAACTCGAGCGCGAGCACGTGCTTGCTCGAGGCCTGCTTGTAGACCTTGGGGAACGTGGCGAGCTCGCCCTGCGGGGTGCCCTCGAAGTTCTTGGCGAAGCGCTCGCCGTTCTCGCCCTCGATCGTGAAGTTCAGCTCGGCGGTGATCGAGCGATCGAACTGCTGCACGAGGCCGATCGGCGAGTACACGCGGGTCTCGGGCAAGGCGCGCTCGAGCGTGGCGGCCATGATGTGGAGCAGCTCGAGGTCGCGCTGCACGGTGTCGCCGACGTTCGGGCGCTGCACCTTCACCACCACCTGCACGTCGCCCTCGGGCGTGGCGAGCACGGCACGATGGACCTGGCCGATCGACGCGGCGGCGAGCGGGGTCTCGTCGAACGAGACGAACGCCTTTTCCAGCGGCAGCCCGAGGCTCACCTCGATGACCTTCTTCACGTCCTCGAAGGGGACGGGCGGGACGTTCTCCTGGAGCTTCTTGAGCTCGGTGATCACGTCGGGCGGGAGGAGGTCGGGGCGCGTCGAGGCGATCTGACCAAGCTTGATGAACGAGGGGCCGAGATCCTGGAGCACGAGGCGGACGCGCACCGCGGTGGTGGTGCGGGTCTTCTCTTCCTCGCCCTTGGCGAGCTCGTCGGTGGAGATCTCGGGCGCCTCGTCGGCGGCGCCTTTCGACGGCGGCGAATCGCTGGCGGTGCCCTTGCGCGGCTTGCGCCCGAAGCCGGCGCGCGCCACCACCTCGCCGAAGCCGTGGCGGACGAGCACGCTGGTGATCTCGCGCAGGCGCCCCAGATCGCGCACGGCCGAAACGACGGAGATCACCCGTGCAGACTACCGCGATAAAGGTCGTTCGTCGCTCTCGAGCAGCGCCGAGCGCGCCGCGATGCGAACGTCGCTCGAGGAAGAGCGCGGTCGGTTCGTGGGATGGAGTAGGGATCAGCGCACGCGCACCACCGTGCCGGGCTCGGTCTTTGTCGGGTAGGCCGCGGTCCAACCGATCGGGAGATGCGGGCCGGTGAACGCGAAGAGCCAGCGCGCGTCGATGGGCGCGAGGTTCACGCAGCCGTGGCTGTGGACGTGCCCGAAGTCGTGGTGCCAGAACGCGCCGTGCAGCGCGACGGCCTTGTCGAAGAACTGCACCCACGGCACGTCCTCGAGCGCGTAGTGCTTCTCGACGTCTTCCTTCTCGAGGTTGTCCATCTTCGTGGTGAAGATCTTCACCCAGATGCGATGCGCGCCGGGGGGCGTCGCGTGATCGCTGCGCGCTGGGCCCTTGCCGGTGGAGACGATGGTGGCGAACACCGGCTTCGTTCCTTCGTAGGCGACGAGCGTCTGCTGCACGAGGTCGACGTCGATCCAGCGCTCGAGCGTGGCGGCACCGCCGGCCTCGGGCGGGGGCGCCTCGAGGCGCGCGCGCGAGAGATCGCGGGCGCGCATCCAGCTGCCGTCGTCGATGCGCAGCATGACGTTTGGGCCGGTGCCCTTTTCCTCGCGGACGTGCACCTTCTCGAAGCGCGTGCGCGTGCCGCTCGCGGCGCCGCCTTTCTCGGAGCCGAAGACGCTCGCCTTGTCGGTCGACACCCACGCGACGTCGAGCTTGCCGTCGCTGATCGGCTCGCCGTGGAAGAGGAACGGCCGCGCCGCGACGAGCTCGCGCATGGCGACCCAGCGGCCCTTCTTGGTGCGTCCCCACGACTCGCCGTGCGCGGTCTTCTCCTCGACGATGGCGACCGCGAAGCCCTGCTCGAGCTCCTGATCGGGCGCGTCGTCGAGGGCGTTGCCGAGGTTCGCGAAGCCGAAGGCGCCACCCTGGCCCGCGAAGTAGTAGCGGTACGGCAGGCCGTCGTCGCCGGGCGTGGTCGGCTCGAGGGGCGGGAGCGAGCGCGCGCCGGGGCGCGGCGGGCGGACGGCGTCGCCGGTGGGCAGCATCCAAGGGCGCGAGCCGAGCGTGGGCGCGAAGGGATCTTCGCCGGAGTACTCGGCGACGTCCGAGCAGATCCAGGCGAAGGGACCGACGTTGAGCCAGCGGCCCTGGCAGCCGCCGCCGCGCCTGGTGGCGAAGAGCGGCAGCCGCGCGCCGAGCTGCGCGCTCCCGCGGCGCGCGTTGAGGTTGCCGGGCTCCGTGTAGAATGCAGCATCCGACCGCGTCGGCGCGACGGAGCGCGCCCAGGCGGGCGCGGGCACGTCCCCCAGGTCGGCCCACGGCGGCAGCGAGTCCTCGGCGATCGTGGGCGCCTCGACCTGCGCAACCCCCGGCTGGAGCGGCCGCTGCTGCGCCTGCGCCGCGCTGCTCCAGGCAATGGCCGACACCAGCAGAGCGAGACGACCGGGCGCCCTCTGCTCACTCATGGTGCTGCGGGAGGCGCATCTTGAACGTCGCGCCGCGGCTCGAGGAGTGGACGCTGATCGTTCCGCCGTGCTCCTCCGCGATGCGCTTGGTGATCGCCAGGCCGAGGCCCGTGCCGCCCTTCTTGCCGCTCGTGACGAACGACTGGAAGAGGCGGTGCTCGATGTCCTTGGGTATGCCTGGGCCGTTGTCCGAGAAGGTCAGGACGAGCACCTCTTCGCCGCTCTTGTCCTTGTCGCGCGTCACCTTGATGGTGAACTTGCCGCCCTTGTCGGTCATCGCCTCGGCGGCGTTGCGCGCGATGTTGTGGATGACGCGCAGGATCTTTCCCTCGTCGAAGCGCGCCGTGCCCTTGTCCGCGAGGTCGATCACGAGCTCGACGCCGAGGCGCGCGAGCTGCATCTGGAGCTGCTCGCGCACGTCGCCGAAGAAGCTCGCGAGGTACACCTTGCGGATGAAGACCGTCTTCTCGCCGCGCGCGAACTCGAGGACGTCGCGCTGCATCGCGCCGATGTGATCGAACTGCTTGAGCGCGAGGTCGGCGTACTCCTCGCGGACCTCGCGCTTGTCGGCGGCCTGCATCAGCTGGACGTAGCCGCTGATCACCGTGAGGGGCGTCTTCAGGTCGTGGATCACGCCCGAGAGCAGGCGCCCGATCGTGGTGAGGCGCTCCTCGCGCTCCCGTGATTCGCGCGACATCTGGAGCTGGATCGCGGTCGAGGCGTTCGCGGCGATGAGGAGGAGGAGCGCGCGGTCGTCCTCGTCGAAGCGGCGCTCGTGGTGGCCTTTGCCCGGCCCGTTGCCCTTGTTGTAGAGGGCGATGGCGCCCATGGGCTCGCCCTCCTCGCCCTCGAGGGGCACGCTGATGCACGAGCGGACGCGCTCACCGAGGATCTCCTCGAGCGCAGGATCGTTCGAGGGATGCGCGTGGGCGTCGTTCGTGAAGACGACCTCACCCTCGGCCATCGCGAGCCCGGTGAAGCCGGCCTTCGCGCGGACCGTCGTGCGTACGAGCTTCGAGTCGTTCGCCTTCATGAGGTAGAGGTGCGCGACCTCGGTGCTGTGGTCGCGCAGCGCGAAGGCGCCAGCGTGCGCCTCGCTCGTGCGGAGCGCCTCGCTGAGCACGCCCGTGAAGAGCTCGTCGAGCGAGGTGGCCCGGCCCATCGCCGACTCGAGGTCGAACAGGAGCTTGAGGTCGCGCACGCGGTGCTCGAGTTGCTCCTTGATCTCGAGCAGCTCGGTGTTCTTCTGGGTGACGGAGAGGAACAGGCGCGAGTTGTCGATCGAGATCGCGGCCTGCGTGGCGAGCGCAGCGAGCGTGACCGCGTCGTGATCGCTGAACTGCCCCGACTTCTTGTTGAGCACCTGGATGACGCCGATGGTTCGTCCCAGGTGGTTCTTCATCGGCACCGCGAGGATCGATCGCGTGCGGTAGCCCGAGGTCATGTCCCATTCGGGATTGAAGCGGGCATCCTGGTAGGGGTCGTTGACCAGCAGCGCCTTGCCGGTGTGCGCGACGTGCCCGGCGATGCCCTGCCCGACCTTCAGGCGGATGGCGCGAACCTCGTCGCCCTGGACGATGCGCGAGACGAGCTCGCCCTTCCGCTCGTCGAGCAGGTAGAGCGTGGCGCGGTCGGCCTCGACGGCGTCGTTGATCTTCTGGAGGATCAGCTCGAGCAGCTGATCGAGATCGAGCGTGGTGCCGAGGGCGAGGCCCACCTCGCGGAGGGCGACGCCGATCCGGCGCTCGCGAACGAGCTCCTCCTCGGCGAGGGCGAGCTTGTGCTCCGCCTGCACGGCGCGCAGGTCGATCTCGCGCGAGCTCTGACGTCTCGCCCGACCTTCGGCCGCAAAGTCCGCCTCGCTGCCGGGCGGCACGGGCGGACGTGTGGATTTCAGGGCCACGGGAGGATTCTAGACCGGATCACGTTCGCTTCGGGTGGTATAGAACGACCGCTCGCCATGCCCAGAACCCTCATCGTCACCCCGACTTACAACGAGAAGGACAACCTGCCCCGCTTCGTCGACGCGGTGCGTTCGGGCTACCCCGAGGCGCACCTGATGATCGTCGACGACAACTCGCCCGACGGCACGGGCGATCTGGCCGACGGCATCGCGGCAAAGGACGAGCACGTTCGCGTCATGCACCGGGCGGGCAAGCTGGGGCTTGGCACCGCATACATCCAGGCGTTCCAGAAGGGCCTCGTCGAGGGGTACGACCGCTTCTTCGAGATGGACGCGGACCTCTCGCACGACGTCAAGTACCTCCCGGCGTTCGTGAAGGCGCTCGACGACGGCGCGGACGTCGTCATCGGCTCGCGCAACATCCCCGGCGGCGGCGTCGAGGGCTGGGGCCTCGGCCGCCACGTGATCTCGAAGGGCGGCTCGCTCTACTCGCGCACCATTCTCGGGCTCTCGGTGAAGGACCTGACGAGCGGCTACAAGGCGTTCACGCGACGCGCGCTCGAGGCGATCGACATCGATACGATCCATTCCAACGGCTACTCGTTCCAGATCGAGATGACCTACCGCGCGATCCGCAAGGGCATGCGCGTGAAGGAGGTCCCGATCATCTTCGTGGACCGCACGGCGGGCGCGTCCAAGATGAGCCGCAAGATCTTCCTCGAGGGCATCGGCGTCGTCTGGAAGCTCCGCGCTGAATCGCTCCTCGGCAAGCTCTAGCGCCCTGTCGGCGGCGGCGGCGGCGTCCGCCGCAAGCCCCCCCCCCACGCTCTGCGGAGGACAACGCGCGTCCGACCTCGGCAGCGCTCTCCCCCGATGCGGCGGCGCTGGGCGCCCCCGCATGCGAGCACGACGGATCCTCTCCGACCGTGAAGGATCTTCACCATCGAGACCGACCCGAGCCGACGCCGCCCGTGCGACCCGAGCCGACGCCGCGGCACGCGCACGCGCACGCGCGCGCGCGACATTGCACGCGCGGTCGCGCACGGGACCGTTCGGGAACTGACGGCGGGAGGGAGCCTGGAGGCATTCAGGCGGGATACGGGCGGCATGGGGGTTGCTTGGGCGCATGCGATCTGCGAATGCCCTCGTCCTCGTCGCGGTTGGATGTCTCGCGGCGTGCAGCGCCTCGTCCGGTGAGGCGGCGCCCACGCCGGCGCCCGATCCGGCCGCCGGCCTCGCGGTGCCCGAGCTGGGCGCTCGGAGACGCGTGGGTTCGTCGTCGTGGGCACGAAGAGCGACGGTCTCGACACGCCGCGCGATCTCGCATTCGACGCTGACACCCCGGACCGCCTCTGGGTGGTGAACGCCGGGCTGCAAGGCGTCGTCATCTATGATCACGCAGGCACGCCCGAGCAGAAGGCCCAGCGCCGCGGTGACATCTTCGCCGCGCATTTCATGAGCAACCCGACCGCGCTCGCCATCGGCGCGAAGTCGACGTTCGCGACCTGCTCCGAGTCGCGCGACGAGTGGAACGGCGCCGCGCAGCCCATCGACGACTTCATGGGTCCCACGCTCTGGAGCTCGTACCTCGATGTCTTCGCCACCGCGAACCAGGAGCGCGGCATCGGCAAGGAGGGCAGCCACCTCGACATGCTTCACGAGAGCCCGTGGTGCATGGGCATCGAGCACGATGCCAACAACGTGTATTATGCATTTGATGGCCTGCACAGCCAGATCGTCCGTTATGACTTACGCAAGGACCACGGCCCCGGCGGCACCGACCACAGCGATGGCGCGGTGCAGCGCTTCGTCGACGCGAAGGTGACCCGCGTGCCCAGCGTACCCGGGCACATCGCCATCGATCACGACACCGGGCTCGTCTACGTCGCCGACACCGGCGGCGGCCGAATCATGGTGCTCGACCCCACGACCGGCACGAAGACGAAGCTGAAGCCCGAGATGGAGCCGCTCGCCGAGTACTCGAGCATCGCCGGGTCGACGTACACGCAGGTGGCCGGCGGGCTTCACGAGCCGAGCGGCCTCGAGCTGCACGACGGCAAGCTGTTCGTCGCCGAGCACGCGACGGGCGACATCGTCGCGCTCGATCTGACGGGCAAGGAGCTGGGCCGCGTGAGCACCGGCGCAGAGGGCCTCATGGGCCTCGCGTTCAACGCCGACGGCAAGCTGCACTACGTCGACGCCGTGGAGGGCACGATCGTCCGCCTCGACCCGGCGAAGACCGACGCCACCGATCGGCCGACGGGGGGCCCCGCCGCCCCGCTCTACGCGGCGTGTAGGTCGGCGCGAGCTCGTTCCAGCGCCGCGAGACGTACGTGGTGAA
>JAYTHX010000267.1:0-4378 GCA_043732195.1 Polyangiaceae bacterium
AGCTTTCCGGGAGTGACCGAGGACATCGACCGCGCCGAGCGCGTGCGCGTGCGCGCGCTCGACAAGGACGGCAAGTCCTTCGAGCTCGAGGCCGAGGGCCTCCTCGCGGTGGCCATCCAGCACGAGTACGACCACCTCCAGGGCCAGCTGATGATCGACCACATGGGCCCGCTGAAGAAGCGCCTGACGCATCGCAAGATGGTCAAACGCGCGCAAGAGCAAGCGGCCACGTAGGGCGTGTGACGGCCCGCGAGCCGAGACCGACATTCACAGGGGGTCGGAGTCTCGGAGAGAATTTCCGTTCGTGACCGGACCGGTCGCGGCGACCTGCCGAGCTGCGGCGACCTGCGTCGAAAACGCTCCGAGGCTCCTGTGTCTCGTCTCGCGCCGCGAGCGCTAGCGGCCGGCGCGCTTGAAGATCGCGGGGTCGAGCTTCATGCCGCGCGCGGCGAGATCGTTCGCGAGGCGCGGGACGACGCCCGTGGCGCTGAAGCTGCCTTCGCCGCCCTGCGGGTCGGCGTTGAAGACGAAGACGTCGCGCGCGACGATGCCCTTCGCGTCCGATCCGCCGAGCTCGGCCACGCGCGTCACGCGCAGCCGGCCGTCGGGGAGCGTCGCTACCTCGAGCGCGATGTCGAAGGACTCGCCCACGACGTCGCGCATCGCCTCGAGGCCGAGCCCGGGACGATGCAGCACGAGCTGCGCGACCAGGCGCGAGAGCGCCTGACGGAGCGTGGGCGCAGCGATCGCCGCGAGCACGCCCTCGCTGCCCTCGGCCATCGCGTCGACCGTTGCCGCGGCCACGCCGCCGGCGAGCGCCGCCACCACGAGCCGATCGGGACGCAGCCGCGACGCCGCGCGCACGGTGTCCTCGCCCGCCTTGCGCGTGTCGACGATGGTGAGCGGGACCGCATGGGCGCTGCCCACCGCGATCTCCTCGACGTCCTGCACGACGCACACGCGCTCGCCGGCGCTGCCCGTCGACGCGAGCGCCGACAGCACCGGGCCGGCCGAGGAGCCGGAGACGAGGATGTTCGCGCGCGCCGTCACGCAGGCCTCGAGGAACTGCGCCATCGGCCGCGAGATGGCCGACTGGCGAACGAGATCCTCGAGCGTGGACTCGACGCGGCGCCGCTTGCGGATCGAGACGACGTGCGTGAGCGCCGCGGGCGGTGAGATCGCGACCAGCGAGGCCCGCGGCAGGCGCCGCTCGATCACGGTCTCGCCGGGCCGCCACGGCTCGCCGCTCTGCTGCGCGAGGCGCGCGATCACGCGGTAGAGCGCCTCCTCGCTGCTGAACCCGCCGCCCTCGTTCACGGTGTTGCCGGAGCGCACCGTGAAGAGCTGATCGTAACGGACGCAGTGGATCTCGCTGACTTCCTCGTCCTCGAGGAGCGGACCGATCGCGCCGAGGCCGACGAGCTCGCGGTGCGCATCGCGCACCACCGCATCGAGGTCGACGTCCTGCGGGGCCTCGCCTTCGTCTCGCATCGCGTTCGCCTGATCGCGCGCGGCGCGCTCGATCTGCGCGGCGAGCGCCTCCGGGACGTTGGGGCTGGCGCGCAGCGGCGAGAGATCGACCGCATCCGCGATGCGACCCATGAGCATGGTGAGCGCGAGGCGACGGCCCGCCTGCGCGGGGGACTCCTTCTGCGCGACGCGCCCAGGGGGCGCGGTCGGGCGCTGCTGCGCCGCCGCGCGATCGGGCGGGCCCGACCCCAGCTGGGAGGCCGACGATTGCTGCGGCGGAGGCGCGAGCGGAGGCGGCGCAGAGGGCTGCGGCGGGGGCGGAAGCGGGGGCGGAGGCGCGGGGGCCTGCGGCGGAGGCGCGGCCTGCGGCGGGGGCGCGAGCGGAGGCGGAGGCGGCGGCAGAGGCGCCGGCTGGGGCGGGGGCGAGCTCGCCTGGAACGGCTGCATCGGCTGCGCGGTCGGCGGCTGCTGGAGCGCGATCCCGGGCGCACCCGTGGGAGGTCGCTGGCCGATCAACGGCGGCGACATCTGGTTCAGCGGCATCGTCATCGGGCGCGGGCCATTCGCGTTGCTGCCGCTCTGCATCGGCGGCGGCGCGCCCGACTGCATGCGCGGCTTCTGGAGGGGCGCGCTGTCGTCGGGATCGTGATCGAGAGGATATCCGCCGCCGCTCGGCTCGCGCTGCTGCACGGGCGGCGGCGCGTTCGAGACGTTGGAGGGCTGGGGACGCGGGAGCGGCGCGCCGGGCGGATGCGTGGGCGCCTTGAGCGTCACCGCGGGCGGGTTGTTCATGGGGCGCGGCGGAGGCACGTTGTCGCGAGCGAGGGTCCGGATGGACTCCTCCTCGCCGCCGGCCGTGGCCTCGAGGATCGGCGCAGCTTGCGCGCCGTTGGTCTCGAGGCGGAGCACGAAGTCTCCGATGTAGATCTTGTCGCCCTCGCGGACGATCGTGGCCTGGGCGATCTTCCGGCCGTTGACGTACGTGCCGTTGGTGCTCTTCAGGTCGGTGACGATGAACCGGCCGTCGCGGAAGAGCAGGCGTGCGTGGTGCTTCGAGACGTTCCCCTTCGGGAGCATCAGGTCATTGCCCTGAACGCGCCCGACGTTGATCTCGTTCTTGTCGAAGCTCTCCCTACGCTCCGCGCCGCCTTTTTCGCTGATGATGATCGCAAACACGCGCTGTGTCGTCCTCTAGGCCCTGCGAAATCCCGCGCGTCCGGTTGCCGAGCTTACTCGGGAACCGCATTCCGTCGGACGCACTCTCGCGCGCTTTCCGTCGGATTTTCAACGGGATTGTCAGGGACTACCGCAAGCCGTGTCAATTACGGGGCAGCGATCAGTCGCCGCGAGGCTCACGGCGGCCCTTGACCTCGGTCGCCACCATGCCGAGCAGCTCGCCGGCGAGGGCCATGACGTCGCGCTCGGCGTAACCGCTCGCGCGAAGCTCCCGGTAAATCGTCTTCGCGAGGATCGCGAGCGCCCTGGGGTCGCGGGCGCCGGTCTGCTGCGTGTCGAAGGGAAGGGCCATTCGATCGCCGACTGATACAAGCACTATGCCATCGACAAGCAGCGCCATTTCCCCGTAGATCGCGGCGCGAACGCGAAGGGCGGTGCGCTGCCAGCCCCGATCTGGCGCGTAGCCGGCTTCGCACTTCGCGGCGGGGACGGCATGATAGGGTGCGCGCGATGACCGAGCCGGCGGTGGCCGAGGCCGACAAGGAGAAGCGCGCGGCGAGCCAGCCACCTCCCGCGATTCCCGCGATTCCCGCGGCTCCCCCTTCCCGCACGCGGCAAGCCTGGTGGACGCCCGAGACTCGCTCGCGCCGGCTCCTCATCGGCCTGGGCATCTACCTCGTCTGTCTCGCCGTGTTCGCCCTCGTCGGCGCGGACCGTCTGGCGGTCCACACGCCGTACAACCACTTCGCTCACCTCGCCGACGCGTGGCTCCACGGTCGGCAGGATCTCCGCGGCGGAGCTCCGGGCTACGCGATGAACAACGACTTCGCCGTCTACGACGGCAAGACGTACATCAGCTTTCCGCCCTTCCCTGCCCTGCTGATGATGCCGGTGGTCTGGCTCGCCGGCAGCCCGGAGAACTTCCGGGACGCGCAGTTCATCATCTGGCTGGCGGGCGTCGGCCCCGCGGTGCTCTTCCTCGTGCTCGAGAAGATGCGCCGCACCGGTCGCTCCGAGCGCACGGAGTACGAGAACGTCTTCCTCGCGCTGCTCTTCGCGTTCGGGACCGTCTATTTCTACTCCGCGGTGCAGGGCACGGTCTGGTTCGCGGCGCACGTCGTCGGCATCGGCCTGACTGCGCTCTTCGTGCTCTGCGCGCTCGATGCCGAGCGGCCCATCCTCGCGGGCCTCTTGCTCGGCTGCATGTTCCTCACGCGCACGACGACGCTCCTGCTGGGCACGTTCTTCGTGTTCGAGCTGATACGTGCATCCTACATGAAGAAGACGGGCCCGCTGCCGTCCCAGGGCTCGCTCGGCGACCGCATCGGCGCGACGTTGCGCGGCGTCGACCGCCGCCAGCTGCTCCACGTGGCCGCGTTCTTCGCCATCCCGCTGCTCTTCTGCCTCGGCGTCGCGGCGCAGATGAACTACGCGCGCTTCCACGATCCGCGGCCCTGGGCCTTCGGGCACGAGTACCTCACCGTGGGGTGGCAGGGGCGCATCCGTCGCTGGGGTCTCTTCAGCTACCACTTCCTTCCGCGCAACCTGGGCGTGATGCTCGCGAGCTTGCCGTGGCGTCCGGCGCCCACCGAGGCGTTCGGCGTGTTCCCCGGGCCCATCGGCGACGCGCTGCGCACCGTGCTGCGCCGCGAGGTGACGGTCCCGTTCCAGATCAGCGGTCACGGCATCGCGCTGTGGTTCACGACGCCGTTCTATTTCTGGCTGCTCCGCC
>JAYTHX010000268.1:0-13605 GCA_043732195.1 Polyangiaceae bacterium
AGTTCTCCTGGAGGTAGGGGGCAATCGGAGCCAGATAATCCACGTACTTCAGCTCCGTGCGTTCGTCCCAGCCACCATACGCGCGGTCATATTCGAGCGGGATGCAGTCGAACGGCTCGGAGCTCGAGAACTGGATCTTGCCACCCGGTCCAGTCGACGTGCGGCGATCGCCGATGACCGCGAGTCGCTTCACGGTGTCTCGCACCGCGACCTCCGCGGTGGTCGCGCTGCCCTTCACACCAGGATACGCGTGCCCGCGGACGACGACATCGGTGAGCTCTTTCCAGGGAAAGATGTCCAGATCGGCGACGAGCTGAGTCTTCCGCTCGGCATGGAAGAGCGGCGCCGTGCGCAACGGCAGCTGCTCGGGCGCCGGGATGCATTCGCCAGAACGCGCGATCGTATAGGTCCGCTTCGCGATCACGACCAGCAGCCACTGGCCGCCGGGGCCGGGCGCCGAGAGCTGCAGGGCCGAGGGGCCGGGCGTCCTGAGACTCGTCATTTGCTCAGAAGGCTTCGGCGGCGGGATTGTCGAGACTGTGCACGAGCGCTGGCACGATAGGGGGGGTCAAGCGCTGCACATCGCCCTCTTTCCCGGGCTCGCTCGAATAAATATTCCATCCGAATGGGTTGTTCGACCCGGAGACGTCTTCCCCCAGCTTCTTGATGGCAGCGTCCCTGTCCGATTCGCCCTCTTTCGTATCGCCGCCCAGCGATTCGCCAACGCCGCGAGCCCAATCGGAGAGATCGCCTTCTGCGCGACCGAGGAAGCCGATCGGACCGCCACCGTTGGCGTTGAACGAGAACCCGACGGGAGATCCGATGAACGCGCCTGCGATGCTCGGCCCGAGCCCGGACGGAAGGATCACGTTCGTGATCGCCTGGAGCGCGGCGTCGACGAACATCGAGGCAAACCCTCCGATGATGTCTCCCCAGGTCATTCCGGTCACCACCGAATTTGGCGCAATGACGATGCCCGTGGGAAGCGGAATCTGAGCACAGTTCAGGTTCAGATTGATGCCCACGGGAATCAGTGCGACCGCCACGGGTCCGCCCCCGACCTGAACGCTTCTCGGACCGAAGTGCGACTTCGAGCCACTGAACGCGGTGAGGACGACGGCGAGCAGGCAAGCCGGGGTCGTGGGAACATGTGGGATCATGATCTGGATGTCGGTGCCCCGCTTCATTACGCGCCCACCGGCGCTCGTCGCACGCACGGTCTCGGCCATCGACGCGGGGATCACCCAGTTCAACAGGGCTCCCGTGACGTGTGGCGCCATCGGGACCGGGACCGGGACCGGGACCGCGGGCGCCAGCTCGTCGTGCATGTCGACGCCGAGCATGGGGTGATATTCGATCAACACATTGAACAGGGCCATGGATGTATCCTTCAAGCTCTCGCAGCGATGGTGGCTTGACGGAATTCCCGCGGCCTCACCGTGTACCGGAACGAAAAGCGCCAGGTGAGGAACACGCGGCGCTCTTCGACCTCGATCCCGATCTGCTCGATGGTCGGCAGGCGCTCTACCACCTTGCTGCCGAACGTGAGCTCGACACCGAAAGGTGATCCGGGGAGCGTGAACGCAAGCGATCGGTCGGCGGTGACGCCCTCCACGCGCACCGCTTCTCCTGCGAAGGCGGACGGCGCGACCATGGGCGGATAGGCCGAATTGAAGAGGCGCGGGAGCAGCTCCTTCATCCCGTGCTGGTCATCGAGAACCACGCCCGCGTGGAACCGCGCGGGATTGACCATCGGGCAAAACCCGAAGCCGCATACGGCAGGTTGGTCATTCCAGGCAGTCATCGGGGAATCGGGCTCCTCGAGATAGGGCAAGAGCCGTCCCTCCGCCTCCTTCGCGTCGATGTTGAAGCCAAGTCCCTTGGGGTTCGGTCCGAAGGGCACTTCCAGACCATCCCACGTCGTGACGCCACCGAACGCCTTCGACAGCGTGAGCGGCATCTCGACGAATGGCTCGGGATCGGAAGGCACGAGCTGCCCACGCTCGCGAACCCAGAGCCGTGCACCGGTCACCAGCGCACGGCGTGTGAACGAGCCGACCTCGATCCGCACCTCCATCCGGCGAACCGGAGCGCGCTTGGGGGCGCGCGCGGCTCCGAAGAGGAAAAGGTCGACGCCCCCCTTCATGAACGGCAGGTCGCTCTCCATGCTGCCGTGGGGCGTGTCCAAGGCCTTCAACGCGACCGTCCATGGCTGATCGGCGGACATCCGGAGGACCGGGGGCGCGCTCCCGGGCGCGGGGTGCGGCAGGTCGTAGCTGACGCGCGAGATGACCGACGCCGTCAATCGCTCGTCGTCGATCACGTTGCTGAGCAGGTGAGCGTCGAAGCGCGTGTCGTTCACGAGGATCATCGCTTGCGGAGCTGACGCTTCGAGGTCTGCTCGTCCGGGTCATCCCTGAACCTCTTGAACCAGTTCGCGTTGCTCTCCTCGTCGCCGCTCTCTACGCCCTGGTGCATCTTGCCGTCGGCCTTCACGGTGATGAAGCCAACATCCACGTTGTCTGACCAGAAGGTGATCACGTCGTTCCAGGAGCCCCACTTGGCGGGCGGCGCAATGCGCTCCGCGTAGTAGCCGTCGCCCACGCGCAGCGGGGGACCGAACGCGAAGGGCGGGCGGCCCTTCGCGGGCCGGAGCAGGAGGTTAGCTGCCGCTTCGGCTTGACGCTCGATGGGCAGGTCGTGGTCGACCGCGAGACCGCGGAAGCGCATCGCGACGATATACGTGGTCTGGGCAATCTCGATCTGCAGTGGCCCACGCGAGTAAGCATATCGCACCACGTCGAAGCTTCCGTTCTCGGCGGGGAAGGCCACCGCGATGGGACGCGGCTTCGTCTCGTCCCAGCTCCACTCGTCTCGCAACGCGATGCCGCCACCGCCCAGCGCGTAGCTGGCGAGCCCTGCCATATCGACACCGAGGGGGCCGGGCGGCGGAGAGCCTCCGGCGGCCACGCGGTTCATGACCTGCACCGAGCTCGAAGGAGGGACGATGAGCTGGATGCCGAGCCGCCCGAAGAATGACTCGTCATCGGGATTCACCACGACGGTCAATTTTGCTCTCTTGCGAGGCGGTCCGGGCGGCATGACCGGGTACACGTACGGCGGACGGGCCGCGTCGGCGCCGGCATCCGTGAGCCCAAGCGTCGCGGTCGGCGATGCGGTCGGGATCACGGCTGCTCTCGTCGGGTGCGATCGAGGCGGCGGGTCCGCGGGTCTCGATGCCTGACATCCCATGAGGACCACGCCGAAGACCAACGACGAGAAGCGAGCGAGCATCATTGCTCCCACCGGAAGCATCCGGGGATCTTCGCGGCCGGGGCCAGCGGAGGCTCGATGCCCTCGAGCGCGGGAGAGAGCGTCTCGCTCGGGTAGGGCGTCAGGCACCAGAGCTTCTCCTTCTTTGCGCGATCTGCGAATCGTTCATTGCTCCACACCAACCAGAATCCGCCGCGCGTCCGGTCGACCGTCGTGACATGCCCATCCTTACCCGTCTCGCGCTCTGCGAAATAGTCGGAGGCGTTCTCGTCAGGTGATTCGTGACGGTCGAAGATGGCATCGCCGATCGCGTACAAACCATTTCGGTACTTCGCGACGCCTTCGAAGTGATTCGGGTCGCCGTTTTTGTCGATAAACATGATTGCCTCACTCCTGTCTTTCTTGTCGCGATGTGCTTGCGGATGGGTACGCATGTCCTGGATCTGGATAGCCACTCCTTCGAATGGGTCCTTTCCGTACTTTCCGAGCAACATGCTCGACTTCTTGGGATAGGTGGGATGAACATTCTCGCGCGAGGCCTGGGGCCACATACGGGCGATCTCGAAGGGCTCCTTCACCCCGACCATGCGGCATGCGAGCACGAAGGCCGCGGCGATGAAGTCGCATTCACCCTTTGCCTGGTTGGCGTTGCAGAGCCAGAGGTACTCGTAGAACGTCGGATGGGGCTCGATCCGCGTGAGATTCTTGTCTCCGGTACCTCGCGACCAGCGAAACCCGAGGTGGTAACCGACCCCGAGATGCAGGAGGTGCACGAAGATCGCATTGACGCACTCCCTCTCGTCCCGCTTGCCCTTGGTCCTGCACGCGAGCACCGAGTACCTGAGCCGTTCCTCGGTGATGTCCTGTTCGAGCGTCTCACCGGGCTCAGGGTCTCCTTCGTCGAGCGACTCGTCCATCTTGCCGTGCGGTTTGTCGAACGTGACGTAGGCGGTGTGCGGCCCGGTGCTGCCCGCGCTCTTCACCGCGCCGTCCGCCGTGGCGCTCCACCTGATCGACTTGCCCTCGAGGAGCTCCACGAAGCCAGGTAGCGCCTCGAGGGACTCCAGCCTCTCGGTGAAGCGCGCGCCGTCCGTCAGGGTGTGGCTCACGGACTTCTTGAACGAGAGCGCCTTTACGTCGCTCTTGCCCTCGAAATGCGTGATGCTCGTCGATTCTCCTGCAGGGGTCACGGAAACCTGGAGCTCGACGTCGACCTTCACCTTCGTGCCTCGCGTCTGCGAGATCGGCGCGGCGGCGCCGCCGCGTGCGGCCGACCATTCGGGCTTGGCGAAGACCGCGGTAGCGTCCTTGAAGCCGCCCGCGGAAGCTCGCAGGAGCTTCCTGCCTGCGGAATCGAGATGATCGGACCGGAAGGTCACTGACAGGACGCGCACCGTCACGACCTTCTTGGGCGGAGGCGGAGACGGAGACGGAGGCGGAGGCGGAGGCGGAGGCGGAGGCGGAGGCGGAGGCGGAGGCGGAGGCGGAGGCGGAGGCGGTGAGTCCTTCACCGCCGGGCCCACCTTCAAGAGACCCGCATCGACCCAGTGCAGGAGCTGGCCTGCGAGCGTGTCGGCGGTGGGAGCGCTCAGGGATGCAACGCCGATGAGCTCTCGCCACACCTCGAGGAGAACGGCGAAGGTGGCGCCGTCGCGCTCGCTCGCCGCGAGGAAGAGCAGGGTCCGCATCGCGGACGCCGAGGCGTGCCGATCGGACTCGCCGGCCGACGGCCGTACATCCACGCGGTACGTCCTGCTCACCCCCTGAACGTCGAAAGATCGGCCCATCAGTATCCGAGGCCCTGTTCGGCGCGCCCGGGCGGCGGTTGCGCGCAAAGCGCATTCCGCGATGGACACGCAAGCTCCGTGGGTCTCGAGGCTTGCGCCGGATCAGGTCGGCGGAGCACGCTGCCCAGCATACGGGTCGATCGCCTGTGGTCAATGCCTCGGCCAGCACGATCATCCCGGCGATGATCGCGCACTCGACGATCTGCACCTCGATGCGCATGGAGCCGAGCCGAGCCGCGGCGCGACCGCCAGGAGCAGCGCCGGCGCAAGCAGTGCCCGAGAGAGCAGCACCTCCGCGGTCGGGCGAAGGGGCCGTCAACCCTCGCGACGACTCGCCTCTCGACATCGCGTTCCACTGCGAGGCCTGACGTGCTCCGTGGGCCACATGGTGGGGCGCCTTCCCGACTCCCTGGAAGCGAGCTCGGCGCGCCGCCGACGAGGCAGCTCCTGCACGTTGCCGGAGTGACCGCATCGGCATCGCATCGTCGCCGACAACCGGTCGGCGGTATGCCTGCGCCGCACGCCGTGCAGGCCATGGTCTCTGCGGTCGGTGCGTGCATCGTTCGTCGGCCTTCGGACGCGGCGGGGGAAAGTTGCGCGAATTCTACTCTTGAAGTGACGCCCAGCGCATCGATGCGCGGGTGTTCGCGAGGATCATGGCCTGGGAAGCTGCCGCTTGGAGCCTTGCGATGCGTTCTCCGCGAGCATCGTCCAGGTTGCTCGCGCCGCGGGCGCCGCCGGCCACGGGAGCAGCGCTGGCGCCATCGCGTCGGCGCCATCGAGGGCTCGCATCCGGACAAGGAGCAGGCCCCGACGGAATTGCAAGAAGCGGGCGGCGTGGTTCACGAGAAGTCCGTGGTTTGGCGCGATCGCGTGGAGGTTGCGAGCAAAGCTCGAGCCCTGCCAAAAATCCGCCAGCACTTACGTGTCGGTGTACCCTCGGGGCACATGGACGACGACTCGCTCTCCGAGCTCGCGACGTTTGCGCAGGCGTATCCAGCGCGCGCTTCGGAGCTCGCGGAGCCGGGCCTCGATCCCGATGTCGAGTCCCTCGCTGAGGGCTTCGAGTATCTCGCCGCGAAGGTCCGGCGCATCGTCGACCGCGGAACGCTCGATCTCGTCGAGCCGCTCGCCGACCTCCTCTGCCCCGAGCTCCTGCGGCCGCTTCCCTCCGCGACCATCGTTCAGCTAGCGACCACGCGACACCGCTCGAAGCGCATCACCATCGCGGCAGGCGCCGAGCTCGGCAGCCTTCCGATCGACGGCACGTCCTGTGTCTTCCGCGCGATGAGTGCATTCGACATCCTTCCGTGGAACGTCACCGACGTGCGTGCCGAGTGGTCCGCTGCGGAGGGCCAGTCCGTGGTGCTGGAGCTCACGACCGGCGATGTCGACGACAAGCCGAGGCCCCTGCCGATCGGCACCCTCTTTCCCCTCCGTCTCCACTTCGCGAGCGAGGCCGTCCACGACGACACGCTGCTCTTCTGGTTCTGCCAGCGGCTCGCGGCCATCGAGCTGCGTATCGGCGAGGACGGACCTCGCGCCACGCTACCGGTAGCGGCGCTCCGTCCGTGGGGCCTCGAGCGCGCAGAGGCGCTGCTACCCATCGAGAGCCACGAGCACCCAGGGTTCCGGCTTCTGCGCGAGTACTTCCTCATGCCGCAGAAGTTCGCGTTCGCGGAGCTCGCCCATCCCGGCGACGGGGAGCTCGGTAGCGCGGCGCGAGTCTCGCTCGTCTTTCGATTCGAGTCGCACTTTCCCGTCGACATGCGCATCACGCGCGAGAGCATCCTGCTCAATTGCGTTCCCGTGGTGAACATCTTCGATGCCACCAGCGATCCGATAAGGCCTTCGCTCGAGGCGCCCCTGCACGCGCTGCGCGTCGCGGGCGTCGCCATGGATCACGCCGAGATCCACACCATTCGCGGGGCGTACATGCGCCTCGCCGGCGAGGGCGAGGCGCGCCCGATCGCGCCGCTCGGCGCCTTCGGCGTGACCCCAGGAGAAGGCCTGCGCGGCGCGTCCTACGCGGTGCATCGCGCGCCGTCGCGACGACCCGAGAGCGATTTCCTCGTCTCGCTCGGGATGGCCGCCGAGTCCGGACCGCTCCCGGAGATCGACGTTGCGTCGTTCGATCTCTGGGCTACCAACGGCACGCTCGCCGGGTCGCTCGGGATAGGCGCGGTCTGCGTGCCGATGCCATGGGCGCGCGGCCACGTCTCGTTTTGCAACATCCGCGCCGTGACGCCTTACGTTCCGGCGCCGCGCGGCGGCGCACGACGCGACCGCGCGACTGCGTTCCTCGCCCGCACGGAAGAAGCCTACGACACCGCTGGCCTCCGGCGCCTCCTGCGCTGTCTCAATCCGCATGGCCTCACGCGCACCCAGGCCGGGCGCGCCGAGGCGCTCGGGCTCGCGGCCATCGAGAGTGCGACCTCCATTCCCGGCCGCATGAAGGCGAAGGGCGCGCTCGTGCGCGGTCAGGAGATCGAGGTCGTCCTCGGTCAGGGAACGTTCAGAAAAGAGGGCGAGGTCCTCGTTCTCGCGGCGATCCTCGACCGCCTCTTCGGCCACGAGACGGCGCTCGGTACGTTTTCACGCACCACCGTTCGCTGGCGGCCGACCGGTCTGGTGCTGCGCTTCCCTCCCCGCTCCGGCGACCGACGCCTCGACTGACGATCGACCCATGTTCCACGACATCTACGGCCACGAGCTCGACGTTCTCCACAAGCTCGCCGCCGAGCTCGCGGAGCGCTGCCCCGAGCTCGCGTCGATCCTCGGACGTGACGCAGATCCCGCAATGGCGCGGCTCCTGCAGCGCGTCGCCTTCGCCTTCGCTCGAGTTCGTCAGCGCATCGACGACGACGTTCCGGAGATCATCCACGCCATCTTCGAGGACATCGATCGCGCGCTGCTCGAGCCCGTGCCGAGCACCACGCTCGTCGAGCTCGCGGCCCACCCGAAGACGCTCCGCGCCGCGACCGTGATCGAGGCCGGCGCCACCTTCACGGACAGCGCCGCTCATCCGTGCGTCTTCTCCATGACGGAGCCCTGCGAGGTGCGGCCATGGGCGCTCCGCGACGCACGGGTCGTAGGCGGCGAGCGCCGCGAGATCCGACTGTCGCTCGAGGTGCTCGGCGGCGCCGAGCTGCCGCGTGCCGTCGGCAGCGACACCATCATCCTTGCGCTCACCGGTGCGCTCCCGAGCGCGCTCGATCTCCGCGCGTGGCTCCTCGAGCACGCGACGGCCGTGCGTGCGGTCAGCGGGACCACCGAGATCGTGCTCGCCAGGAATGTCGTCGCCGTCCCGCGCGTGCGCGACTCGAGCAAGCAACGCCACTCCTTGGCGCTCGCGCCCTTGCGGGACTACTTCGCGTGCGCGCGCGTGTTCTGTCGTGTCGCGCTGCCAGGTGCGCAGCAGCTCGCGTCGCTCGGCGCCGAGGTCCGTCGGCTCGATCTCGTGATCGAGCTCGATGCGTCCTTGCCGCCGGCCATCGTAATCGACACCACGACGATCGCGCTCCACACCGCACCGGCGGTCAGCCTCGCGTCCGTCGAGGCACGCGTCGAGCCCGCGGGGCCGCTGCGCTTCGTGCTCCGCACCGACGAGCCCGACCACCGGATCGTCGATGTCATGGACGTCGATCTCGTCGACCCGGGCTCGCTACGCGCGCTGACGCGCTGGACGCCCGACGCCGTCCTCCGCGATCTCGACGAGGCCGGAGGACCGATCCTCTTCGAGGTGCGTCGCAGCCCCTCGGTGCTCGAAGGCGAGATCGACTTCGAGCTCTCGCTGCTCGACGACGACGGACCGGTGCCGTTGCCGTTGAATACGCATCTTCGCGCGCGCGTGCTCACGACGAGCGCGGCGCGCGCGGCGGGCCTGGCCGTCGGCGACATCTCGCACGCTACCGAACGCTCGCCGGTTGCGATGACGTTCCGCAACGTGACGCCCGTGACGCGCGGAGGTCCGCCTCTCTTCGGGGGCGATCGTCTTTGGGAGCTGTTCCATCGGATCAAGCTCGGCCTTCCGGCGCTCACCGAGCGCGAGAGTCTGGGCCGTCTCCTCTCGCTGCTAAATGGGCCGGCACGGTTCGGGTGGCCGCAGGCGAAGCCAGACGCCAACGCCTTCGCACCGCTGCGCGGTCTCACGCGGCGCCGTGGTTCCACGATCGCAGACGACGAGGTGTGTCCCGGCCTCGAGCTCTCGCTCGAGCTCGATACGGCATCGTTCTCGTCCCACGGCGACGTACAGCTGTTCGGCGAGCTCGTGAGCGCCTTGCTCGCGTCTGCCTTGAAGCCGCACGAGTGGGTGAGGCTCACGTTGCAGCTCGCGAACGGCGAGAGCATCATTTACCCGCGCCTGTTCGGCACCCGCGGCGGCGCGAGGCCGTGATGGATCTCTTCGAGCGCGCCGCGCAGATCCCGCTCTTCTCGCTGGTGCAGCACCTCGCGCGCCTCGACCCGACGGCGCGCATTCGCTTCCTCGGCGACCCGCGCCTCGTCTTCCACGCGAGCGAGGTGAGCGAGCTTCGCGAGCGCTGGACGGACGCTGGGCGCGTCTTCGAGGTACGCACGCCGGTGCTCGGTATCGTCGGCGCGGAGTCACCGCTCGCGAGCTTCTTCACGGAGGACGTGCTCAGGGACCTCGCCTTCGACGAGGAGCGGGCACTCGAGCTCTACGACACGTTTCATCATCGGCTCGTCGAGCTTCTCATCGATGCCGATCGCCGTACCTCGCCCGGACGCGCCGTGCGTTCTGACGGCGCCGACGTCTTCACCTCGCACGCGCGCGCGGTGGCGCGGAGCCGCCTCGCGCCCGCCGCAATCCTGGACCCGCGCGACGCGAGCCCGGGGCTCTCCCGCGAAGCGATGCTCGGTCTCGGACGCATCCTCGGCGTGAGGCCACGGGTCACCGAAGCGCTCGATGCGGCGCTGCAGGTGGCGCTTCCCATGCATGCCATTCGCATCGAAGATCTATTGGCGCGCGACGTGGCCATCGCCGACGACCAGCGTGCGATCCTCGGACAGCACGCATCGCTTGGAATGTCGCTGCTCGGCGGCCACGTACCGCTCCAGACCGACCTCCTGCGGCTCAGCCTCGGCCCCGTTGATCGCGAAGAGCTCGCGGCGCTCTCTCCGGAGGGACGTCTCCATGGGATCCTGGCCGACGTCGTCGAGCAGATGACCTCGGGGCTCGTCTGCGCCGAGCTCGAGGTGACGGTCGCCCACGGTCACGAGCCCGCCCTCCGTCTCGGTGACGAGGGAGCACGACTCGGCCCTCGCGCGCTGCTCGGACGGGCGCCGAGCGCCGCGCCGCTTCGCGCGCGCATCCCTCTCTCCACCGACGGCATCGTGACGTTTGGCTCGGACGACGACACCGTCTCGCTCGAAAGGTAGCTCGATCCGATGAATCGTCCGCGAAAGCCCCTGTGGTCCGATGGTCTGGCGCTGTGGCCCAACCACTTCGAAGCGCAGGACGAGTACCACGAGCAGCTCCTCACCCGCCGACTGCGAGCGCTCACCGCATACGACTGGGGCGTCATCGAGGTGAGCCTCGACGAGCACGCGCTCGCGGCCGGACAGGTCAGCGTGACGCGTCTCGATGCGATCCTTCCGGATGGAACGCCGATCCTCGTCGGCGAGACGAACGGCGACCTGCTGCCCGCGCGCTCGCTGGACCCGCGGGCCACCCCGGAGCACGTCGACGTCTTCGTAGGGCTCGCGCGTATCGAAGATGGCCGCCCCAACGTCGACGGAAACGATCACGAGCCGACGCGGTACGTGCGTACTGACGCCACCTCACGCGATCTCGCGACGGGAAAGCTCTCGAAGAGCGTGCCGTGGCTCCGTCACAAGCTCACGCTCCGCTTCGATCACGAAGACGACGCCCGCCGTGACGTCCTCCAGATCGCGCGGCTCGTGCGCAGTGCGTCGGGCGCCTGGATCCAGGAGCCCACGTTCGTGCCGCCCGTGCTGCGCATCGGCGCTTCGGAGCTCCTGGTCGGCGGCATGCGGCGTGTCCTCGCCGCGCTCGTCGCGAAGCAGCAGGCCGTGTCCATCAGCCGACGCCAGCGCCACGCCGCAGCGATCGAGTTCCAGGCGCGGGATGCCCCGCGTTTCTGGCTGCTCGATGCGCTCAACACCACGATTCCGCTCTTCGTCGAGCTCGTCGACAAGGCCGACTCGACGTCGCCGAAGGAGGCTCACCTCGCGCTGGCGCAGCTCATCGGCCGACTCTCGACGTTCCGTCCCGACTCCGATGTCACCGATATCGCCCGTTTCAACGTCCTGGCCATAGGGGAGGTCTTCGGCGTGATGTTCGAGCGAACGCTCGATCTCCTGCGCGTCGTCATCGCGGAGAGCTACATCGAGGTACCCCTCGTGGCCCACCCGAATCAGTACTTCACCGGACAGCTGAGCGATCCGCAGCTCCTGCGCTGCGACTTCTTCCTCGCGGTCTCGAGCGCCACGGTCCCCGAGAACGAGTTTCGCGAGTCGCTGCCTCATCTCTTCAAGATGGGCTCCTCACGCGAGCTCGGGAAGATGATGAACGCTGCCATCCAGGGCGTCCGCCTCACGCTCGAGCACCACCCGCCGGGCGCGCTCCCGGTGAAGCCGGGGCTCGCATTCTTCCGGATCGACAACGCGGGAGAGGCCTGGCAAGCGCTCGCCGCCTCGGGTTCGTTCTCGATGTGGCTTCCCTACGATCTGATCCCATCGCTCTACGCGGTGGACAGCGACACGCTGCAATAGTGGCACGTTGCTCGCCGGGCGGTCGGTGCACGTTTCGCCGCGACTCCCACGCGCCCGTAGCTCAGGGGTGTCGAATGCCAGGCGTGTCGAACACGCCCGTAGCGTCCGTCGACAGACAGAACGCCGTGGCCATCGCCTCCTTGGCCATCGCGTCGACGACCCAGCCGAGCGTGGCGCCGACGGCTCGGCGTACCGGCACATGGTGCTGTCGTCGAGGGCGACCCCCTCCGACGCGAGCTCGACGGCTTCCGGTGGAAGGGCATGCCCCAGCGGAACTTCTTCGTCAAAAGATAGGCAGTGAACGACGGGGCGAGCATTGCACGCTCGTAGATCGACTTCGGCGTATCGGCGGTGACGAACTTCGTCGGCTCGTCGGCTCGTCGGCTCGTCGTCGGCGTCGATTTTGTACGTCGCCTGCGGGACGCAAGATCGGCGCCGCGGCGCTCAGCGGAGATCGGCGAGGCCCAGCCAGCGACCTTCGGCGCTCGGAATGAAGGTCTTCGCGCGGTCGCTCACCACGGCGATCTGGTCCTCGTGCCACAGCGGGATCAGGAGCGCTTCGTCGCGGATGCGCTCCTCGAGCGCCGCGTAGATCACGCGGCGCGCGGCCGGATCGGGGGTCTGCTCGCCCTCGTCCAGCAGGCGATCGACCTCGGCGTCGCGCACGCGGCTGCGGTTCGCGCCCTCCGGCGGGATCGACGACGAGTGCAGGAAGACGCGCAGCACGTTCGGCTCCGTCAGCTCCGGGAGCTGCAGCGTGGCGAGCTCGAAATCGCCTGCCGCGAGGCGTCCGATCAGCGTGCCGAGCTCCAGCGGAACCACCTCGACGTCCGCGCCCACCTCGGCGAGCTCCTGCGCCAGGAAGCGCGCGACGGTACCGCGCAGCCGGTCGGTGGACGTCAGCAGCGTCAGATGGAGCCGGCCCTCGTGCGCCGCGGCGAGCGAGGCGCGCGCCGCCACGCGATCGGCGGGCCACGGTGGCGCCGCGGTGTACGCCCAGTGCGCCGGGGGGAGCAGCGTGTTCGCGACCTCGGCGCGCCCCGCGAGCAGCGTGCTCGCCACGCGCTCGCGATCGATGGCCGCGGCGAGCGCGCGCCGCACGCGCCGATCGGCGAGCGGCCCGCGATCGGTGCGCGCGACCAGGTAGGTGAGGTTCGCGCCGCGGCGCGCGTTCACGGTGATGCCGGGCGCGTGCTCGAGCGCCGGCAGCAGGGTAGGGGAGAAGCCGTTCACCACCAGATCGGCGCGCCCGGCGTGCATGCGCAGCGCGCGCGCGTTCTCGTCGTGTACGGTCCGCAGCGTGACGCTGCGCGCGGGCGCAGGCAGCGCGCCCCCCTTCGCGGGCGCGAGCTCGATCTCTCCGGGGGCGCGGCGCGCTACCTGGTAAGGCCCGAGCCCGTCCAGCGACCCGTCGGGACGCGGCGGCAGGAACGCCTCGTCGGCGCGGAGGACCGGCACCTCGAGATCGGTCAGCACGGTGGCGTGCGGATGATGGAGATGGATGAGGATGACGAGATCGCTCACCACTTCGATCTCCCGGATCGCCTCCACCACGCGCGCGTGGCGCGAGCCGACCCTGGGCGACGCGAACGCCGCGATGCTCGCGCTCACGTCGCGCGCGGTGAAGGGGGCGCCGGAGTGGAAGACAACGCCCTCCGCAGTCCTCGCGCACCACCGACCGCAGCCTGACCCCCCAGGAGCTGGCGCGACACGTCGCGCATCGGCGGAGCTGCGCCCGCGGCCGCCCTGACCGAACCATCTATCCAGTGCCGCTGGAAATTGGCCGCGC
>JAYTHX010000269.1:0-4368 GCA_043732195.1 Polyangiaceae bacterium
TCATCCTTCTGCCCCACGCGGCGGCTTGTACGGTGCGGGAGGCGGAGCCCACACGCGCGTCGACATGCCGTGGCTTTTCTCGGGCGGGAAAGTGATCCCGCAAAGTGGCCAAGAACATCCTCGTACTGAGCTGTGATTTTCGCGAGACGCGCGCGGCGCTGATCGAAGACGGCATCATCGCCGAGCTCCACATCGAACGAAAAGGCCGGCAATCCAGCACGGTCGGCAACGTGTACCTCGGCAAGGTCACGCGTGTGCTCCCCGGCCTACAGGCCGCGTTCATCGACATCGGGCAGGAGCGCGCCGCGTTCCTCCACGTCGAGGACCTCATTCGTCCCGACGACTTCGACGAGTACCTCGCGGGCGGCCGCAAGCTGGCCCGCACCAACGAGGAGACCGCGGTCGGCGAGGTCGAGGCGGACGAGACCGACGAGGCGGTCGCGGTCGCCGTCGAGAGCTCGCTCTCGCTCGATGCCGCTGAGGCCCACGCCGCGGCGGCCCTCGTGGCCGAGGAAGGTGGCGCCGCCGTCGGTGCTTCCGACAGCCTCGTGCCCAGCAGCGTGGACCGCGAGACGCCGCCGCCAGTCGCGGCGGAAGCGGCGGACGCGCAGGCCGAGAGCGAGGCCGCGCCCAGCGTCGACGCGCCGCCGATGCCGTCGCGCCCGGAGAACGATCTCGAGGCCACGGTCTCGTACCCGAACTGGCCCCATCCGCCGGCCGGCCGCGCGCCCTCCCGGCCCGCGGGCCGCAATGGCGTGACCAAGGTCGACCGCGCGCTGACGGTCGAGGACGGCGTGCCGTCGAGCGATCCGGTGAAGAGCCCGCGTCGCGGTCACTCGCCGCCGCCGCCGCCGCCGATCACCGCGCCGATCACCGCGCCGGTCATCGCTGCGCCGCTCTCCAGCCAGTCGCCGCTCATCGAGACTCGCGGTGACTCTTCGCCCAGTATGTCCGAGCTCATCCCCGTCGCTGAAGGCTCGGTCGAGGAGCTGCTCATCGGCCCCTCCAGCGCCGCCGACTCGGGGCATTCGTTGCACTCTGCACCCACCCTCGACGAGCTCCCCGAGGACGACGACGACCTCGACGGCAGCGACGACGACGACGACAGCGGCGAAGGCGACGGCGACGGCGACGACAACGAGGCCTCCAGCGACCCGCCCGCGGTCCTCGCGGCCGGCGCGACCGCCACCGACGACGACGACGATCTCGACACCGGCGATCTCCCGGGCTTCACCATCACGGAGCCCGGCGAGCCGGTGCCTCGCGCTCCGGCGCCTCCGCGCGCCGACGATCGCGGCGGCGCGCGCGGCGGCCGTCGCCGTCGCGGTCGTGGTCGTGGTGGCGAGCGCCCCGCAGGCGCGCCCGCAGGTGACGCGCAGGCGCGCGGCCCCGGTCGTGGCGACAGCCGTGGCAATGCATCGCGTGGCGAGAGCCGCGGCGGTGGCGGTGGCGGCAGCGGCGGTGGCGGCGGCGGTGGCGGCGGCGGTGGCGGCGGCGGCGGTGGCGGTGGCTCGCGCGGCGACAGCCGTGGCGGCGGCGGCAGCCGGGATCGTCGCGGCGGACGCAGCGGTGGCCACGGCGGTGATCGCAGCAGCCTGCCGGGCCGCATCTCGAAGACCACGCCCATCCGCGACGTCGTGCGCGAGGGCCAGGAGATCATCGTCCAGGTCACGAAGGATCCCATCGGCACGAAGGGCGCTCGCTGCTCGAGCCACATCTCGCTGCCGGGTCGTTATGTCGTGTACCTGCCGACGGTCGATCATATCGGCATCTCGAAGCGCATCGGCTCGGACAAGGAGCGCGCGCGGCTCCGCGAGGCCATCGAGGCCATGAAGCCCCCGTCGGGCGGGCTCATCGTGCGCACCGTCGCCGAGGGCCTCACGAAGAAGGGCCTCAAGCAGGACGTCGGCTACCTCGTTCGCCTGTGGGGCGAGATCGCGAAGAAGCGCGAAGGCGCGCACTCCCCGTACGTGCTCTCGAGCGAGCTCGATCTCGTGCTCAAGGTCGCCCGCGACCTCTTCACGGACGACGTCGACGAGGTCGTGATCGACGACAAGCAGCAGTACGAGCGGCTCTGCCGCTTCGTCGAGATGTTCGCGCCCGACCGCGTCAAGGACGTGAAGTTCTACGACGAGGACGAGCCCATCTTCGACGAGTACGGCATCGAGGACGAGATCCAGCGCGCGCTCTCGCGCAAGGTCCCGCTCCCCTCGGGAGGTCACCTGATCATCGATCAGGCCGAGGCGCTCACCGCGATCGACGTCAACACCGGTCGGTTCGTCGGCAAGGGCTCGAAGGACATGGAGGAGACGATCCTCAAGACCAACATCGAGGCAGTGAACGAGATCGCCTACCAGCTGCGGTTCCGCAACATCGGCGGTCTCATCATCCTCGACCTCATCGACATGGATCAGCACAAGAACCGCGAGAAGGTGCGCCGCACCCTCGAGGAGCTCCTCCAGAAGGACAAGGCGAAGACCACGCTGAACCGCATCTCGGAGCTTGGGCTCATCGAGATGACGCGCAAGCGCACGCGCGAGAGCCTCGGCCGCATGCTGCACGAGCCTTGCTTCTATTGCGACGGCACGGGCCAGTTGCAGTCGAAGGAGACCATCGCGTACGAGATCCTCCGCGAGCTCCGCCGCAAGAAGGGCACGCTTCCCGGTTACTCCGTGGTGGTCAACGCACACCCGGCCGTCGCCGACGTGCTCAACGGCGCCGAGAAGCTCGCCGTGACGGACGCCGAGAACAAGTACATGCGCAAGATCATCGTCGTCCCGCGCAAGGAGTACCACCTCGAGCAGTTCGATCTGGTGGGGAAGTAGGAACCACGATGAGCAGCGACCTCCGTGCGGGCGAGCGTCTGACGATCAACAAGGAGTTCGAGTCGTTCGACGCGTTCATCCAGGAGTACGTCACGAACATCTCCCGCACGGGCGTCTTCATCCGTGCGCAGGAGCCGCTCGCGGTCGGAACGAAGGTGAACCTGCGGTTCACCGTGATCATGGACGACATCGAGACCATCGAGGGCATCGGTGAGGTCGTTCGCGTCGAGAAGGACGGCATGGGGGTGGTGTTTCGCGAGCTCTCTGGCTACTCGAAGGACCTCATCGACAAGCTCCTCGTCGGGGGCTCGCGAAATTCGCGCGGTCGGTAACTTCTTCCGCAGCAGTGCGACTTTGGTATGCTCGTAGATCGTGAGACACACCCAGGCGCTAGCGCTCGTCGCGACTCTTCTCCTCTCCTCCTCGACCCTCGCTGCGTGTGGCAGCAGCATCCCGCCGCCGTCCGACAAGATGGCGTCCGCGGAGGCCGCGTCCCGCAGCGCGCGTGAGCTCGGTGCCGACAAGGATCCGAAGGCTGCGCTCCACCTGCGCCTCGCGCAGGAGCAGATCGATCAGGCCAAGAAGCTGATGGCCGACGGCGACAACAAGCGCGCGGACCTCGTGCTCCAGCGCGCGAGCTCCGACGCCGAGCTCTCCGTCATGTACGCGAAGGAGACGTCGGCCACCGCCGAAGCGACCAAAGCCAAAGAGAGGGTCCAGGCCATGAAGGCCGGAAAGTAGATCATGCGTATTCAAGCTTTTGCGCTGGTCGCCATGACGGTCGTCGTCGGTTGTGGCTCGAACCTCCCCCCGAAGGAGCTGGTCGATGCGCGCGCCGCGTACCAGTCCGCCTCCAAAGGCCCGGCCGCTCAGCAGAGCCCCGCCGAGCTCCACGTCGCGAAGCAGTCGCTCGACGTCGCCGAGCGCTCCTTCAACGACGACGGCGACGCGCCGGCGACGAAGGACTTCTCTTACATCGCGATCCGCAAGGCGCAGCTCGCTGATGCGTCGGCGCGCGCCGGGCTCGCCATCAAGGAGCGCGAGGCGGCCGACCGCGAGGCGCAGCAGGTGCAGGCCTCGCAGCTCACCGACGCGCGTAACCAGCTAAGCAGCACGAAGAACAACCTGGAGAAGACCCAGGAGCAGCTCGCGCGCGAGAAGGCTGCCCGCGAGGCCGCCGAGAAGGCCGTGGCGCTCGCCCTCGCCGACCTCAACCGCCTCGCGGCGGTCAAGCAGGAGACGCGCGGAATGGTCATCACCCTCTCGGGTGGCGTCCTCTTCGCGAGCAACGAGTCGACGCTGCTCCCCGCCGCCGTCCTCAAGCTGAACGAGGTCGCGGACGCCCTCATCAAGGGCAACCCCGACTCGAACATGACCATCGAGGGTCACACCGACTCGCAGGGCCAGCGCCAGTACAACATGGACCTCGGGCAGAAGCGCGCCGACGCCGTGAAGGCACAGCTCGTGGCGCGCGGCGTCGCGGCGGACCGCATCAAGTCGGTCGGCGTCGGACCCGATCGTCCGATCGCGGACAACAAGTCCG
>JAYTHX010000270.1:0-13586 GCA_043732195.1 Polyangiaceae bacterium
CGTGAAGCTGCCGGCGTGCCCGGCGGCCTGGGGCGCGTGCTGGGTCTCGGCGGCGAGCGCGTCGGCGTCGGGCCGCGGTGGCACGGCCGCGTCGTACACCCAGGGCGCGACGAGCACCGTCCTGGAGGTCGATCATGCGTACCAGGAGTCGAGCCTCCGGTACGACGAGGTGATCGACGTGCACGTGCTCGTCGGTGACGCGCAATACTCGCGGTATTCGTACGGGCGCGTCCTGCATGTCGCGGCGCATCCCGGCGAGCCCATGGATCTCGGCATGGTGACGCTGGCGCCCGTGCCGGTGGGCGAGCCGCTGACCATCGGCCTCGCCGGTCGCGCGGAGACGCTCTTCGCGGGCTCGCTCTGGACCCTCACCACCCAGCTGGAGCTGCTCGGCGGCGCGACGATACCGCTTCGCTACGAGTGGTCCCCGTCGACGACGCTGTCGCTCCCGCAGATCGCGGGCGCTACGTGGAAGGTCGGGGCGTGGGCGCAGTCGCCGTCGCTCGAGGACCGGCCGTACTTCCACGTCTCCTCGCAGGCCTGGTCGGGGACGCTGCCCCTGTCGGCGACGAACGTCGCGGTCGACGTTCCGAGCGCTCCCGTGCCAGTACGGCCTGCGCTCGAGGGCACGCTCTCGCGTCACGGGGCCGGCCTCGCGTGGACCCCGCCGGGGCCGGGCCTCGCCGCGCTCGTGCTCGTCGACCTCGCGCACGCACGGCAGCGGCTGCGCGCGTTCACGGCCGACGCGGCGATCGATCTCCGTCGGCTCGAGGCGCTCGGGCTGGCGCGCCTCGAGCCGGGCGAGCACGTGTTCGACCTCACGACGTCGCCCGGTTCGAGCGTCGACGAGCTCACGCAGCCCGATGCGCGCTTCCGCCGCGACCGCTTCGACACCCGGAGTCCCGGCGCCGCGACCTACCAGCGCTTCCGCTTCACGGTGACGCCGTGACGTCGTCCGCATCTCTGCGCGGCGGCAGCTCGTCGATCCAGCCGAGTGGCTCACCCAGGATGCGCGGGCGGCGGTGCGCGTACGCCTTGAAGAACGCCTGACCGTCTCGCGGCGCCTCGGGCTCGGGCGGCGCCTCGTGGTCGAAGCACCAGTGATGGCCCACGTGCTGCTCGAAGAGCGCGTGCCACGCCTCCTCCTCGACCAGGGCCTCCTCGTGGAGCGAGAAGATGACCCACTGCATCGGCTGCCCGACGTCGACCTGGGGTCCATTGAGCAGCAGGAGGCAGCGCGCGCCCTCGTGCTCGACAACGGCCTCGAGTGGCCCGTCATACCAGTCGTTCACCCAGAGGAGGCGAAGGTCTGCTGCCGCGAGGTGAGGCAGTTCCGTGAGATCGACGGCGTGCATCAGCGACCTCGTCTGCTCCACGATAGACCGCGAGCGTGGTAGGAGGCGAGGGATGCGACCGCCCGCGCTCCTCGCCGCAGCCATGGTCGCGGTCGTCTTCGCGGCGTTCCCCGGGTGCCGCTGCGCAGGCGGAGGCCCCTCCGAGGTCGCGCCGGACGCCTCGGCGGCGTTGCCGGGGCCCTCGGCAGGGGCCTCCGCGGCCCCGTCGGCGCTGCCCGACGACGATCCGCCCGAGCAGGATTTTGACGCCGCGGACCCGTCCGGCGAGGCGAGCACGCGGTTCCGCGATGCCAGGCCGAAGGTCGATCGCGATCTCGAAGGGCCCGCCGACCTGGCCTGCACCGGGGCGGAGCTCGCCTTCGCGACCGCGGTGGTCGATGCACGCTGCGCGATCACGTCGGCCCGCGCCCGGAAGCTCCGCGCGCTGCTCGAGCGTGACGGTGGCCTCGGCCTCCGGCAGGACGCGAAGGTGGCCGCGGACGGGCGGGTCGCGCTGCGCCTCGTGAACAAGAGTGGGACGTCGCTCGCGCTGCCCCTCAGCTTCCACGGCAAGCTGCCGGCGTTCTCGGTGCTCGCGGAGGACGAGCGCCACACGCTCTACGAGCTCGAGTCGCCCGAGCTCGAGCTGCGCGACCGGGGCGAGGGGAGCCGCTCGCACTTTGCGCGGATCGTGCTGCCGCCGGAGGGCGTCGCCGTCGCGACCTTCAAGGTCTCGCCCACGATCCTGCGGGTCCTGGGTCGAGGCGCGACCGACCCGTGTCGCACGAGCGACGCAGGCGTGTGCAGCGCGACGAAGCTCGCCAAGGGCCATTACGTGCTGCACGTCGGCGAGCTGCTGACCGACGTGGAAGCGGGCGCGCCCGCGCGCGTCGAGCTCGACCTTCCGTAAGCGCTTCGTGAAGCGACGGCCGGAAGTTGGCCGGCGCGCCGGCGATCGTGAAGGGTCGGGGGGTGAGGGATGCTTCATGACGTTTAACCACATGCTGTCGCGGCGCGGCCTGCTCGCCGGCGCCTCGCTCTTTGCGCTCGGTTTCACGGCGTCGCGCGCCCGCGCGGACGCGCTGCCCGGCGGCGTCCCGACGCCCGTGACGCCCTCGCGCGTCGTGCGCGTGGCGAGTGACGCGCGCGGGATCACGGCCACCCTCGAGCTCGAGCACGCCCCATTCCCGGTGAGCGGCGGCGGATACGCCGATCCCACGGTGCTCGTGTTCATCCCTCATCATCATCGCGTCGGGCGCGACGCGGCGGTCTCGACCGTCGTCCACTTCCACGGCCACAACACCACGGCCGAGCGCACCATCGTCGCGCACCAGCTCCGCGAGCAGCTCTTCGAATCCAAACAGAACGCCATCCTCGTCGTTCCGCAGCTCGCGGTGTCGGCTGCTGACTCGTCGTGCGGCAAGCTCGAGGCGCAGGGCGGATTCTCCCGCATGCTCGCCGACGCGCTGCGCACCGCGAACGCCGCCTCGGTGCGCGCCGCCGCCGGTCCCGCGGCGCTCCATCCCGATGCGGAGATCGGGCGCGTCTGCGTCTCCGCCCACTCCGGCGGCTACCACGCGGCCGCGTGCGCGCTGCGCTCCGGCGGGCTCGCCGTCCACGAGACCTACCTCTTCGATGCGCTCTACGCCGATGTCGACGTCTTCCGCGAGTGGGTGATCGCCGGCCACGGCAAGCCGATGGCGGCGCGTCACAAGCTCGTCTCCTACTTCACCGCGGGCCGCACCGAAGCCAACACGCACGCGATGTTCACCGAGCTCGAGCGCGCGGGCGTCGTCTGCGCGCACGAGCAGGTCGAGGGCACGCTCTCGCGCGAGGAGCTGACGCGGGCGGAGGCGGTCAGCATCCGTACTTCGCTCGCGCACGGCGCGGTCACGAGCGAGCTGAACAGTCTCCGGGACTGCCTCTACGCTTCGGCCCTCCGCCGCAATCTCCGCAGCTCGTGGTTCGAGGCGAAGAAGGGCGCCCGACCCCTCGAACGCCGAAGGTAGCGCCCGCTTCCGCCGGCGTGAGCGCACGGGCGAGATTCACAGGAGCCTCGGAGGCCCGCAGGAAGAGGCCGCGATCACGGCGGTGGAGCGACCTGGCAGACGCCGGCGACGCACGCCTGACCCGCGCAGGACTTGCCGCACGTCCCGCAGTTGAGCGAGTCGGTGGCGAATGTCGCCTCGCAGCCGTTCGCGGCGTTCGCATCGCAGTTGCCGGAGCCCGCGTTGCACGTGAAGCCGCAGGTCTCCGCCGCGCACGTCGCGGTGGCGTTCGCGGGGATCGTGCAGGCGGTGCAAGCCGCTCCGCACGCGGTCGGATCTTTCGTCACGCACCTGGCGCCGCAGACGTGGCCCGGCGCGACGCACGAGATGCCGCACACGTCGTTCGTACAGGTGGCAGCGCCGCCAGCCGGGACTGGGCACACCGTGCAGTCGGGGCCGCACGCCGTCGGGTCGGTCTTCGCCGGGCACTTGCCGTTGCACGCGTGGAACGCCGCCTTGCACGTGAAGCCGCAGGTGCCGAGCGTGCACGTGGTCGTCGAATTCGTCACCACCGGGCACTTGATGTTGCAACCGCCGCAGTGGTTCGTGCTCGTGTTGGGGTCCACGCAGGCGTTGTTGCAGTTGAGCGGGGCGGACGGCGTACAGCCGTTGGTGCAGGAGAAGCCCGAACCGACCGCGCTGCAGAGCGGGGTGGCCACGCCGCACGCTGCGTTGCACGCGCCGCAGGTCTCCGGCTTCGAGAAGTCGACCTCGCAGCCGTCCTTGGGATCCGCGTTGCAGTTCGCGTAGCCCGGATCGCACGAGCCAACGATGCACTTGCGGCCTGCGCAGGCCATCGTGCTGTGGGTCGAGGCGCACGGCGCGCAGCTCGGATCACCGCAGCCGTACACGGGGTCGGTGAGCGAGACGCAGACCCCGTTGCAGATGTGCAGGCCCATCGGGCAGCCCTGGGCCGGCGGATCTGCGACGTCGGGCGCGCTGTTCGCGTCCGGCGCGTCGGAGTTCGGCGCGGGCGCGGCGTCGGCCGCGGTCGGCGTGGGCCCGGGCGTCAGCCCCGCCTCGTCGGCCGTCGCGAGCGTGCCGGGCTGGTTGTCGAGGATGCTGTTGCAGCCGAGAAACGAGACGGTCAGGACGCTCGCGACGATCAACGAGCTGCGAAGCGCGTGCATCATTGGAAATTCCCCTGGAGCATGAAGCCGCCGCCGTTCTGCGCGGCCGTGGGCACGGCGCGCAGCTTTCCGCTCTGCTCGCGCGTACCTTTGGGCGCGGTCAGGACGAGCACGAGACCGCCGACCACGGCGGCGCCGCCCGCGATGGTGGCGACAGTGGCGATGTTGCCGTTCTTGATCGCGTCGTCGCGCAGGCTCACGCCGTCGGCGTCACACTGGTCGACCACGCAGTGATTGCGGGAGTCGTCCCGCTTGCCGATCGACGAGATGCCGAGGCCCGCGCCGACCCCGAGGCCGACCACGCCGAGGCCGGCCACGATCCAACCGACGGCCCGCTGGGTCGAGCCTGGATGAACGACCACGGGCGGGATGGACGTCATCGTCTCGGCCCCGGTGCCGGTGACCCCGCCGTCGACCGGCGCTCCGGCGACTACGCCGAGGCGCGGGGGCAGATCGCGCGGCACGGCGATGCGCGCGGTCTTGCTCTCGACGGTCTGCACGAGCATTTCCCACTGCTTGCCGGGCGCGGTGGCAATGACGCGGTGGGTCCCTGCGTCGACCGGGATCGCGGTGCCGAACGCGGCCGCGCCGACGAGCACGCCGTCGCGCCTGACCTCGAGGCCGGGCGGCGGGGTCGGAACGTCGACGACCAGCCGCGGCAGGCGCGGCTCCAGGGCGGCCGCCCGCTTGCGCGCGACCTTCTCGCGGTCGGCCTGGTTCGTCGCCTTCGACCCGGCGGCGACCTCGAGGAAGCCAGCCCACGCACTAGCGAGCTTACCGATGTGCTCGTTGCAGTCGGCGAGGTTGAACTGGGTGCCGACGCCGGCGTCGAGGCGCATGCTCTCCTCGAGCTTCGGACAGGCCTCGGGGTACCTGCCCTTCCCCATCAGCTCACGCGCGTCGTAGAAGAGCCCCTGCGCCGCGGCGGGATCGGTACCGCCCTTCGCGGCCCCTGGCGGATCCGCGAACGCGACCGTCGGCGCGAGCAGGACGAGCACGATGGGAAGCACGCGTCGTTTCATTTGCGATCCTCGAAGAGCTTTGTTTCGTCGGCGGGCGCCGGGTTGGGAGCGGTAGCGGGGACGTAAACGCGAGGCTGCGCTCGCGCCGTCCCGGGGACTGCGGCCGGCGTCGCGACCACGGGCGTCGCCACGTTCGCGGGCAGCGGCTCTGGCTTCTGGAGCGCGGGGATGGTGAGCGACGGCGGAACCTCGGTCGACGCGATGCCGTTCGCCTCTCCGCGCGCATAGAGGGCGCGCCCGCCGAACACGAGGCCCGCGAGCGCAGCCGTGATACCTAGCAGCGCGAACCGCACGACGAGCCGGCGGCGGACCGTGTGCGCGCTCGCTCCGCGGCGACGGACCTTGGAGCTCGACCCCGAGGGCGACCGGGCGGTCTGCCCCTCGTCCGTCCCGCCCTCGCGCATGCGGGCGCGCGAGGACTCCAGGATCCGCGCGATGGCGTCGGCGCGCGCCAGCGAGCCCTCCGGCCCGAAGGGGGCCAGCGCGATCGCGAGGCCGGCGACGTCGGCGAAGCGCTGGTCCGGCTCGAGGTGCAGGCAGCGGAGGATGACTTCGTCGAGCGCGCGCGGGACGTCAGCGCGCAGGGAAGACGGGGGCTCCGCGGGGCCGAGGGTCGCCGCCGCGTAGATGTCGAGGAACGTGTCGCCCTCGTGAGGGGCGCGCTTGGTCAGCAGCTCGTAGATCACCGCGCCCACGCCGTAGATGTCGGAGCGGAAGTCGGCCTTGGCGGCCGACTCCATCTGCTCGGGCGACATGTAGCGGGGCGAGCCCATCACGGTGTCGGGCTGCGTGAGGGCGATCGCGTCCTTCGGCGAGAGCGGCGAGTCGCTGCGCGAGATACCGAAGTCGATGAGCTTCACGCAGGGCAGCCCATCGGTGCCTCGCGTGAGGAACAGGTTCGCCGGCTTGAGATCGCGATGCACGATGCCGCGTCCGTGGACCTCGCCGAGCGCCTCGCAGGCCTGGAGGACGTAGTCGACCGCGTCCTCGACGCTCGTCTCGGCCGCGTCCTCGACGAGCGTGTCGAGGTCGCGTCCCTCGAGGTACTCCATGACCATGAACGGCGCGCCGTCGGCCATCGTTCCGACGTCGGTGACGCGCGCGACGTGCTCGCTCTTCAGCTGCGTGGCGGCGCGCGCCTCGCGGAGGAAGCGCTGGGCCATGCCAGGCACCTGACGGATGAGCGGGCAGATCACCTTGATCGCGACGGGCTGCTCCAGGACCAGGTGCGTGGCGCGGTAGATGGACGCCATGCCGCCGCCGCCGAGGAACGCCTCGATGCGGTACCGCCCGTCGACCACGTCACCCGGCGAGAGCAGCGGCGTGGGCGGTGCGGGAGCGTGGTCTTCGGCGGGGGCTGCGGACATCGAAAGGCCTCACCTGGCGCACGATGCGAACTCCGATCCAACGAACCTCGAGCGCAGGATCTCCGGGCAGGGCCTGGTTTCGCGGCCGGGCACCCGATCGCAGCCGCACAAGCGCCACAGCGCGACTTGTCGCACCATCTGCCGGCTGGTTTTCCGTGCGCCGCGCTCGCGCGCGGGATTTCAGGGACCGACGCCGACGACGCCCGGCTTGTGCGTCACCACGATGTGCCCGTGGCTCTTGTTGTCCGGGTAGCCGTACCGGAAGCTGATCGGCGCGTTGCCTTTGAACTTCTCGTGGAACTCGTTCATGTCCTTGTTGTTCACGGTTCCGAACGGCTCGGCGAACTCGTACTGGCCGTAGTAGTTCTGCTCGAAGCCGAACTTCTTCGCGATGCGCGGCGGCACACCGGTGGTGTCCGAGATCATCCAGTCGGTGTGGGTCATCAGCCAGTCGCGGATGACGGAGAAGTTCGCGTCGTCCCAGAGCAGGTGGCTGGCGGCCTTCGTCATCGCCGAGACCTTGGGCTTCGTGTCGAGGTGCTTCATCAGCTGCGGGAACCGCTTCACGTTCCCGTCGGAGAGGTCGTAGGCGACGTGGCGGAGGATGCGCACGCCGGGCTCTCCCTTCTTCGTGAAGCGGATCTCGGCGTTCGCGAACGGACCGCCGCGGCCCTGTTTGCCGGCCTTCTCTGCCTTCGAGATGTCCTCCTCGGTGAGCCAGTGGAGGGAGCCGTCGTCGTTGAAGTCGAAGTAGCGGTACGTGGTGGGCTCGAAGCCGTGGATGGCCATGGCGGCGAGCGTGAACGCCGCCTCGCCGGGGACCGCGCCGCGCGTCTCGATGTCAAGATTGATGGTGCGGCTGTGGGCCTTGAGGAACAGCTTCCCGAGGTGCTCGCGGAGCGTGGCGAGCTCGGTCGTCAGGCGCTTGTTGTCGCTCTTCATGATCCCGCGGATGTCGCCCGCGATCTCGAGGGAGATGGTCGTGAGCTCGGTCGCCGCCGGGAAGGTGGCGAGCGCGGTGACGAGGTCACCGCCGCCGAACGGATACACGACCGTGGTCGGCAGGTTCGCGGGGCGCAGCTTCGCGAGGAAGGGCCCGGCGACGTCGATCCACTCCTTCTTGTACTCGCCGTATCCGCTGGTGAGCATCTGGCAATGGGTATCGACCATCTTCTTGTCGATCCCCGCAGGGATGAAGGAATCATCTCCGCCGCAGGCCGCGACGCGGAAGGCCGCCTGGACCTCCTTCGTGTACAGCGTTCCCGCGAGCGACTCCTCGGTGGCCGTCGCGGCGTCGGCCGCGGCCGCGCCGCCATCGGCAGCGAGCGCCACACCGGAATCTGCCGCTGCAACCGGGGAATTCGTCGACGGCATCGTCGCAGTCTTCTGCGACGAGGCGCTGGTCGTGGGGTCGGGCGGCTGCGCTCTGCAGCCGCCGCCGAGCGCTGCCATGAGGACGAATCCGGCGAAAGTAACGCGGGCGGGACGGGGAGTGATCACGGTGGGCGAACTTTGCATGGGGCTGGGCGACTTGCCAACCGCCGCGTCCGCGGGATAGGACACTTTCGCGGGGGCAGCCCCCCGAGGCAAGGTGTCACGATGCCCCTGACCGAGTACGAGCGTTATCTCCGGGTTCCGGAGCTCCTCAGCCTGCAAAAGCCCGAGGAGGCGCGCACGCATGACGACGAGCTCCTCTTCCAGAGCGTTCACCAGATCGAAGAGATCTGGATGAAATGCGCGGACGACGAGATCACGCGCCTGGCCCCCGCGATGGATCGCGACGAGCTCGAGGCCGCACGCTCGGGCCTCCATCGCATCTATGTCATCGAAAAATTGATGGCCGATCAGATGCGCCTCCTCGAGACGATGGCGCCGGTCGCGTACTTCGCGATCCGCAAGGGCCTCGGGCACGGGTCGGGCCTCGAGTCGCCCGGTTTCAATCGCCTCCTCCGCAGCTCCAAGAAGGTGATCGACGCCTTCGACCGCGCCTGCGTGCGTCACCAGGTGACGCCCGAGGATCTCGTGCGCGATCCCGCTCGCGACCGGCCGCTGTGGGCCATCGCCGAGGTGATGATCGACGTCGACGAGGCGTTCCAGAGCTTCCGCTACCGGCACCTGGTGCTGGTGAAGCGCATCATCGGCGCCGGGACGCCCAGCCTGAAGGGCAACCCCATCGATCTCCTCGAGAATAACGCGAAGAAGATGTTCTTTCCGACCCTGTGGCGGGCGCGTGAGGCGCTCTTCAACGACTTCGTACCCGGCGAGCTCAAGACATGAGCCGCAGCGACGAGGCAGCCCTGCTCGCCACACGGCCCGACTTCCCGACGCTCACGAAGGGCGTGCACCTCATCAGCCACTCGCTGGGCGCGGTGCCGCGTCAGGCGCGCACGTACGTGAACCAGTTCATGGACGAGTGGGAGAACGAGTCGATCAACGCCTGGGGGCAATGGCTGCCGGCGGTGCGCAACCTCGGTGACCTCGTGGGCAGCGTGCTCGGCGTCGACTCTGGCACCGTCGCCATCCTCCCCAATGTCTCGACGGTGCAGTCCTTCGTCGCCTCGTGCTTCGAGTTCCCGGTCACGAGCGGCAGGTTCAAGGGCCGCAACAAGGTCGTCTACGACGACCTGAACTTCTCGACCGTCCACTACGTGTGGCAAGAGCAGGCGAGGCGCGGCGCCGAGATCACGGTCGTCAAGTCGAAGGACGGCATCCACGCCCCCATCGACGAGCTGTGCGCGGCCATCGACGAGAAGACGCTCCTCGTCCCGATCAGCCACGTTCTCTTCCGCTCCAGCGCTATGTACGATGCGAAGCGCATCATCGATCGCGCGCACCAGGTCGGAGCGCTCGTGATGCTCGACTGCTACCAGTCGGCGGGCACCGTGCCGCTCGATCTGAAGGCGTGGGATTGCGACCTCGCGTGCGGCGGCTCGGTCAAGTGGGCCTGCGGCGGACCCGGCGCCGCGTACCTCTACGTGCGTCCCGATCTGCTCGAGCACCTGAAGCCCGCGTCGACGGGCTGGTTTGCGCACGCGGAGCCGTTCGCGTTCGACATGGGCCCGATGCGCTACGCCGCCGATGTCTGGCGCATGATCGGCGGCACCATGGCGGTGCCCGCCATCTACGCGGCGCGCGCGGGATGGGAGACAATCGCGCGCCTCGGCGTCGATCGCATCCGGGCGAAGTCGCTCCGGCAGACGGCGCTCCTCCGCGAGCTCGTCGACGCGCGCGGGTTCACCGTCAACACGCCCCGCGCCGACAGCGAGCGCGGCGGCACGATCTGCTTCGACTTCCCGGGCGCGGACCTGGTGTCGAAGGCGCTCTCGGCGAAGAGGTTCTTCCACGACTACCGCCCGAAGTGCGGCCTTCGCCTGAGCCCGCACTTCTACACCACCGACGACGAGCTGCAGCGCTTCATGGCCGAGCTGGACGAGGTGCGCGCGGCGGGCCCCGCCACGGCGCAGGCCGCGGCGTACTGAACGTCCCGACGACCTCCCGCAACGTACTGTGCGGAGGTCGCCAAATGCGACGCGTCGTGGTTGCGACATGCCTCGGGGCGCTCTGCGTCCTGGGACGAACGGCTCTGGCCGACGAGCTCCGGCCGGCCTCGAGCGAGCCGACGGGCGTCGAGGCCGCGCCGCCTATCGAGGTGAAGCAGGCGCGCGAACAGATCGAGGTCACCCTCGTCCAGATGCGCGGCGCGGCGCTGCGCGTGCGCGACGATCTCCGGCTCGCCCGTCGCCGCGGGACGAAGGTGCAGGTTGCATGCGTCGATCAAGCGCTCAGCCGCGCTGACGCCGCCACGCGCCGCGCGCAGGAGACCGGCGCCGAGATCCTCGCGGCCTACGAGCGAGGCGATCCAGACCGCGCGCGCGCCGCCCGCCGCCGCATCCTCGAGATCCGCGAGCTCCAGCGCGTGGCCGCGAAGGACGGCGCCGCATGCGCCGCTGCGCTGGGACCGGTCCCGCAGACCTCGCGCACCACCGTGACGCTGCTGGTCGACCCCGCGCTGCCTGCGCCGCCCTAGGACCGTGAGACACGCGTTCGCCTCTTCCATCGCGCTTCCGCGGCTCCGGCGATTCTCTCGATCCTAGCGGTCGCCCCACGCGGGGGCGCGGCGTTCGAAGTACGCCTCCACCGCCTCGTGGTGGTCCGCGCCGCTCCACGTGTCGACGAAGAGTTGGCGCTCGAGCGCCCGCACGTCGCGCGCGGTGGTCTCGCGGACCAGGCGCTTCATGTCGGCGATGGCCTTGGGCGAGCCCTGCGCGATGTCCGAGGCCCAGGCGAGCGCGGTGGAGCGCGCGAGGCCGTTCTCGGTGACCTCGTCGACCAGGCCGATCCTCTTGGCCTCGGCGGCCCCCACGTCGTGCGCGGCGTAGAGAAGGCGGGCCGCGACCCCGGCTCCGACCGCCGCGACGAGCCGCGGGACCGTGCCCCACGCGGTGGTCACGCCCATGCGCACCTGCTTGAACGCGATCTTCGCGCGCACGTCGGCCACCCGCAGATCGCACGCCAGCGCGAGCTCGGCGCCGCCGCCGATCGCCGGGCCGGGGAGGGCGCACACGACAGGGAAGGGCAGCTCCGCCATCGCCCGGCACAGCTCGAAGCCGAGCTCGCTGAAACGCTCGGCGTCCTGCGGCGTGTTCTTGTGGCGCAGCTCCCGCAGATCGCCGCCCGAGACGAACACGTGGCCCGCGCCGGTGAGCACCGCCGCGCGCACGGTGCGATCGCGTCCGGTTTCCTGGACCGCGTCCATCAGCGCGTGGAGCGTCGGGTGATCGAGCGCGTTCTTCGCCTCGGGCCGGTCGATCGTCCAGATGACGACCGTGCCCTCGCGCTGCACGTGCAGCACGGGCTCAGCCTCCGGCTCGGAGCCGGCGCACGTGCGAGTCCTCGCCGTGCCGCACGCGCGTCGGCCGCTGCTCGGCCTCGACCACGGCGTCCCGTCCAGCGCGGCGCTTCTTGCGCTTCGCGAGGAATTTCTCGGCGTGCGCGATCACCGCGCCGGCGACGTCGAGACCGCTCGTACGCTCGATCCCCTCGAGGCCCGGCGAGCTGTTGATCTCGAGGATCTTCGGGCCGTCACGTCCTTCGAGCATGTCGACGCCCGCGACCTCGAGCCCCATGACCTTCACCGCGGCGACGGCGGCGACCCGGTACGCCTGCGGGAGCTCGACGCGCACGCCGAGCCCGCCACGATGAAGGTTCGAGCGGAACTCGCCCTTCTTCGCCTGGCGGCGCATCGCCGCGACCACGCGACCGCCGATGCAGATCGCGCGGTAATCGCGGCCTTTCGACTCCGCGATGTACTCCTGGAGGATGATGTCCTGGCCCATTGCCCAGAGCGTCTCGAGCAGGGACGTCACGGCCTGCGGCGTCTCCGCGATCATCGTGCCGATGCCCTGCGCGCCCTGCTGCAGCTTTACGATGGCCGGCGTGCCGCCGATGAAGTCGAGCGCGGCGTCGACCGAGTCGGGCGTGCGCGCGCAGACGGTCTTCGGGACGTCGATGTCTTTCTTCGTGAGCAGCTGCATCGCGCGCAGCTTGTCGCGCGAGCGCGCGATGGCGATGGCGTTGTTGAGGACCGGGATCCCCATCATGTCGAACTGACGCACGACCGCGAGCCCGTAGTTCGTGATGGAGGCGCCGATGCGCGGAAGCACGAGGTCGACGGGGGGCAAGAGGCGGTCACCGATGAACATCGCGGGGCGGCCGCGCGAGATCACGATCTGGAAATCGAGCGGGTCAGCGACGGTGACGTCGTGCCCGCGAGCGCGGGCCGCGAGCACCAATCGGCTCGTCGAGTAGAGGCCGGCATTGCGCGATAGAACGAGCAGTCGCATCGAGGAGCCCGCAGGGTAGAGCCTTTCGACCGGGCCACAATGGCGCTGCGGCGCTTTCGATAAAGCGGTGTGATTCTAGTTGGTTAGGTCCGACTGGTCGGCCTCGGCCACCACGAGCTTCGCGGTGCCGGGCATCGAAACGAGCTTCGCCGCGGTCGTCGGCGGGCGGGCCGCCGTGGTCCGCGTCGTGGCCGCGCGGGTCGCGTGCGCCAGCTCTGCCGCGGACTGCGCTCCTCGAGGGCGCGGCCAGCAGGCAGCAACCAGGAGCAGCAGCAGAGCCACCATTCGCAGGCCGGAGTGAGAGCGGGACGACATCGCTCCAGGGTGAATGCATCGGGTGTGCCTCCACGGTGGAGCCCTGGTGGTCGCGAATTTTGCGGAGAACCGCGCTCCGGGCGGTGTCGCCGTGGCGACGGGTGTCTCACGGCAGCCACGCCGGGGCCGATTGTCCGCACGCGCGATCATGGCGAACGAGGCGACGCAGCGCGACCGCGTGAGGCCTGGACGCCCTTCGCGCGGCTGGTACCTTCCTCCTCGCATGCGCCCGCCGTCGCCCGAAGCAGACCTTCTCGACCTCCCGCCGCTCGATGGAACGGACGACGAAAAGGACGGAATCATCGATCCCGACGAGGAGTTCGACGCCGACACCGCCAAGGACCTCGGCGACGCGCTGGACGACGCGACCGGCGAAGGCGACTCGATGGACGAGCTCGTCGTCGAGGGCGCCGAGGGCGGCTGGCTCCTCGACTCCGAGGACTCCAGGGGGCTCGACGTCGGGGCCTTCGACATCTCGCTCGGGACCGAGATGAAGCTCCTCGAGGACGACGAGCCGGACCTCCGCG
>JAYTHX010000271.1:0-4358 GCA_043732195.1 Polyangiaceae bacterium
CGGCAGCGCACTCTCCGGCCGCGCCGGGATTGCACAGGCGCTTCCAATCAGGGGAGATCGCGGCGGCGCTGCACAGCGAGGTGAGCGCGATCTGCGGTGTGGCGATGGCCCAGCACGACTCGCCGGCCTTGCAGTCCTCCGGACCGTCGCAGGTGAGCGGGAGGGGATCGGGGCGTCCCTTGCAGCCGTTGAAGGTGTCGCAGGTGACGACGATCGGCGCGAGCTGCTTCACTGCATTCTGCACGCAACAGACGTTGCCGGTCGGGCACTAAAGAGGTGCGCCGCCGCTCGCGGAGCAGTTGACGCGTCCGACGTCGCTCGCCGGCGGCGGAGACGGAGGCGAGAGGGCGTCGGACGCGGTGCTGCCGTCGTGCGGGGGCTGAGAACCGGCGTCGGTGGGCATGGGGCCGGGCTCGGTCGCGTCCTCGCCGGGTGGCGGCGGCGGCGCGTCGGTCGTGCTGCCGGTGGGGAGGGTGGGGTCGGCCGCCTCGTGGACGATACGGGTCTCGGTGGTGCAGGCGCCGGTGATACCGCCGAGGATGATGATGGAGCTGAAGATGAAGGAAAAAGGTTTCACGCTTCTTGGAGCCGCGGCGGCGGTGTCGGTCGCAAGAAAAGTGTAGGCTGCGCGCACGTTCAATGAAGTGGCGCAAGACGACGGGCAGCGACGTATGGACCGCACTGGCGGGCCCCTACACGATCAAGGTCGAGGCGAAGGGCGATGGTCGCTGGAGCTGGACCATCATCAACGGCGAGAAGCCGAACCCCGAGGCGACGGGCGTGCGTCCTTCGCTGGGCGCGGCGAAGACGGCGTGCGAGCTGTTCGTGAATCGCTCGGGACACGTCTGAGGCGGCGGTGAGCCTCGTGGCGCGGTGGGAGTCGGCGGCGCATCTGCTGGCAGACCATCGCGACGTGCTGGAGGGCCGTCCGGACGAGGGCGACGCGCCGCTCGCGCTCACGGCGCGCGGGTGGGCGGAGTGGCTGCTGCGGCTGAGCGACGAGGCGCTCGAGTCGATCGAGGCGAGCGGGCACGACGCGGCGTGGCCCGCCGACGTTCCGGCGGGGCTGCGCGCGCTGATCGACGGGGCGCGCGTGATCGCGCAGGCCGCGCGCGCGGGCGGAGGCGGACGCGGACGCGGAGGGGCGGGCGAAGGCGGTGAGGCGAGGGGCGCGCGCGCCGCGAGGCGGGGGGAGACGCCGCGGAAGCGGGCGCAGATCGAGGCGTTTGCGGGGGTGGTGGCGCCGTTCGCGGCGGCGGCGAAGCGGGTCATCGACGTGGGATCGGGGCACGGGCATCTCACGCGCGACATCGCGGAGCGGATCGCGGTGCCGGTGCTCGGACTGGAGCGCGATGTGGCGCTGGCGGAGCGCGCGCGTGAGCTCTCCCCGCGGGCATCGCCGGCGTTCGCGATCACCGATGTCCTGCGCGATGGACTCTCGCTGCGCGTCGGCGACCTCGTGATCGGCCTGCATGCGTGCGGGGAGCTCGGGGACGCGATGGTGGAGAGCGCGGCCGGTGCTGGTTCGTCCGTCGTCCTCGTGGGGTGTTGTCTGCAGAAGCGGCGGGCCGCGTCGCGAGCGCCCCTCTGCGATTCATCGGGCCTTGCCGATCGGCTCGACCTGCCGCGCGCGCTGCTCGGGCTGAGCAACCTGAGCGCGGGCGACGACGGCGTGGAGGCGACGCGTGCCGAGAACCTCGCGGCGCGCGAGCGCCGGCTCGCCCTGCATCGGCTGCTGCGAGACGCGGTCGGCGAGCTGCGGCTGGGCGCGGAGATCGAGGGCCTGAACCGTCGGGCGGCGCACGGTGAGCTCGCCTCGCTCGTGGCGCGCGCGTTCGCGCTCCGGCGTCTCGATGCCCCTGCTGCGTCGGCGCTCGCGTCCGCGGCGACGTGGGCCAAGCAGCATCATGCGCGCACGCGTCGCCTCGCGCTGCCGCGGTCGCTCCTCGCGCGCCCGCTGGAGGTCTTCGTGCTCCTCGACCGCGCGCTCCATCTCGAGCGGCACGGCTTCACCGTCGGAACAGTCGAGCTCTTTCCAACAGCTGTGAGCGCGCGCAACCTGGCGCTTCTCGCGTCGCGGCAGTGAGCGAGGCTCCGCGCGAGCGGGATCGTCGCCCGCCGCGCGCCGTCGCGGCTCACCCGAACTGCGGGAGCGCGCGGATCCGCGCGAATGCCTCGGCCCGCGATGCCTCGTCGGTGCCGACGTCGCTCGGGAACGCCGCGGACGAGCGCTCGAGGCGCGTCAGCCAGCGCGCGTCCAGGGGGCGCGCCAGATCGCGGTGGTCCGTCGCGCCGATCGTCGTCTGCTCCTTGTCGCCGGTCGCGTCGCCGAGGCCCACCGCGAAGCCCGCGAGCAGGAGGCCCGATCGCGTCGACGTCGCGGCGCTGTACGTGTGCAGCGTCGCGCGGGGCCGGCACGCGCGGCGGAGGCTGCGGAACGTCGAGACCGTCCACAGCTCCGGGCTCACCTCGCGCGAGTACATGTCCCAGTACACGATGTCTGCCGCGTCCGCCTCGGACTGCGCCAGGGACGTCAGCAGCTCGCCCAGGACGAGGCGCCACTTCGTGCGCGCGGTCTCGTGCAGGCCGTCCGCGAGCAGCGCGGTCGCGGCCGCGCCCGCGACGTCAGTCAGCCCGAACGCCTCCGCGTTCTCCGGCTGGAGCGCGAGGCGCAGCGGCGCCAGATCGTGATCGAAGCTCACGATCTCGAGGCGCCGGCTCGGCGCGGCCGCGGCCTCGCTCACGCCCCACGCCGCGAGCGCATTGGACGCCGCTCCGAGACCCACGTCGAACACCACCAGCGCATCCGGTCCGCCCGCCGCGAGGCGCTCCGCGAGGCGCGAGGGCTCCACGTAGATGGCCCGCGACTCGACCGCCGGACCCGTGCCGCAATGCATGATCTGACCGCTCGCGCAGTCGCGGATCGCCGGCACGCCGCTCTTCAGCATCACGACCTCGACCCCGCTCATGATTCTCCGAAGCGCGTTGCGCTGTGCTCGTGACGGTCGATCGCCGCGAGCTGCGCCTTCGCGTATGCCGCGAACGTGCCCGCCTCGATGGCGGCGCGCGATTCGGCCATCAGCCGATGGTAATAATAGAGGTTGTGGATCGAGACGAGCCGCGGGCCGAGCGGCTCCTTGCACTTGAAGAGGTGGTGCAGGTATGCGCGATGGAAGGTCGTGCACGTCGAGCACGGACACTCCGGATCGAGCTTCTCCTCGGAGAGGTAGTTCGGCGTCCGCGTGAGCCGCACGCGCCCCGTCGAGGTGAAGGCCGTGCCCTGGTAGGCGAGCTGCGTGGGAATGATGCAGTCGAACATGTCCACGCCCGCGAGCATCGCGTGCAGGAGATCCGGCGGCGTCCCGACGCCCATCAGGTAGCGCGGGCGATCCCGCGGCAAGAGCTCGGCGGAGAGGGCGGTCACGTCCTCGCGCTCCGAGCGCGTGTCACCGACGGCCAGGCCGCCGATGGCGAATCCGTCGAACGGGTGCTCGGTGAGGAACGCCGCCGACTCGCGGCGTAGCTCCGGGATGATCCCGCCCTGCACGATCGCGAAGAGCCCCTGCGCCTCGTTCGTGCGCGCCGCGAGGCTGCGGAGCGCCCACCGATGCGTGCGCAGCATCGCCGCGCGGGTGGTGGCCTCGTCGGACATCGAGTTGATGCACTCGTCGAGCACCATCATGATGTCCGAGCCGATCGCGGTCTGCACCTCGATCGACCGCTCCGGCGAGAGCAGGTGCATCTGCTGATCGGTGTAGCCCTTGAAGCGCGCGCCCTTCTCGGTGATCAAGCGATCGGCGGGCAGCGAGAAGATCTGGTAGCCGCCCGAATCGGTGAGCACCGGCCCGTCCCAGCCCATGAACGTGTGGATGCCGCCCAGCTTCCGGAACGCCTCGGGACCGGGGCGCAGCATCAGGTGGTAGGTGTTGCCGAGCACCACCTGCGTGCCCACGGCATGCAGATCGACCGGCGCGCAGTTCGTGACCGACGCGCGCGTGCCGACGTCCATGAAGACGGGCGTCTCGATGGTCCCGTGCACCGTGGTCAGTGACCCGCGGCGCGCACGGGAGCCGGGATCGGTCGCGGAGACGTGGAACGGGAGCGTCATCGATCGGCCGGAGGTTGTAGCCTGGGCCGCGTTGGAAGACTTCGACGATCTGATCATCGGCTCCGGCATGGCCGGGCTCGCGGTGGGCTCGCTGCTGGCAGCTTCGGGCCGCCGGGTCGCGGTCCTCGAGGCCCACGACGAGCCCGGCGGCTACGCCCATACCTTCCGGATGAAGGACTACCGCTTCTGCGCGCAGGTGCACTACGTCTTCAACTGCGGCGAAGGGGAGAGCATCCACGACCTCCTCTCG
>JAYTHX010000272.1:0-4357 GCA_043732195.1 Polyangiaceae bacterium
CGCTGTCGCAAAACGGCGCTCCCGGTGCTTCGCCAGCGCTCGCGCCAGCAGCGCGTCGAAGCCCACCGGCAGATCTGGCCGCTGGCCGCTCAACGAAGGGAGCGCGCGGAGGACGATGTCGTGGGCGAGCGCGACGTACGACTCGCCGCCGAACGCCCGGCGGTTCAGGAGCATCTCGTAGAACGTGAGGCCCGCCGCCCAGATGTCGACGCGCTCGTCGAGGTCGCGCTCGCCGTTGATCTGCTCGGGCGCGAGGTACATTGGTGTGCCGGGCACGACGTCGGTGGTGGTGATGGCGCTCTGCTCCTCGTCGGGCGCCTCTTCGCGCGCGCTCCAGGCCGTGGGCGGCAGGAGCTTCGCGAGGCCGAAGTCGATGATCTTGATCGACGGCGCGACGCCGCGCGGCGTGGTCAGGAAGATGTTGCCCGGCTTGATGTCGCGATGGATCACGCCGACGGCATGCGCCGCCGAGAGGCCCTCGAGCAGCTGCATCATGACCGCGACGGCGTCCGCGGCGGACAGCGGACCGCTGTCGTTCAGGCGGCGGCGCAGGGTCTCGCCCTCGAGGCGATCCATCACGATGTACGCGGCGCCGCGGTCGACGCCCACGCCGAGCACGCGGCAACACCGGCGATGCACGACCGACGCGGCGGTCTGACCTTCGCGGCGGAAGCGCCGCACGTTCGCGGGTGACGCGGCGCTCGCGCTGAGCACCTTGATCGCCACCTCGTCGTTCGTCGCCACCTCGTTCGCGCTGTAGACGACGCCCATGCCGCCCGACCCGATCCGCTCGCCGATCCGGTAGCGTCTGCCGAAGAGCGTCCCCGGCGATAGCAGCCCGCGCGGCAGGTCGCGGCGGATACCGAAGACCTCCTGCACGTTCGCGCTGCTATCGAGCGAGAGCACCGGGAGGACGCTCCCGGAAGAGCGGCTCTTCTCCGGGCGTTTCGCGGCCATTCCTCAGCGTACCTGGGTCCTCAGCTCGTCATCTTCGAGATCGACCAGCGTCGGCGCTTCCGGCCGGAAGGAGGGGCGAGTGTGCCGCGAGCAGGGCACGCGCTCGCAGACCGCGGCGAGCGCACGCCGGAACGCGCCCGCGGTCAGGAATCGCCGCTGCGGGTCCTTCGCCAGGGCCATCGCCAGCACGTCGTCGATCTCGGCCGGCAGGTCGTCGCGCAGCCGCGTCACGCCGGGAGGCGCCTCGAAGATGATGCGGCGCACGAGCCCGTCGAGCGTCTCGCCGGTGTAGGCACGAACGCCGGAGAGCATCTCGTAGAGCGCAAGCCCTGCGGCATACACGTCGACCCGCTGATCGATGGTGCCGCCGAGGAGCTGCTCGGGCGCGAGGTAGTGGAGCGTGCCGGGGATGTTGTCGGGTGAAGTGATGTGGCCGGTGCGCGCGACCGCTCCCAGGTCGTTCGCGTGGAGGACCTTGGCGAGGCCGAAGTCGATCAACTTGAGCCGAGGCTTCTCGCCCCGCGCCGACGTCATGAAGATGTTGCTCGGCTTCACGTCGCGATGGATCACGCCCGTGGCGTGCGTCGCCGCGAGTGCATCGAGGAGCTGGCAGGTGATGGCGAACGCGTCGCCCAGGGAGAGCGCGCCGAGGGCACTCAGGCGCGCGCGCAGCGGCTCGCCGTGCAGGCGTTCCATCACGATGAAGGGGGTGCCCTCCTCGACGCCCAGGTAGTGGACCTGGCACACGTAGTCGCTGCGCACCGCGACGGCGGTCTCGGCCTCGCGGCGCAGGCGCTTCAGCGCGTTGACGTTGCCGTCCACGCGGGTCAGGGCTTTCAGCGCCACCTCGCAGCCGGTCTGGAGATCGATGGCCTCGAAGATGGTGCCCATCCCGCCCGCACCGATGGCGCGGGTGATGCGATAGCGCTTCGCAACGACGCAGCCGCGCATCGATCCGAAGCTGCGGCGCACGAGGGTGCGGGGCGCAGGCGCCGCTCTGGATGCGCTCATGCGACGAGCACGTCCTCGCCCTGCGGGGGCTGCTCGATCTGCATGACGAGCGCGGTGACGTTGTCGCGGCCGCCCTCGTCGTTGGCGCGCGCCACGAGCGTGCTCGCCGCGGCCTCGGCGGTTCCTTCGGCGAGGAGGACGTCGCGGGTCTCCTCGTCGGTCAGCATCTTGGTGAGGCCGTCGGTGCAGAGCAGGTACACGTCGCCGGCGCGTGGCTCGAGCACGAGGCTCTGCACGAGCTCGGCGGCGAGCGGCGGGATGTTCGTGAAGAGCGCGCGGCCTGCGGCGCGTTGCGGACCGAGGCGCCCGGTCGCCGGCGCCGGAAGAACCCCGACTCCAACTCAGGACTCCGGTGGAGGAAAGATCGACGCATACGACGCAGGCGCGCCGTCGCGCCGCACCAGCGCGCTCTCGCGAGGGTGGGCGGCCGCGGCGTGATCGCAGCACGCCGTCCACTCGAACGAGACCGATCCGCACTCCTCGCACACCGCCACCGCGCGGTAATCGTTGGGACGCGTGAGATAGTCGGCCGCGAGGATCGAGGCGAGCCGGTCCACGAGCGACATCGCCGGATCGTCGATCGGCACGTGACCGATCGCGCCGTTCTCGTCCTGCGCGCCCACGACGAAGCCGAGGTCGACGACCTGCGCCACGAACCCGGGCGGCGGTCCGCCGGCGCAGCTCGCGAGGAGCCGGCGCACGAGATCGGACGCATCCATGATCGCGAGCTCGAAGGCGCCGGCGAGCGCGACGGTACGCGTGCCCTGCCCGAGCCGCGCGACGCCGCGCGTCGCAGGACGGTAGGACTCGACGAACCAGACGTCGAGATCGACGTGGCTCCAGCCGCCCGCGCTGCCGGCGATGAACGCGAGCACCGCCTCCCGGCAGCGATCGGCGATCCCGTGTACCGAAATGCCCTCCGGTAGCCGACGGAAGCGGCGGCTCTCCGAATGACGAAGCGGGTTGGCCATGCGCTCGATGGCAGCAAGGAGCATTCCTCGCTCGAGGACCGCGAGATCGCGGCCTTTCGGACGCACGAGTCGCCCCGGCGTCGACAACCGCCGGCCACTCGTTGGACCGGCCGTCTACAGCCGGGGACCCGGGGACCTCACCGGCCGTTCTCAGCGATGGCCGCGCGCGCGGCGGTAGACGGTGATGATCGGCACGCCGTCGTGTGTGAGCACGTATGCAGGTGTCGAGGAGCGGTACTCGGTCCAGATGTTGTAGTCGACCTCGTTGATGTGCTGCTCGTGGTGCACGATCGAGAGCTCGGCCTCGGCCGGGCTCGAGACGCCGCGCAAGGTCTCCGGGATGCGCTTCTCGGCGATGAGGCGCTGCCATGACGGCCACGCCGTATCCATGAAGTAGAGGGTCTCGCCGGGCTTCGTGTTCGCGGCGAGCCACGGCGCGAGGCTCTCGGTGGTGAAGCCCCAGAACTGCCGGTTGAGCCCGAGGTCGGCGCCGCCCGCGGTGCCGCCGAAGAGCGGGACGTACGCGGAGAGCCCGAACGGATGCGAGTGGACGGTGGTGGCGAGCGCGCCGCCGAAGCAGCACGCGACCACCACCACCTGCGCGGCGAACCGCTTCGTGGCATCGAGCGTGGTCCGCTTCTCGAGGAGCAGCGCCAGGCGCGTCCACACGAGATCGAAGCCGCGGCCCGCGAGGATCGCGAGGAACGGATACGCCGTGATCCAGTGCTTCGTGCCGCCGAAGATGGGCGTGCGCGGCAGCACGAACGGCCCGAGCGCGACCGCGATCGCGAGGAAGATCAGAAGATCGGTCTGCGCGCGATCCTTCTCCGGCGCCGCCTTCGGCCACGCGAGCATGCGGCCCCACGCCTCGCCGAGCCACCACGCGAGGCGCGCGAGGAGTGCGCGCGCGCGGTCGAACGCGCCGATCGCGAAGAGCACCAGCGAGATGGTCGGGACCGTCGCGGCGATCATCACCGGCATGTAGCTGCGCGGCGAGGGCGGGCCGAAGTAGGTCTGACCGAGGAACTCGATGTTGTAATAGTCGTGGTGGACGTGGAAGTTCACGTACTCCTGGATGCGCGGGAGCGTGTCGTTCCAGAGCCACGGCCAGAGCAACACGAAGAGGGCCGGGCCGAGCACCGCCATCGCCACGAGCGACGTCGGGATCGGGATGCGCGAGCTCTTCGCGGCGTGCCGCGAGATGGCGCGCCCGTGCACCACGAGCGCGTGCGGCAGGAACACCGCGGGCAGCATCCACGCGTTGTGCTTCGTCTCGAGCGTGAGCCCGTAGACGATGCCCGCGAGCAGCGCCCAGCTGAGCCCGCCCTCCTTCTCGGAGCGCCAGTAGACGTAGATGCACGTCGTCCACATCGCCATGATGGGGACGTCGAAGCAGGCGAGATGCGCGTGGTAGAAGA
>JAYTHX010000273.1:0-33244 GCA_043732195.1 Polyangiaceae bacterium
CGAGCAGCGCTACAACTACGAGCCCACCGTCCTCCCGCAGGCCATCGGCGGGTACTCCTGGGTTCTCTTCACCTCGCGCCGCGCGTACGGCAACGTCGCGACCATCAACCCGTACGCGTCCGACCCGCGCTACGACGACATCAGCATCGACCCGACGCCGAAGAAGCTCTGGGTCAGCGCGATGGCCACGGGCGCCACGGGCGGCACCGACCCGAGCGCGCCCGCGTTCTACCTGCCTGGCCAGGAGCTCATCGCCGGCAACTCGCGCGCCGTCTTCGCGCTCGAGGCGTGTCACCCCGCGGTCAGCGGTACGCCCACCGCCGCGAACCTCTGCGACTCCGACCTCGACTGCTGCAACGCGCCCGGCACCGCGGCCTGCGTGCTCGACCCGCCGCCGCTCGGCAGCCCCCCGGTCAAGCACTGCATCGCCGCCACCGCCGGCACGTGCCGCGCGGTCGGCCAGAGCTGCCTCGCCACCAGCAACTGCTGCAACGCGACCAGCGGCGGCGTCTGCGCCGGCGGCGTCTGCACCGACCCGCCTTCGTACTTCACCGATCAGACGCTGACGCGCGACTACACGTCGAGCTGCCTGCCCGGCTACAAGGTCCGCTGGGGCCTGTTTGACTGGCAGTCGAAGACGCCCGGCGACAGCAAGATCAAGTTCTCCGCCCAGACCAGCGTCGACGGCGTCACCTGGTCTCCGGCCTCGCCGACGCTCTTCGGTACCGCCTCCGGTGCGGACATCCTGGCGCCCTCGTGGGGCACCTCGGGCGTGACCGTCTCCGCGGCGCTGGGCGAGCCGCAGGGCTCCCCCACGCAGAAGAAGCTGCGCATCACCATGGCGTTCCTCGCCACGAGCGACCGCGGCCGCGCCCCCACGCTCGTCGATTGGAGGCAATCGATCGAATGCATTCCTGCGGAGTGAAACCCCAATAAGTCCCAGGAGGACAATTCAAAACACGATGAGCAATCGCAACACGTCTGCAACCGTCGCGCTCTTCGCGGCAGGTTTTTCGTGCGTCTCGTTCATGTTCGGCTGTGGCGGGGCCCCTGATCGGCCGCCGCCCAGCACGGTCGACACTACCAACACCCCCGCCACGCCCGCGGCCACGCCGGTCAACAAAGACCCGTGTCAGCCGGGGACCTGGAGGGCGTGTCGCATGCACTACGTCGACGCCGACGGCCAGGCTCAGTGTCCGATGGACGTCGAGCTCTGTCGCGAAGGAGGCGCCGGTTACTACGACTGCGGAACCTGGGTGAGCGGAGCGGACGGTACGCCGATCCCGCGCTCGGCAGTCCAGCAGACGACGAAGCCGTGAACTGTCACTTCGGATCGAGCGCGATGGCGGGGACCCCCGCCTCGCCTCGATCGAGGTACCCGTACCGCGCGAGATTGCCCATCACGCGGACGACATAGCCCCGGGTCTCCAGGAACGGGATGGTCTCCACGAAGACGTCGAGGCTCTCGCCCTTCGCGTGGCTCTGCCACCGGGTGATGGCCTCGGGCCCTGCGTTGTAGGCTCCAGCGGCTAGTAGAATGCTCTCGCCTAGCTTGTCGAGCAGGTCACGCATGTAGAGTGCACCGAGCGCGATGTTGTGGTCGGCGCGCACGAGCCAAGCCTCCTCGTGAGGCAGCCCGGCGCTGCTCGCCACGGCCTTCGCCGTCTCGGGCATGAGCTGCAAGAGACCAACGGCCCGCGCGGGAGAGACGATCTCCTCGTCGAACGCGCTCTCCTGACGCATCACTGCCCAGAGCAGGTCGGCCGGGAGCTTGGCGCTCACCTCACGGTCGCGAATGCTGCCCTGGTGCGGCCGCGGATACGCGCATTCCCATGCCCAGCGATTGCGCGGGCCCGGCGCAGTGGCGAGGAGCTGCGCCGGGATCTGGAGCGAGATCTGGTAGCGGCGCTTGCCGCGATCGAGCAGCGCGTAGGCGGTGCACAGGGCCTCGGTCCCGCGTCCCTGGGCCTTTGCCGTGACCAGCGCCTCGCGCTCGCGGAGCGCCTCCTCGGCATCGCCGTCGAGCCCGATGCGATGCAGCGTGTCGACGGGCGGCGGGAGCTCGACGACGAGCTTCTCCGGCGCCTCGCCGGTCTCCGCGGGTTCGATGGTGAGCGGCGACGGCGCGCCGGCAGCGGTGAGGCGAGCGCGCGCGACGAGCGCTGGCCAGCTCAGCGGACGGCTGCGCGCCACCTCCGACCAGCGCGCGACGGCATGGAGGCGATCGCCGTCCTTCAGCGCGGCGAACGCGGCGAGGTTCGTCCAGCGCGCCTGCTGCAAGCCGTCGCTGTCGCCGCCCGCGAGATCCTCGAGGAGCTTGCGCGCGATCTTGAAGTCGCGCGCATTGAGATGGCTGATGGCGCGATAGCGCTCGGCCTCGCGCTTGTCATGGCCCGCGGGGAAGTGCTTCACGTAGTCGTCGAGCGCCTGCGCGGCCTCCTTCCAGCGGCCCGCGAGGGCGTGGCTGCGGGCGACGTGGAACTCGGCCTGGTCGGCCCACGTGGTCTTCGGGTGGCGCTGGATGACCGCCGCAAACGCGGGGAGCGCGTCGGCGTCGCGGTCGCCGCGCGAGAAGGCGCGCGCGGCGAGGAAGCTGTCCTCCGCGGCGCGCGGGCCGCCCATCGCGGCGCAGCTGCGGTACGCAAGCGCGGCCTCGGGATAGCGCGCGCGCGATTTGTAGAGGGCCTCGGCGCGCGCGTGGCAAAGGTCGAGCGGCGTGCTCTTGCCGCCTGCGCCGCTCGCGCTGCCGGCGCGCTCGGCGACGCGGAGGGCCTCGTCGGAGCGGCCGGCGTCGGCGAGGACCTTCGAGCGGGCGATCAGATCCTCGGCGCTCAACGGCGCGACTCTGGTGAGCTTCTCGAGGAGCTCGTTGCCGGCGCTGGCGGTCGCGTCGTCGAGCGCGTTGGTGGCGAGCCAGCGGGCGTCGGCGGCGGCTGCAGCGTCGCCGTCCTTCGCGCGCGCGAGCTTCATGCGCAGCGCGCGGGCCTTTTCCTCGAGGGCTCGCGGGCGCTTGTCGGCGGCGAGGATGCGGTCGCACTGGGCGCGGGCGCGCACCGGGTCGCCGGCCTTGTCCCAGGCGTCGGCGGAGATCATCCACGAGGCGGCGTTGGGGCGGCCCGCGTACCACTCCGCGGCGCGGTCGTAGGGGCCGACGACGAGCGCGGCCTGCGCGCGCACCTTCGCGATCGCGTCGCGAAGCAGCGGGAGGTCGTCCTCGAGCTTCTCCAGGCGGGCGACGGCGTCCGCGTGCTTGCCGAGCGCGAGCGAGACGCGGGCACGCGCGAACCGCACCTCGGGCTTCTTCTGCTCGCCCTCGGGCAGCGCGGCGAGCGCCTCCTCGGCCTCCTTCCAGTGCCCTTCGCGGATCGCCTCGGTCCACGGCAAGGCGAGCGCGGGATCGGCGCGAGGCGCGTCGGGCGCGGCATCGACGACGACGTCCGCCAGTGCATCAGTGACGCCCACGTCCCCGTCGAGCCCCGCGTTCCCGGCGGGTGCGCGCGGACACCCCGCGAGCGCGAGCACCGCGAGGCACGAGAGCACGGTCCTCACGGCGCGAGCTCCATGACGCCGAAGCCGCCGCCGCCCGCGAAGCCCGTGTCGGCGGTGATGCCGGTGCGGTCCTCGCCGGCGACCACGCGCGCGAGGCGCGGCTCGGCGAGCGTCGCGAGGTGTGCGCCTTCCTCGATGCCGATCCAGCGGCGCCCCATCTTGTGCGCGACCGCGGCGGTCGTGCCGCTGCCCAGGAACGGATCGAGGACCCAGTCGCCCGGGTCGGTGGCCATCGCGAGGACCCGCGCCACCAGCCGCTCGGGCTTCTTGTTGCGCGTGAACACCACGCCGCCCTCGCGCGCGATGCCCTGGAACGGGACGTCGGTCCACACGTTGGTGAGCGGCTCGACGATCACCGGCCGCCCCGCGACGACCCGCACCTTGTCGCGCAGGAAGAGCACGCGGTTGCCGCCGCGCACGATGAACGGCGCCCGGCTCTCGCGCTCCAGCACCAGCACCCGCGAAGGCTCGGCGCGCGAGCGATCGACGATCTCCTGCGCGGCCCGCCCGATCGCCTCGTAGCGCGGCTGTGCGAAGCGCACGACATGGCGCGCGTTCTCCAGCACGAGGTCGACGCTGCGCAGCGCGAAGCCTTCACGACCGAGGACGCGCACCGCCTCCCGCGCCGAGGCGTGACCGAGCCGCTCGGCGACGGCGGCGCGCAGCGGGCGGAAGGTCCAGCGCGCGGGCGTGGCCTCCGGATCGTCGAGCCACGTGCCGTAGGCGGGGTCGAGCCCGTCGCGTACGCGCACCTGCGGGCGGTAGCGCCACTTCTTCTTGTCCTTCGCGTATGCGAGCACGAAGTCCGAGACGTGCACGGGGCCGGCGTTGATCGCCTTGTGGCCGGTGGTCGCGCTGCGCACGACGGTGATGGTGCTGATGCGGTTCTTCGCGCCGAACACCTCGTCCATCAGGAGCAGGAGGTGAGCGAGCTGGGTGTCGTCGATCTCCGCGAAGATCGAGCCGTCCTCGGCGAGCAGCGGCGCCATCGCGCGCAGGCGCGGCCGCATCATGTCGGCCCAGTCCGCGGTGCTAAGGACATCCTTGTATTCTGCAAACGAGCGACCGGTGTTGAACGGCGGATCGAGGTAGATGCAGCGGATCTTGCCGGCAAAGCGACGCCGCAGCGCCGCGAGCACCTGCAGGTTGTCGCCCTGCACGAGGAGATTGTCGTCACTCGACCCGTATCGCCGCGCTCCACGCAGGCTCGGCGCGCTCATTCGATCGGTACGTGCGGTCCTCGGATCCACGGCTCGGTAATCCTACGCCAGTTGCCCTCGCCGCCGATCCCTGCCATCACGCTCGCGAGCCCCCACTGGAGACGATTCATGAACATCTGCTCCTGCGGCGCGTGGATCGGCTTGGGGAGGTTCGGGAGGAGCTGTCCGTCCTTCGGCTTCGTCAGCTTCTTGCCGCCGCGCACCAGGAACGCCACCGCCTCGCGGGCCACCTCGTGCGTGTGCTTGAACGTGCCGTCGGTGGTGAGCGGCGCGAGCAGCAGCTTCGTGTAGGCGATGAACAGCTCGTAGGCCTCGACGTCCGTGGGGTCGTAGCCGAGCACGTCGACGCACGCCTTCTCGAACTCCGCCCAGCGCTCGTCCATGGCGGCGGTGGTGTAACGCTTGGTCCCCTCGAGCAAGTCCGCGGAGAGCACTTTCACGCAGCCGAAATCGAGGAAGGCGATCCGGCCGCCGCCGAGGAACCGGTAGTTGCCGGGGTGCGGATCCGCATAGAGCCACCCGTGCACGAACAGCGCGCGGAACATGAAGCGCCAGATCGTGGCGCTCGCGGCGTTGCGTTCGTCGGCGGACGCGCGCGCGCAGAACGCGGCGTAGTCCTCGCCGCCGATGAGCTCCGTGGTGAGCACGCGGCGCGTGGAATAAGAGTTGAAGATGCGCGGAATGATGATCTCGTCGTCGCCGCGGTGGATGCTGCGGAACGTCTCCGCGTTGTTCGCCTCGTGGCGGTAGTCGAGCTCGGCGAGAAACACCGACTTGATCTCGTCGAGCGCCTCCTTCGAGTGGTACCTGCGGCCGATCGGCGCGACCATCGACTCGAGCAGCGAGACGCTCTTCAGGTCGTTCTCGATCGCCTTGTCGATGTCGGGATACTGGACCTTCACCGCGACGTGGTCGCCCGCTTGCGTGGTGGCCCGGTGCACCTGACCGATGCTCGCGGCGGCGAACGGATCGGGCTCCCACTCCTTGAAGATCTCCTCGGGCGGGCCGAGCTCCTTGGTGACCACCTTGGTCGCCGCCTCGCGCGACAGCGGCGGCGCCTTCGACTGGAGCTTCTTCAGGATCTCCTGGAATTTCTCCTCGTAGCCGGGCGGGGCCAGGCCATCGATGTACGACGCCATCTGCCCGAGCTTCAGGGGCAGGCCCTTCATCTCGCCGAGCGTCTTGAGCATCGCCTCCGCGGTCTTGCGGCCGTTCTCGAGGATGCGCTTCTGCGCCTCGAGCTCCTCTTCCTCGGAGCGGCGCTTGCCGAACGCCGCGCGCCGCGCCGCCTCCGCCGCCATGGGCAGCGCACGCGTGGAGAGGGCCGCGAGCCGACCGAGGCGACCGAGGCGCGACGTCGGCGGGGCGTCCGGCCGTTTCATCTCATTGATGGCCACGCCCGGCTCGGGGGTCGGCTTCGTCGGGTCGTCGTCCTGCATCGAGTCGATGATTCTGGCACGGCACGGGCAGCTCTGCTCGGTTCGAGAGCGTGTAGCTTTTCACGACGCGCCCATGCCGCCGTCGATCGAGTCGCTCCGCTGCTTCGCCGCGGCTGCAAAGCTCCTCAAATTCAGGGCCGCCTGGCGATCGGTCGCGCTCACGCTCTTCCAGCGGAGGACCGCTGCCTCCTCGCCGCGGCCGACTGCGTGCGCACCGAGGCGCGCGGTGGCAAGTCGTCTCGTGGATCCTCCCGCAGCTCGACGCTTGACGAGGACGCAGCCGTGGCTCCGCCTGCACCTCTACTTCGGCTCACCGTCGAGCACGTGATCGTTCCGGCCCTCGAGCACCACGGCCTGCCCGCCCGCCGGCCGCGGGTGTATGCTGCACGCGATGATTCGCCACGTCCTCTGGATCCCGTTCGTCCTCGTCGTCAGCGCCCCGTTCGTCGTGGCGTGTGACCAGCTCAAGAAGGACAGCGCCGATGCGGCGGCCGTCGCGGTGCCGCCGGCCACGCCGGTCGTGCCCGTGGCCCCCGCCGCCGATCCCAACGCGGCCGCGCCTGCGACGGGCGTCGCGCCGGTGGCGCCGCTCGGCGGCGGCACCGCCGCACCTGGCACCGCGAAGCCCCTCACCGACGGCGGCAAGCCCGCGGACGCCGGCGCGGTGGTCGTGACCGACGCCGGCAAGACGGCGCCCACGCCCACGCCCACGTTCACGTTCCCGACCGCGATCCCCGGCTTCGACGCGGGAGGCTTCAAGCCTCCGCCCGGCTTCCCGACGACGCTGCCGACCTTCCCGCCGCCGGCGAAGTAGGGGCCGCATGCCCGCCGCGTCGCCCAGCACCCCTCCCGAGCCGCAGACCGAAGATGACGAGGTCGATCCCGCGGGCCTCCCGCGGACGTTCGGGCGCTACACGCTGTTCGAGAAGATCGGCAAGGGCGGCATGGCCCAGATCTACCTCGCGCGCGCCGAGTCCGCGCTCGGCGCCACGCGCCTCGCCGTGGTGAAGGAGATCCTCCCCGCGTTCGCCGACGACCCGCGGTTCGCCGAGATGCTCATCCACGAGGCGAAGCTCGCGGCGCGGCTCGGCCACCGGCGCATCGTGCAGGTGTTCGACCTGGGCAAGGAGGCCGAGCGCTTGTTCATCGCGATGGAGTACGTCGAGGGCTTCGACCTCAACTCGCTCCTCCGCCAGTGCACCGAGCACAAGGTCGGTCTGCCCGCGCCGCATGCCCTGGGGATCGTGGCCGACGTGCTCGAGGGCCTGGATTACGCGCACCGCCGCAACGACGAAGAGGAGAAGCCGCTCGGGATCGTGCATCGCGACGTATCGCCGTCGAACGTGCTCATCTCGTACGAGGGCGAGGTCAAGCTGTGCGACTTCGGGATCGCCCACGCGAACGATCTCGTGAAGGAGGGCGCGAGCGAGGCGCTCAAGGGCAAGGCGGGCTACATGAGCCCCGAGCACGCGCGCGGCGAGCCGCTCGATGCGCGCGCGGACGTGTTCGCTGCCGGCATCATCCTGTGGGAGCTGCTCGTGGGGAAGCGGCTCTACAAGCCGAGGTCCGACACGTCGCTGCTCGCGCAGTCGCAGCGTGCGGAGATCCCGCCCATCCCCGACAAGGGACTCGCGAACCACGAGCAGCTCGAGGGCATCGTGAAGAAGGCGCTCGCGAAGGATCGCGAGGATCGCTACCCCTCGGCCGGCGCGATGCTGCGCGATCTCGAGGGCTACCTCGCCGACAGCGGGCTGCTCGCGAGCCGCCTCAAGCTCGGCGAATGGATCGAGACCACGTTCGGCACCGGGCTCGTCGACAAGCGGCGAGCGAGCGAGCGGCGCCTGCCGAAGAGCATTCCGCCCCGGTCGTCGGAGCGCATTGCCGCGGGCGAGGAGGCGGCCGCGAGCTCGACGCAGCCGGCCGTGCCGCCGCGCACCGGGCTCCCCGTCTCGGATGGTGCCATGCGCGCGTTCAAGAAGGAGCTCGAGGCCGCGCCCGAGCCCGGCCGCGTGACCATCGAGCCCGAGTCGCTCGCGGCGGCGGTCATGGACGTCGTGCCTTCGTCGCGCATTCCCGCGTCCGACGCGGGCGGTAGCGCTCCGCGGAAGGACGGCGCGGAGCTCGCGCCCCGGCAGCATCCCGCGCTCGCGCTGCTCGCGATCGCGGGGATCGCGCTGATCGTCGCGGCGCTCGTTGCGCTGATCCGCGCCTTCGTGCCATGACCCCCGCCTCGTGATCAACGAGGCCAGCACTCCCGAAGTCGCGGTCCGGCTCGCCGACGTCGCGCTCCAGATCCCGCTGCCGCGCGCGCTGAGCTACCTCGTGCCGGACGCGCTGGCCGCGACCGTCACGCCCGGGCGTCGCGTCCTGTGCACGCTCGGGAGCCGCCGCATCGTGGGCGTGGTGATGGCGGTGCGCGAGGGCGAGGCGCCGGAGAAGGCGAAGCCCGTGCTCTCCGTGCTCGACGGCATCTCGTTGCCCGAGGACCTGGTCACGTTCCTGGCGCGCCTCGCGAGCTACTACCTCGCGCCGATCGGCGAGGTGGTGAAGCTCGCGCTGCCGCCGGCCGACAAGGAGGCGGCGAGGATCGTCGAGGACCTCACGCTGTTCTCCGAGGCGAAGGGCGTCTCGATCCGGCAGGTGCAGTGGGTGACCGCGACCGAGGTGGTCGAGACCTCGATCAAGGACGGCGCCTCGCGCGTCCTTGCGCTGGTGCGCGCGCACGGGACCTTGCCGCTGTCGCGCCTCGAGCAGCAGTTCGGCGGCGCGCGGGCCACGGTGAAGAAGCTCAAGGAGCTCGGCCTCGTGAGCATCGACGAGCGGGACGCGATCCGCGATCCGTTCTTCGCCGAGCCGATGCTGCGCGACACCGAGCTCACGCCCACCGAGCCGCAGCAGGCGGCGATGGCCGCGATCGCCTTTGCGCTCGCCGCCGCCTCGGCGACGACCTTCCTCCTCCACGGCGTCACCGGCTCGGGGAAGACCGAGGTTTACCTCCGCGCCATCGCCGAGGCGAAGAAGCTCCGGCGCGGCACCATCATGCTCGTGCCGGAGATCGCGCTCACGCCGCAGCTCGTGGCGCGGTTCCGGGCGCGCTTCGGCGACGACGTCGCGGTGCTCCATTCCGCGCTCACCACGCGCGAGCGCTTTGACATGTGGACGCGCCTGCGGGGCGGCGAGGTCGACGTGGCGATCGGCGCTCGCAGCGCGCTCTTCGCGCCGATCCGCGATCTCGGGCTGGTGATCGTCGACGAGGAGCACGACTCGTCCTTCAAACAGGAAGAGGGGGTCCGCTACCACGCGCGCGACATGGCCATCCTGCGCGCGCACATGCACGGCGGCGTCTGCGTGCTCGGCAGCGCGACACCCTCGCTCGAGAGCGAGCACCTCACGCGCACCGGCAAGGCGACGAAGCTGATCCTCCCCGCCCGCGCGCGCGCCCAGCAGATGCCGAAGGTCGAGATCCTCGATCTCCGCCGCATCGGCGCGGGCCCCACGGGTGACAAGCGCCTCAGTCTGCTGCTCCATCGCGCCATCGAGCAGACGCTCGCCGCAAAGGAGCAGACCATCCTGTTCCTCAACCGTCGCGGCTTCGCGCCCAGCATTCGCTGCGAGGGTTGCGGTGAGCTCGCGTCGTGCCCGCACTGCACCGTGGCGCTCACGCTCCACAAGAAGAAGGGCGGCACGATGCGCTGCCACTGGTGCGACCACGAGGCGCCGCTCCCGCTGCGCTGCAAGAAGTGCGACTCGGATCGCATCGCGCTCGAGGGCCTCGGCACCGAGAAGCTCGAGGAGACGCTCGCCGCCGCGTTCCCCGAGGCGCGCATCGCGCGGCTCGATCGCGACGTCGCCACCGGCAAGCAGATCGAGAAGGTCCTCGACCGCGTGCGCGCGCGCGAGGTCGACATCCTGGTGGGCACGCAGATGGTCACGAAGGGGCACGACCTGCCGTTCGTGACGCTCGTGGGCGTGATCAACGCCGACGCCGCGCTGTCCATCCCGGATTTCCGGGCGAGCGAGCGCGCGTTCCAGCTGCTGGTGCAGGTGGCGGGGCGCGCGGGCCGCGGTGACACGCCGGGCCGCGTGCTCGTGCAGACGTTCGACCCCGAGCACCACGCCATCAAGTTCGCGGCGCAGCACGACGTGACTGGCTTCATCGAGCGGGAGCTGCGCGATCGCAAGGAGCTCGCGTACCCGCCGTTCTCGCGCATGGTGCTCACCCGGGTCGACGCGCTGGACGAGCGCGAGGCGCAGGAGGCGACCGCTCATCTTGCCCGGGCCGCGCGGGCGGCGTCGCGCTTCGGCGAGCCCGGTGCGGTCACGGTGCTCGGACCCACGCCTGCGCCCATCGCGAAGGTGCGCAACCGGTTCCGCTTCCGCGTGATGCTGCGAGGCACGTCACGTGAGACCCTGCGTCGCGCGACGCTGGCGATTCACACCGCGTCGGGTGACCTGCCGCGGACGGTGCGGGTCGCCATCGACGTCGACCCGGTGGGTCTGCTCTGAGATACTGAGCCGTGGTCCCGTCGCTGACGACCCGCCTCGTGACGCCCCGGCTGGTGCTGCGCCCGCCGCGCACCGGCGACGTCACCGCGATCCGCGGTCTCCTGCGGGCGAACCACGAGCATCTGCGGCCGTGGAATCCGGCGCCGCCGCCGGGCGAGGATCCGTCTTCGATCACGGAGATATCGAAGACGGTGCTGCGGCAGCGGCGCGACTGGAAGCACGGCGCGAGCTTCGTGTTCATGGTGGCGCTGCGCGACCGTCCGGAGCGCTTGGCCGGGAAGATCGCGCTGAACGGCGTCATGCGGGGCGCGATGCATGGCGCGTACCTGGGCTACTGGATGGCGGGCGACCAGCAAGGCAAGGGCCTGTGCACGGAGGGCATCGCGGCGGTCCTGGACTTCGCGTTCGGCAGCGCGGGCCTGCACCGCATCCAGGCGGCGATCATGCCGCGAAATGACCGCAGCCTGCGAGTGATCGAAAAGCTCTCCTTCCGCCGCGAAGGCTACGCAGAACGATACCTGCAGATCGCAGGCAAATGGGAAGACCACATCCTCTTCGCGCGCACGCGGGAAGAGCACGTCCCAGCGGCGCGAAGCTAGCTAGCAGGCGGTTTGTATCCGCAGCGGCGCTGCCGTGCGCGGCTATCGCCGCCGGACCGACCCCGGCCCGGTCCTCGAGTACGTGGTCCCCCCGAAGCGCGACGAGAGGCAGATCTCGAGGTTGCCGGTGCTCGTGGGCGGGCATGACCGAATTGCAGGTCCTCAACGTCGCCGGGAGCACCGCCATCGAGGACCTCGCGGTCGGCGACTTCGACGGCGACGAGGTGCCCGACGTCCTCCGGGCCGACGGTAGCGATCGGGCGCTTCGATCACGGACCCACCGCCGATATCGTCGCGTGGAACGGGCTTGATCTGCGCATCGCGAAGAGCGGCCTCGGCGCGCTGGACCCGTGGGGCGGGATGCACCTTCGCGGAAGCCTCGGATGGCCTGGCCGATCTCGCGCAACTCCTCTGCGCGAGCGGCCGACGGGGCGGGGATGAACGTCGTGTTGGCCATGATCGGGGAGCTCGTCGCGCCCTCGCGCTGCGCCGCCTGCGATGCGCTCATCGCGCCCCGCGTCCTCTTCTGCGCGCCCTGCGGAGTGGCGGTGCTGCACGCCGGGCCGCAGCCGGGCGGGCAGCATGCGGTGTTCGAGTACGGCGGGGCGATCGCGACCGCCATCGTGCGGCTCAAGTATGCCGGGCGCTTCGATCTCGCGGCGCGCTTTGGGCCCGTCATGGCCAGCGTCATCGCGCCTTCGAGCTTCGACCTCGTCGTGCCCGTGCCTCTTCATCCCTCACGGCTCGCCGAGCGCGGCTTCGATCAGGCGGCGCTCCTCGCAGGGCCCGTCGCGCGCGACCTGCGCCTCCCGCTTTTGACGCGCGCGCTCCTCAGGACCCGCGCCACGCCGCGTCAGGCGTCGCTCGACCGTCGCGCGCGCGCCTCGAACGTCGACGCTGCGTTTCTCTGCGCGCGGCCGCGGGCCGTGGGCGGGCGCCGCGTGCTGCTCGTTGACGACGTGCGGACCACCGGCGCCACCTTGGCGGCCTGCACGTCGGCCCTCCTGGTCAGTGGCGCTGCCACGGTGGCCACCCTGGTCCTCGCGAGCCGTGATCGCGAAGAAAATGGCGAGAAAGTCGCCCATGACGACGGTTGAACGGCAGACCTGGAGAGGCGCTATCATGGCCGTGCGCTCGATGAGCAACGACCTCTGGCGGTGGGCGGATCCGGACGGACAGCAACGCCGCGTGCGACTCGACGAGTTGCGCGCTGCACTTGCTGGCGGGCACATTGCGCCCAACACACCGGTCTGGCGATCAGGATGGATCGGCTGGCAGTCGGCGCACGAGGTGCCCGAGCTACAGTCGAGCGCGCTGTCGGCCGCGAACGGCGTCGTGCCGAACATCCCGCCGCCGCCGCTGGCCATGGTCGCGATGCAGCACGCGTTCGAGGCGAACGCGGGCGGTACCTTCTCGCAGCCTCCGGCAGCGCCCGCGGGCCTGAGCAACGACGAGCCGCCGCCGCCTCCTCACTACGTGCCGGTCGCAGTCAAGCCGAACTCGATCCCGCCCGCGGGCCCGAGCTCGGGCCGCCTCCCCGCGACCAGCACCGGTCCGCAGCTGGCGCAACCCATAAATTCCACGTTGCCCACGACCGTCGGTCTCCCGCCGCCGCCCGAGCTGATGGCCATGGTCGATGCGCACCGCGCAGCGATGGATCCGATGATCGAGGAGCTCAGCGGCTCCATGCTCCTCGAGGACGCACCGAGCGCCGGCACCGCCACCATCCACGCGCGCGGTGACGCGAACCTGCCGCCGCCCACCGATCCCGTGCTGCGCGGCGGCGATCCAGGGCTGGTCGAGACCGACGCCGCCGAGGACGAGCTCGCCGGCCTCCGGCCGCGCCGCCGCCCGCAGCTCACCGCGATCTTCGACGACCTCAACGAGATCAAGGCCGGGCGGCAGCCGAAGAACAAGCTGCTGATCGGCGTGGTCGCCTTCATCGGCCTCATGCTGATCATCTCCCTGCTCGCCCTCGTGGTCAGCGCTATCCGGGGAAAGCCGAGCGAGCTCCCGTCGGCAGGTACGGCAGGCTCGCGCTCGGCAGCGCTCGCCAGCTCGTCCAGCCCGCCCGCGCTGACGGAGACGGCAGCACCCACCGCCCCAGCGTCGCCCGTCGTCGTCAGCGCCGCGAAGGAGGCGCCGAAGGCCCCCAGCACCGAGGCCTCGCTCGGTGACTGCACGACCGCCGGCGAGGCGCATGTCGTGTCGCCACGCGCCTTCATCCAGAGCGGCGTGGAGGCGGTGGCGGTGCCGGGCGCGATCGCGCTCGGCTTCGCGGTCGATCCGCGCAACGGCCTCGCGGTCACCGTCGATCCCGCGTCGATCGGCATCACCACCACGGTCAAGGCCCGCGCGTTCGGCGGTGATGCACGGCGCATGAGCCCCGTCCTCGAGAAGGGCAAGCTCGCGCTCGTGGCCGACGTCGACAAGAAGGTCGACCCGCTCCACACGCGCCGCGTCGTGGCCACGAATCCTCCGATCGACGTGGGGGTGGCCGAGAACGCGATCGTCTGGGCGCCTCACGGCCAGAACGGCTACGCGAAGATCTTCACGCTCGACGGCGATGGCACCGTCGACGCGCTGCGCGCCGTGCCGCTCGCCACCGGCAAGGGCATTGCCGTCGCCTTCCGCCGCGGCAACGCCATCCACATCGGCGTGGCGAGGGGCGAAGGCACGCTCACCGCCGACGGCGCCGTCGCGAAGGTCGCGGGGCTCGGTCAGGTCGGTTCGCCCACCATCGCCACGAGCGGTGATGCGATCCTTGTCGCGTGGTCGGATCGGACCTCGGGCGCCGAGCCGTGGCAGGTCCGCTGGACGAAGCTCACCGCCGGCGCCGCGCCCGACGCCCCGAAGCAGCTCACGATCCCCGAGGGCGGGCTCGGCGTGCAGGCCATGTCCCCGAGCATCACCGGGCTCGGCGCGGGGCGCTTCGTGATGGCGTGGTCCGAGGGATCGCCCTCGCACCAGGTCCGCGCGCAGACGATCGCGGCCGATGGCACGCCCGCGGGCGCGCCGCTCCTCCTGTCCGCAGCGGGCATCAATGCGGGGCAGCCGCAGATCGCCGTCGGCAGTGATGGGCGTGGGGTCGTCGCGTTCCTGGCGGCGAAGGGCAAGAGCTACGAGGTGCACGCGACCCCCGTCGCGTGCGTCGCGAAATAGCCGCGAACTGTCGGGCTGCGCGCGATCCGTACTAGACTCGTCATCGTGAAGGCGCGAGCTCCGTGGGTGGCGATCGGCCTGTGCGCCGTGCTGGCGTGCACGACGGTCACGACGGTGCCTGGCTGCAATCTCTCCTCGTCGCGCGTCGCGCACGGGCAGCGCTACCAGTCCGACGACTCGCGCTACGACCCTTACTTCGACAACGTGCACCAGCAGCAGGTCGCGGCCGCCGGGTGGCCCGACGAGAAGAAGGCGTCGCGCCGTCCGCTGCTCAACGTGCTGGCCCTCACGCCGAGCGCGAACGACGACACCATCCTCGCCGCGACCCGCGCGCGCGCGAAGAAGATCCCGGGCGGCGGAGGCGGCAAGCTCGATCTCGCGACGGCGCACGTCACGCCGGTGGGCGGGAGCGACGCGCCGCTGTTCGCGGCGGTGGAGGAGGCTGCGCGGCTCGAGCTCGATCGCGCGCGCAAGCTACGGGCCTCGGCCGATAAGCTCGAGGAGATGGCGAAGCACGGCGAGGAGCTGAAGAAGACCGCCAACCGCGAGTACGAGAACCGCGGCGCGGAGAAGGCCGACGAGAAGAAGAGCGACAAGCGCAACGAGGTCCGCCGCGAGCTCGGTGGCTCGGTGAGCGCCTGCCGCGATCTCGCGCACGAGGCGAACAAGGACGCGCAGTCCGCGCAGGATTTTCTCGAGGATCTCGGTGAGGCGATCGAGGCGAAGGACGCGCCCCCGCGCCGCCGTGGCGATCGCGTCTCGAAGCCGCTCCCTCCGCCGCCGCCCCCTCCGCCGCCGAAGGAGGAGCCGAAGCCGAAGGAAGAGCCGAAGCCGAAGGAAGAGCCGAAGCCCAGGCCGAGCAAGGAGGTCCGCAAGCCGAAGCCGGCCGAGAAGCCCGCCGAGCAACCGGCGGAGAAGCCCGCCCCGAAGCCGAAGCCCCCCGACGAAGTGTTCAACCCCTAGCTACACGTGCCCGTCGTCCCGTCCGGGCACAGGAGCTTGTCGGCGATCTGGATGGTCTTCGTCGCGGTCGCCTTGGCGTTGGTCGAGTCGATGACCTCCACGGTCACCTCGAGCTTCTTGCCGAGGAAGCGCCGGTAGTCGCCGCCGAGATCGGTCGCGCCGCTGTCGAGCTGGAAGCGCAGGCCCCAGAGCTTGCAGTAGTTGCCCTCGTCGCGGTCGTACGTGAACACGTAGCCCGCGGGGAGGATCGGCGAGGCGGGATCGTCGACCAGCTTCGCGCTCAGGGTGGTGCGCGAGCCCGACTGGCGGAGGTTCTTCATGCGCGTCGCGATCCAGATGTGGTGGCCGCCCTGCGGGCCCTTCTCGAGGAGCAACGTCTGACCGTCCGCGAGCGGCGCGAAGTCGCTTTGACCCGTGCCGAGGAACAGCTCCGGTGCGCCGTGGTTCGCGGGCCGGCAGAAGTCGGGCGGAGAGCTCGCCCACGTCGGCTCGTAGGTCTCGAGCTGATCGAACGCGACCTCCTCGCTGATGCAGCGTCCCGCAGCGCAGGTCTGCGGCGCCGCGCACGTCGGGGCGGGGGGAGGATCGCCGGGGGCGCTCGCGGTCACGCAGCGCGTCTCGAGCTGCATGCGCAGCAGCCGCTTGCCCTCGGCGAAGAGCTTCGTGGCCGCGCGCCGCACCACCACGGTCGTTCCGGCGCCGCCGAGCGTGCCGTCGTTCGGAGGCTGCGTGGTCGTGGCCTCGACCGTGACCTCGGCGCGCGCCCCCGCCGCTCCGGTGAGGATGATCTCCTTGGGGAGCGCAGTCGGCTTGACCGTCTCGTCGGAGGCCACCTTGCTGTCGACGGTGACGACGATGTGCACGGCATCGACGAGCGACCCGAAGTCGTCCGCCTGGACACCGACCACGAGCTGCCCCGCGTCGGTCGTGGGGCCCGTGCCCGGGTCGTTGCCCGGACACGCGGCCAGGAGCGCGGGAAGCGCGAGCAGGGAGAGGAGGTGGCGGCGTTGCATGATGGTCGGGCTCGGTATGCCCCAAGCAAGCGCCGTGCAACCCCGCGTGAAACATCGTTTTGGCCTACAAAAGCAATGCGGGCAGCGCCTTGGGAGACCTCCCGGGATGCCGCCCGCCTGACAGACGAGTCGTGCCGTGGCACGACTCGCGCGCTGCCGTACCGCTCGCGCCTACTTCATGCCGACCGCGTTCGAGCCCGCGGGGACCTTCTTCATGGCCTCGACGAACTGGTCCGGCGGGACGAACTTGTTGAACCGGGCGATCTCCTTGCCGTTCGAGTCGAACATGATGACGGTCGGCAGACCGATCACCTTGTACTTCTCCGAGAGGCGCTTCGTGTCCGGCGCGTCGTCGTCCGTCGCGTCGACGTGGATGTTGATGAAGCGCTGCGCCTCGGTGCGGACGATCGGGCTCGGGAACGTGTCGTGCTCGAGCTCCTTGCAGCCCGCGCACCACTCGGCGCCGAAGTCGATCATGACCGGTTTGTTCTCGGCGATCGCCTTCGCGCGGCCCTGCTCCTCGTTCGTGACCCACGCGATCGGCGGGACGTTCGGGTCGATGCTGTGGGGCTGGGGGACCCAGCTGATGAAGAGCGCCGCGCCGGCCACCGCCGGGAGGATCGAGGCGAGCTTCATCGGCTTCGACAGGTGCGCGATCGGCGACTTGCGGCGCTCGGCGGCGATGTGGACGAGGCCGAGCACGATGCCGATCAGGAACACCACGCCGGTCACGATGCCGAACGTGTAGCCCGGGTGTGCCACGAGGTTGCGGACCGGGGGAAAGCGGTCGCGAAGATACGCGAAGGACATGTACGCGAGCCCGACGCCGCTGACCCACTTGATGGCCATCATCCACGCGCCGCCCTTGGGCAGGCTCACCGCGAACGCGCCGGCGACGAAGAAGAGGACGCCGAGGCCGAGCGCGAAGGAGAAGAGCGACGCGCTGCCGAGCACGACGTCCCTCGAGGTGGCGATGACCGCGATCATGCCGGTCAGGAAGGGGCCGGTGCAGGGCGCTGCGATGAGGCCCATGACGAGGCCCATGACGAACGCGCCCTTGTAGCCGACGCCGCCGACGGTCGAGAGCTTGTTGTTGAGGCTGGAGGGCAGCGCGAGCTCGAAGGCGCCGAACATCGACGAAGCGAGCGCTGCGAAGAGCAACGCGAGCCCGATGACCACGAACGTGTTCGAGAGCGCCGAACCCATCAGCTTGCCGCTCATGGCGGAGACGATGCCCATCGGCGTGAAGAGCGCGGCGATGCCGAGCACGAACGTCGCCGAGAGGGCCGCGCCGCGCCACCGCGACTTCGCTTCGGTCGCGCCGAAGATCGACACCGTGATCGGCACCATCGGGTACACGCACGGCGTGAGGCTGGCGACGAAGCCGAACCCGAACGACGCGAGGATCGCGACGAGCTTGCCGTGCTTCTGGATCAGGTCGCCGTAGGCGCCGGCGCCCTCGTCCGCAAGGGCGACGAGCGGCACGAGCATCACGGCACACAGCACCAAGAACTGCGTCAGACGACGATTCACGAGTCCTCCTCCATCGACAGAGCCGCTTTCCAGTCCCCGATGGTAGCAAGCCCGAGACCCGCGCTGCGAGCGGTCCGCTGCATTCCTGCTGCGCTCGGTCGCACTTTCTCCCACCGTTCAGCTCCGCATGTTTTTTTGCGGCTGAGATCGCGATTGCGCGACCCCGCGCAACGCGCGCACATCGCCGCGGATGGATCGCTCGTTCCCCAGGCCGCGTCAGTTCGCGGTCATCTTCGAGAGCGTCGCGCGGGCCATGCGGACCTCTCCCTCGAGCGCGATGCCCAGCGCGGGGCGCGAGGCGCCGGTGCGCGTCACGAACGCGTCGAGGTAGCGCTTGGCGGCGGCCCATTCGCCGGCGGCGTAGGCAAGGTGGCCGAGGACGAAGCGCCCGTAGCCCTGACCGCACGGGGCCTCGGCGAGGGCGATGATCGTCTCCTGGAGATCGCCGACCCGCTCGCCTGCGGCGATGCGCGAGAGCGCCAGATGCGCGCGGTAGAGCGGCTTGTCCTTCGTTCCCCAGCGCACGGCGCGGCTCAGCGTGGCGACCGACTCGTCGTAGCGCTGCGCGAGGAAGAGCGTGCTGCCGAGGGTCCACAGGTGGAACGGGCGCCGCGAGGCGGGGCCCCGGCGAGCGGCGGCGCGGAGATGGGCGAGCGCGGCCTCGAGATCGCCGTTCGCCAGCGCCGCCCGCGCGGCGTCCTGGTTGAGCACATCCGGAAGGACGTCGAGCTCGAGCGCTTGCATCGCGACGACGTGTGCCTTCTCGAAGCGGCGGCTCTCGTAGAGCGAGAGGTAGAGCTGGCGGAGCAGCATCGCGTGCGTCGTCGGGTCGAGCGTGGAGCGCGCCGCGAGACCTCGCCGGGCGTACATCGCGCGGGAGCGCGCGCTCGGCGCTTCCATCGCCTTGCGGAGATAGGCCTCGGGGTCATTGGCCGCCATCGCTGCGCGCACGAGCTAAGTGTAGCACGCACGCTTTTTTTCGCTCCATCGCCGCGAAAACGAGGTGCGCGTAGAGGCCTTCGCGCGGACTTCGGGTCGTGCTACGCGTTGGCGGTCCTGATGCCGGGTCGCGTCGTCCACCTCGTTCTGCTCTCCTCGACCCTCCTCGCCAGCGTCGCGCTCGTCGCGTGCGGGCGCAAGGCCACCCGCGACGACTGCGAGGTCGTCGTCGATCGAAACGTGGAGCTGCAGCTGAAGGCGCTCGGCGTCACCGACCCGTCGACGGTAGCGAAGCGTCGCGAGGAGATGCGCGCGTCGATGAAGGAAGACATCGACAAGTGCGTCGGCAAGCGCGTGACCGACGGAAACATGGCCTGCGTCAAGAACGCAGAGACAGCGGAAAAAATCGACAAGTGCCTTCGATGAACCGTGCTCGCAGCCGGGGGGCTGGCCTGCACCGCATGCGCGGTGCCGTGACGGGCCTCCTGCTGGTCGCGAGCCTCGCGGCGGTGGGCATGATCACGTCGTGCAAGCGGAAGGTCTCCGAGCAGCAGTGCGACGAGCTGCTCGATCGTTTCGCGGAGATGGTGGTGAAGGAGCACTTCCCGGACGCCGGCCCCGACGTCATCGCCGCGGAGAAGCAGCGCGAGCGCACGGAGGCGAAGGGAGACGTGTTTCGCAACTGCACCTCCGAGGTGCAAGCCGGCGAGCACGACTGCGCGATGAAGGCGAAGACCTCCGAAGGTGTGATCAAGTGCCTGGAGTAGCGCGCCGCCGATTTCGCTGAAGGGCCGAGGGGCTTCGTGCCGTTCCTCGTATCCATGAAGATTCTGATGGTGGATGACAGCAAGGCGATGCGGATGATCGTCATCCGCACGCGGCCGTCGCCACGGCGGCTTCGACGTCGTCCTCTCCGACTGGAACATGCCGGAGATGAACGGCATCGACTTCCTGCGCGGCACGCGCGCCGCGGGCAACAACGTCCCGTTCGGCTTCGTCACCTCGGAAGGCGTGCTCCATGGGGCAGCGAAGGCTCCATTCATCTTCTTCACACTCGACGAGCTCATGGATCCCGCGCGCACGGCTGCCGTTCCTCACCCGTTCTTCGTCGCCGATGCCGCGAAGCGCGCGGACGTGGTGAAGTTCCTGAAGAGCCTGGACGACGATCCGCTGAAGTGAAGGTGTCGCGCCAAAGAAGGCGGCCTGCCACGGACTACCGTGGCAGCGCCGCGCTCGAGCGCGGAAGCGCGAAGCTGAACACCGTACCTTCGTCGTCGGTGGACCGCACCTCGATGCGCCCGCCGTGCGCGACGACGATCTGCTGCGCGATGAACAGTCCCAGACCGAGGCCGTCCGCGTTTGCACCCGTCTGGACGTGACCCTGCCGAAACGGATCGAAGAGCCTCGGCAAGAGGCAGGCAGGAATCGCGGTCCCGGCATTCCGTACCGCGCACCGCACGAGAGGCCCCGTGCCGTCCACCTCCACACGCACGGGCGGGACGCACCGGCCGTGCTTCAACGCGTTGCCGACGAGATTCGTGAGGACCTGCGCGAGCCGCTCGGCGTCCCAGTCTCCGCAAGTGTTTCCCTCCGCAATGATCTCGACATGGAGATCGGGTGCGCCGTTCGTCAGCTCGTCGATGGCTTGCGCGCATATCGGCATCAGGTCGGCAGGCCCTCGCGCGATCGGGATGCCTCGGCTGGAACGGGCACGCGTGAGATCGAGGATCTGCGCGATCATCCGGTCCATGCGCGCGGCGCTGGATCGGATCCGGCCCACGGTCCTCCCCTGCACGGCAAGCACGAGCCCGCCAGTCGCAAGGAGATCTGCGCCCATCGTTATGGCATTCAACGGGGTTCGCAGGTCATGGCCGAGCATTCCTACGAAGAGCTCTCGCAGGCGTTCGCCGCTGTCGCGCTCGATTCCGAGGGCAATCTGGTCGGCGACCGACGCAAGGGCCTGCTTCTCGTCGTCGGAGAGCTCCTGCGCCGCAAAGACCGTCATCACGCCGACCAGCCGTTCTCCTACCAGGAGTGGATAGCCGCCGAACGCTGCCATCTGCTCGCGCGGCGCCCACACGGCGCTCATGACATCGAGCTCCCGGCTCGCGTCGTTGGTGACGCGCGCGGCGCGGCGCAGCGCGATGCTGCCCACTGGACCTGCGCCGAGGGCGAGCCGTCCCGACGTCTCGTCGAGTGATGCGCCCAGTCCGGCGCTGGCGCGGGACTCGAGAAGTTGCTCGCCCGGCTCGTATGTCCAGATCCGTGCCGAAGCCGCGCCGAACCCCACCAGTGCCTCACAGCAAGTGGTGAGCTGCACCTCGAGAGAGGCCTGTCTCACCAAGGCATGGGCCACCGCGGAAGTCAGCACCATGAGCTTCCTGGCGACCGCCTGCAGGGTCACATCGAACGCGATGATGGCCACCCCCTCGATGACGTTCCGCGCGTCCCTGGTCGGCGTGTACGCGAAGTTGAAGTAGCGCGTCTCGGCCCTGCCTCCGCGCACGAGCCTCGCGGGGACCTCACTTCCGATGTGCGGCGTGCCGGTGCGCATCACGTCCAGCAACAGCGTGTCGAAGCCCTGACCCCGGAGCTCTGGCATCGCGTCGAGGAGTGGCAGTCCGACGACGGCGCTCGTGCGTCCCCACATCTTCAAGATCTCTGGATTGGCAAACGCGATGGTGAGGCCCAGACCCCGCAATAGTCCGATGGCCGTAGGGGCTTCGATGAGAGCTGCTCGTGCCAGGTCGGCCTGCTCTTCGAGCCGGAGCGTGGCGAGCAGGAGCTGCTCGTTCGCTTCACGCTGCTGTCGCATGGTGTCGTCGTCGCGATCAGGCACTGTCTTCGCCCTCTTCCGGCGAAGGACGCCAGCACCCGCCACGGCAACGCCCGCGACAGCGACGAGATAGCCCGCGCCCACGTCGCCGACAATCTGCATCACGCGAGCGCGCGCCCTTGCGATGGCCGCCGGCCACGGCCGCGTTATTGCAGCCTGCCGCGCGTGGCAACCTACCAGATTTGCGCTGCAACGTTCGTCTGCCTCTTCTCGGCGGGCTGCGCCGGAGGCATTCCCGCCAGCCTGCACATCCCGCAGGGCACGGCGACGCAGCAGGTCGCCGAGCTCGGTTCCACTGCGGAGACCAAGCAGCTCGTGCAAGAGCTGGCCGTCGCAGGGTCGCACGGCGTGATGGATGCCCTCTCCGAGGACGAGACGGGCGCACGCGTGCGAGCGCTCATCCAGCAGATCGCGCGCGCGCTCATGGTCGATCTCCGGCGCACGCTGGAGGAACTGCAGCCGGCGACTCGGCAGCTCACCGAGGACCTCGTCACCACCGCCGTTCGCTCGGCGAGCGGCGAATTCTCTCGCGCGATGGCGCCAGCGCTGCGCCAGCTCGTCGATGACCTCATGAGAGACCCGTCGCTCCGCGCGTCGCTGCGAGGAATGAGCCGCGAGCTGGCAAGAGACGCGGTCCTCGGCTCGCACGACGCACTCCAAGCCATCGAGGCGGAGGGCAAGAAGACGCCGCTCGATGCGGTAGCCAAGGCGTTCACCTCGAGCGCACTGCTCCTGGCCCTGGGGCTGCTGCTGCTCGTCGGTGTTCCGCTGGGTCTTCTCTGGCGGCAGCGCAGCGCCCATCGGCAAGAACGGGAGGAAGCCAATCGCCGCGCCTCCGTCGCCGCGGCGATCCTGCGCAGCGTCGAGACCATCGACAAAGCCGGGCTTCAACGCTTGATGGTTGCCGTGGCCGAGAGCCTGGCTCCTTCGAGGTTGCCTTGAGCGGAGCATCATGCCCCGTCGTGGCGAACGCGGAGCACCAGGTGAGCCCGCCGCCAGCGCGCGGGAGCCAGCACCTTTGCCGCAGTCAGCGGCGGCGGACGCCCCGTCGCCAGCGACCCACGCGAATGCGTACCGTCCGTCGACAGTGGCCTCGCTGTTGGTGGAGAATGAGGCATGGGGCCCGTACTGCCATCGTCGCGATGACCGCCGCGTCATCATTGACCGTCGTGATTCCCACCTGGCGGGAGGCGGCGCGTGTGACCGCGGCGGTCCGCGCGGCGCGCGCGATCGGCGACGAGGTGATCGTGGCCGACGCCGGGAGCCCCGACGGCACGGCGGGGCTCGCCGAGACGGCGGGGGCGCGCGTCGTGACGTCGGCACGCAGCCGCGGCGCTCAGCTCCACGCAGGGGCACTCGCCGCTCGCGGCGAGGTCCTCTTGTTCCTGCATGCCGATACCGATCTGGCGCCGGAGGCGCGCGCCGCGATCGACGAGGTGCTCGCCGACCCACGGGTGGTGGGCGGCAACTTCGACCTCGAGTTCGTGCCCGACTCCTTCGCCGCGCGCGTCTTCACGCGCGCGAACCGCGTTCGCCGGCGCTTCTTCTCCATCTACTACGGCGACTCCGCGATCTTCGTGCGCCGCCGGGTCTACGAGGAGCTCGGCGGATTCAAGCCGCTGCCGATCCTCGAGGACTACGAGCTGGTGCGCCGTCTCGAGCGGCACGGTGCTACCGCGTACGTGCGCGACGTCGTCGCGCGCACCAGCGCGCGGCGGTTCGAGGCATCACCGCTGCGTACCCTCGCGACCTGGACGTGGATCCAGACGCTGTATTCCGTCTTCCAGGTCTCTCCCGACCGCCTGGCCGTCCACTACCGCGCTATCCGTGAAAAAGGAACCGACGCATGAAAATCGATGACGCAAATGGCAAGAAGCCGACCAGCGAACGGCCCTTTCGGGTGCTCCTCGTCGCGGGCTCGGATCGGCGCCAGTACAACTGCCCGGGCGTGGACTCGAAGGCGCGCGCGCTCGTGCTGCGCATGGCCGAGCGGATGCCCGCCGACTGGGAGGTGGATGTCGAGGACCTCGGCAACGTCTACGGGCGCGCGCAGATCAGGAGCTGCAACGCCTGCGTCTCGACGTCGATGGCGCTCTGCGTGTGGCCCTGCAATTGCTACGAGAAGAACAGTCATATCGAGCCCGACTTGCTCTGGAATCTCGATCTCTACGCGCGGCTCGACCTCGCCGACGCGTGGGTCATCGTCGGGCCGGTCAACTGGTATTCTCCGAGCAGCAATCTGAAGCTTCTCTTCGATCGGCTCGTGTGCATGAACGGAGGTAATCCTCGGGAAGACCTCATTCGCCACAAGGACCCGGAGCTGGCGATGAAGCTCGAACATACGCCGGAGTGGAAGGAGCTCAGCATCAATCACCTCGAGGGACGTAGCGCGGCGTTCTTCTGCTACGGCGACGGCGGAGGAGACGAGCTCGACGCGCAGGGGCGTCCGCGCGTGCTCCTCCACAAAGGCTACTTCGATCCCCAGCAAGAGCCCTTCGACGACATGCGCGACGCCTACGCGCCGCTGGTCTGGCAATGCCGCTATGGCGGTATCGAGGTCCCGGAGCAGCTCTGGACGTATACCGAATTCGGTCGCAACAAGTCGTATTCCGACAACCAGGCCGAGCACATGGCAGCGGACCCCGCTGATCCGCTCGGCGCCATCGATGCCTTCGCCGAGCGCTTCGTCGCGCACGTGACGACCAAGGGCAAGGTCGAGCCGGGACGCCATCGCGCGTACGGGTACGAGCCTCCCGGCCACACGCTCGACGATATCCGTCTCGGCTGGCGCGATGTGCGGATGCGGGTCGGGCATCCGCGACCCGGCTCGTCACCCGCGAAGCAGCAGGCCGCAGGCCTCAACGACGACGTGACGTTGCGCCCGGGCCAAGGGGAGGGCGTGAAGCGCCGCGACGACTGAAGCTCAGCGCGGATCGTTCTCCGGCAAGAGTCCGATGGTCGGCTGCGGCTCGTGCAGGCTGTGCGTGCCGTGCAGACGGTCCCAGAACGAGAAGATCACCGACCAGTTCGAGGCGAGCTCACGCGCGTCGGTCGAGTGATGGATGCCGTGCATGCGAGGCGTGACGAACACCAGCCCCAGCGCTTGCTCGAGCCTCCACGGCAAGCGCGTGTTCGAGTGGTGGAGCACCGCGGCGGTCTGCATCGCCACCTCGTACGTCAGCACGAGGCGCGGGCTCACCCCGAGCGCCGCCACCTGCAGGCAGCGAAACGGCAGCGATGCGGCGAGCTCTCCCGCGTGGAAGCGGAGGGCGGTGGTGGCGTCGAGGTCGCGATCGGCGTGGTGGGTGGCATGGAAGCGCCACAGCAGCGGAGCGCCGTGGAGCGCGCGATGCCAGAGGTACATCGTGTAGTCGAGGGCAAGGACGCCGGCGATCACGCGCACGGCTCCGGGCAGGGGCAACCTGCGGAGCAATCCGCCGTTTCGCGCCGCGACTTCGCGCGCGCAACGGACCATCGCCGGAACCACGGCGACGCGGACGATCGCCGCGGCGAGGGCGCCGAACGACGCATTTGTTCGCCAGCGCGAACGCCGATCACAGCGTCGAGGCCGCAGGGGGCGTGCCGCTTCCAGCCCCGAAGCGGCGCCGAGCACCACCGCAACCACCGGACCGCCGACGAGATCGAAGCCAGGGAGGAGCCGCATGGTGAACGTCGTGCACGCGCGATGCCACGCGCGCGGCCGCCACGGCATCAGGCGGTCTTCGCGGCGTCTGCGGTGGCGCCGCCGCAGCTCGACCCCGCGCCCGCGGTGCAGCCGAAGCAGTGCCGGCCGACGACGATCTCGCGCATGGAAAGTCGCGCCTCGTCGAAGTCGGCGATGGATCGCGGCGCTCCTCCGCCGATGGGCAGCGCGAGCATCTGATTGAAGTCGCAGTCGTAGAGCGTGCCGTCCCACCCGACCGACAGCGTCGTGAGGCACATGACCCCGCGCGCCGCGGCCGGGTTGAACGCTGCGACGAGCCGGTCCATGTATGCCTGCAGGTTGCCCGATTCGACCAGCCACTCGAGGTAGCGGCTGATGGGCATGTTGGTGATGGTGAAGAGCGAGTCGAACGTCACGCCGTGGCGTCGCGCGAGCTCGCGCTTCCAGTCTCGCTCGAGCGAGCGCTGCGAGCCCGGCAGAAACGCGCCAACGGGATTGACGACGAGCACGAGCCTACGTGCGGGGTTCCCTTGGCCGTAGCCGACCTCGTTGAGTCGGCGGAGGGCACGGATGGACAGATCGAAGACGCCGTCGCCGCGCTGATTGTCGGTGCTCGCCGCCGCGAAGTGCGGGAGGGACGCGACCACCTCCACCCCCTGAGCCGCGAAGAAGGCCGGGAGATCGCGATGGCTCGGCGTCTCGAGGATGGTGAGGTTGCAGCGATCGATGACGTGCCGACCGGCGGCTCGCGCCCGCTCGACGAGCTCGCGAAAGCGTGGGTGCATCTCCGGCGCGCCGCCGGTGATGTCGACGGTCGCGATCGCCGATCCGTCCAGGACGCGGAGGCAGTGTTCCATCGTCTCGTCCGACATCTGCTCGCGGCGATCCGGACCAGCATCGACGTGGCAGTGGCGACACGTCTGGTTGCAAACCTTGCCGAGGTTGAGCTGGAGCACGTCGATGGCGGTCGCGTGCAACGGACGCAGGGCGGCCTGCATGAGCGAGGCCTCGAAGCTCGAGGCCGGGAGCGCGCCGGCCAGGGTCGCCAGCTGCACCGCCGGGTCGGAAAGCGGGGCGCGGCGCGCCTCGAGCGTGGGCAGTGGACGTCTCATGCGTTCATGCGTTCATGCGTTCATGGGGAGGGGCGCGGCCTCGCTCACATCGAGACGTCCTTCACGACGTTCCTCATCTGGATGCCGTGCACCAGTGACGCGCCGCCCCGGATGGCGGCGGCCACATGGACCGCCTCGGTCATCTGGTCGGCATCGGCGCCCTTGGTCAAGCAGTCATGGGCGTAGGCGTCGATGCAATACGGGCATTGCACGGCATGCGCGACGGCGAGCGCTATCAGCGATTTCTCTCGCTCGCTCAGCGCGCCCTCGGCAAACACCGCGCTGTACCAATCGAAGAACTTCTCGGCGAGCTCGGGTCGATTCTTTCCGATCTCGGGAAAACGTTGGAGATCGTGCGCGTGGTAATAGTGCTCACTCATCGGCATCGAGTATGCCCGCATTACCAGGTGGCGATTACCGATTCCGGACCTACGGCCTCGATGCCGCAGCTGCCTCGAGGTGCCGTGCGGTGAGCGGCGCGAGATGGGGCGCACGACGTAGCTCGGCTGCCAGCCTGACCACATCGCTCGGCTGGTCGACATCGTAGCCGACGGGAAGCTCGCGCACGACGAGCCCGGCCGCGGCGGCGCGCGCGCGCGTCTCCGCGAGGACGTTCGACGTGCTCCACGTCATCGCCGAGAATAGCCGCGGCTCGGGTCGCGTGAGCGCGACGACGGCATATCCTCCGTCGTCGCACGGGGCGAGGAGGACCTCGTCGCGCTGCGCCGCCAAGCGCGGGAGCGCGGCCGCGAGCGCGGCCCAGGGGAGCGTCGGGGCGTCGCTCCCGCAGATCGCGGCGCACGTCGCGCCGCGCGCGAACAACGTTGCAAACGCGTGCTCGAGGCGGGAACCGAGCTCCGCGCCGTGCTGGAGGACGACGTCCCAGCCCGGAGGCACGAGCGGCGCGAGCGCCTCCGCAGCGCCCTCGTCGGGTGCCAGGAAGATGACGCGCGCCGCGGCGCGGAGCGGAGCGAGGTGATGCAGCGTGTCAGCCAGCATCGCCGCGTACAGCGCGGCCACCCAGGTCGGCTCGTGCGCTGCGAGCAGGCGCGTCTTGCACCGGCCCGCGACCGGCGCGCGCGCCATCACGCCCACGGCGAGGCTCAAGCGCCTTCGCCTGGCCCGAGGTATTTCGCGACGAGCGGCCCCGCGCGTTCGATGGCCTCGCGGGAGATGCGGTCGCGCCGCGACCATATCGCGAGCGCGAGGGCGTCCTGGCAGGGGCACGGGCGCAGCGGCGAGGCTGCGAGCTCCTCCACCGCGCGCCGCAACACGCCGACGGCGTTCTCGGTCGCCACCTTCACATGGCCGATGATCTCCGCGAGGAGCGCCTTCTTCGTCTGGCCCGCGGCGTGCGGGCGCCAGCAGTCATAGTCGGTCGCGAAGGCGAGCAGCGCGCAGCACATCTCCGCCTCGCGCGCGAGGCGTGCCTCCGGCATCGCCGTCATGCCCACGACGTCCGCGCCCCAGGTGCGATGCGCACGGGATTCCGCCACCGTCGAGAAGGACGGCCCCTCGATGCAGACGTACGTGCCTTGCGCGTGGGCGCCCGGCGCAGCCGCGACGAGCCGCGCGCGCAGCGCTGGGCAGTAGGGGTCGGCCAGCTCGACATGGACCGCCATTCCACGGTCGAAGAAGGACGGCTCGCGCCGGTACGTACGGTCGATGACCTGGTCCACGATCACGAGCTCGCGCGGACGTATCTCCTCGCGCAGCGATCCCACGGCGCCCGTGACGAGGAGCTGCGTGACCCCGAGCTGCTTCAACGCATGGACGTTTGCGCGGTAGGGCACGGCCGACGGCGGATGAACGTGACCCTCGCCGTGACGCGCGAGCACCGCCACGTCGAGGCCAGCCCACGACAGCGTGCGGATCGGGCCGCTCGGATCGCCGAAGGGTGTGTCGATCACGTGCTCCCGGGAGAATGCCTCGCCGAAGAGCGCCTCGCCCAGTCCGGTGCCGCCGATGATCCCCAGCATGGCCTGAACCGATAGCACGAGGCGCCGCGACGCCGCTCGATCTCGCGACTTCATCGTCGCTCGGAACGCGATCGGGAACGGTCGTTGCGGCCTTCGCCGCCGAGGTCACGTTCGTGGGGCCGGGATCGGTCGCGCCCTTCGTGCAACTCAACGTTTGCGCGGCCGCGCTATCCCGTAGGCCTCGATCTTGTTGATCAGCGTGCGGCGCGAGATGCCGAGGAGCTTCGCCGCCTCCTTCTGATTGCCGCTGGTGCGCTCGAGCGCGCTCATGATCTGCGCGCGCTCCCACGTCTCGCGCCGAGCGCAGATCGTTGGGGTTCGGTCTCGCCCAGAACGAGCACGTTCAGCGGGCTGGGCGCGATGACGTCGAGCAGCGCGTAGAGCCGCTGCATCGTGGGGTCGAGGATGATCGCCGACGCCGCTGCGACGTGCGGCGAGGCATGCAGCCCGGATCTCCACGACCGAGCCGACCGCGAGCGGCGCGGTCTCGCCGCGGCCCAGCGAGCGGCCCATGATCTGCGTCTTGTTACGGCTGCCGAGGTCCTCGATGGAGAGACCGCCCGGCGTGCTGTGGAGCGCCGCGTGCTGGCGGGAGACCGACTCGTCCTCGATGACGATGTCGCAGGTGTGCATGCGCCCGATGGCGACGCGCGCGTTCCGCGGCAGCGGAATGGCGCGAACGCCCGCCGCGGAGCTGATCACGATCCACGGCTCGCGCGCGTCCTGGCGAATCGATTCGACGTCCGCCGTCTCGTCGAACTCCGATATCCTTACTTACCGGCAGTCTTCGTGTGCGCGGCGCGACCGGAGAACTGCTTCTTGCCCTGCACGTTCGCAGGGATGTCGGAGACCCCCCAGACGATGTCCGCGCCGAGCTTGCACGCCTGATCCTTCAGCGTGCGCATGCAGTCGTCATCCTTGATGTCTCCGCCGCATGTCGCGGTGACGGGGCCGATATTCTCGCTCATGACCGACGGCGTCTCGCGGAACATCTGCACCTCGCAGCCCTCGGCCCGAGGCGGGTACTTGCCGTCCTTGGCGGGCTCGGGGCAGCCAGCGACGACCAACGCGAGGCCTACGATCAGCGAGATACGCACCTCCACGTTCTACCTGGTTTCGCCGGGCCCGGAAACGATGAGCAGCGCCACCGCGAGAACGAGCCACACGCCTACGAGCACAAGCGCGGCGCTCACCGCGAATCGCACCCCATGCGCGCTCAGCCAGGTCATCGTCATTTCCCGGAAACGACCATGGCTGATCGGGATGCCGATGGCCAACGGAGCGGAGCGGAGGCAGCGAGCTGCCCGATCGAGCCGACCGAGGACCTCTACTTCACGGCGCGGTCACGTGCTCGGCGGCTTGTTTCTTCAGCAGCGGGAAGTCGAGCGCCTGGCGCTGCGCGAGGTACGTCTCGGCGACGCCCTTCGCGAGGCCGCGCACGCGACCGATGAAGCGTGCGCGCTCCGTCACGCCGATCGCGCCGCGCGCATCGAGCACGTTGAACTGATGCGCGGCCTTCGCCACGAAGTCGTAGGCGGGGAGCACGAGCGCCTTCAGCGGGTCACGCGCCGCGCCTTCGCCGCCCAGCGCGAGGAGCCGCTTCGCCTCCTTCTCGTAGTGGTCGAACGCCGCGAAGTGCGCGGGCACGTCGGCCTGCTCGAAGTTGTACGTGCTCCACTCCCACTCGGCGCGCTTCGCGATCTCGCCGTAGCTGATGCCCGGCGCGTAAGCGACCTCGTAGATGGAGGGCACGTCCTGGAGGTACATCGCGATGCGCTCGAGCCCGTAGGTGAGCTCGCCGGACACGGGGCGGCAGTCGATCCCGCCCACCTGCTGGAAGTAGGTGAACTGGCTGATCTCCTGGCCGTCGATCCAGACCTGCCAGCCGAGGCCCCACGCGCCGAGCGTCGGCGACTCCCAGTCGTCCTCGAGGAAGCGGACGTCGTGCTGCTCGGGCTTCGTGCCGATCGCGATGAGGGACTCGAGGTACTGATCCTGGATGTCGAGCGGCGAGGGCTTGAGGATCACCTGGAACTGATGGAACTGCTGCATGCGGTTCGGGTTGTCGCCGTAGCGACCGTCCGAAGGGCGACGCGACGGCTCCACGAACGCGACGTTCCACGGCTCGGGGCCGATGGCGCGCAGGAACGTGGCCGGGTTGTACGTGCCCGCGCCGACCTCCGAGTTGTACGGCTGGACGAGGAGGCAGCCCCTCTTCACCCAGAAATCCTGCAACGCGAGGATCAGCTCCTGGAAATACATGGCGCCCGAAAAGCTACCACGCTGCCCTCGGCTCCTCTACTGAAGCGTTCAGAGCGTTCCCATGAGCCCGATCATGCCGCCGCCCTCGGTGCGCGGCGCGGCCCACGGGCTCCACGTGACGATGGGCCGCTGCGCCTGGCGACGTCGCGTCAACGCGCGCGCGTCGTCGTCGTCGTCGTCCTTCTCGTAGGCGAGCGCCGCGGCGTCGACCACGATCGCCGAGACGACGCCGAGGCCGAAGCCGAGGATGGCGCCCGCGAGACCTCGCAGGTCCTCGCCGCTGCCGTTGCGCTGGAACACGGCGTAGCCGAGGCCAGCGAAGAGGAGCGGCGTGGCCACGCGGATGCCGAGCGAGGCGAAGCCGCGCCCGACCTGACCGTGGGACCAGTGCACGATCGGCCCGCCGAAGAAGTAGCCCGTCACCAGCACGACACCTCCGGCCTCGGCGGTGGCGCCCGAGAGCGCGAGGCCGCCCACGATCACGCCGCCGTCGACGATGAGGTTCTGCCAGCCGTACCAGCGGGTGTCCTCGTGCCGACGCCGTTGCTGGTACCGGGCGTACGTCGGTACGGGCTGGGCCTGCGGCGGTGGCGGCGTCGCGGGCGCGGCGGCGGCGGGCGGCGGCTCCACCGGAGGAAGCATCTCGGGCGGCTGGTTCGGCGTGCCCTGCGTATCCGCATGCGCACGTGAAGGCGCGCAGAGGAGCGCGGCGGCGCCCGCCGTGACCAGAACAACGCGAAGCGAGCGGCGCATCGCCTCGAGAGGTAGCACGAAGCGATCCGTCGGCCGCTCGGAAGCGGCGGCTGCCCGGCGCGATAGGGGAGAGGTCGCGCAAGCGGCTCTACTCGATCCGCCAGCGCCTGAAGGAACTGACTCCCGGGCGCGATGCCACGCGGATATCCGGGGCGTCATCGCATCCCTCGACCCCCTGCTTCGGTGCTCGTGGGGCGCCGCGTCTCGCGCGCGCGCGGAACGAGGACGCTGCGTGGGGGCTCTCCATCGGTCGCGACGTGATGATCGTCGCGAGCGTTCTCGTGATGTGTCTCGTCGTGGCGCAGCCGCTGGACGGCGGGGGGCTGCGCTCCCGCTTGCGCTCCTGGGACTGACCCGCGCGCTGGTTGTTTGCTAAGAGCACCGCGTGGTTCCTCGTGACACGCGGCTCCTGCGCCTGCAGACGCTGCACACCCAGCTCGACGGCTGCACGCAGTGCCCGAAGATGATCCGGCCCGTCGTGCACGGCCCGCCCGTGCTCTCGAAGGTGGTCCTCGTGGGGCAGGCCCCGGGGCCGCGCGAGGGCTCGTTCGGCCGGCCCTTCGCGTGGACGGCGGGGCGCACGCTCTTCCGCTGGTTCGAGGAGTCGATGGGGATCACCGAGGAGGGATTCCGCGAGCGCATCTACATCGCCGCCGTGGCGCGCTGCTTTCCGGGGAAAGCGAAGGGCGGCGGCGACCGCAAGCCCGACTTCGAGGAGATCGTGCGCTGCCGCACGTATCTCGGCGGCGAGGTCGGGATCCTGCAGCCGGAGCTGGTCCTCGCGGTGGGCTCGCTCGCGATCTCCGAGGTGCTGGGCAAGGAGGTGCAGGGCAAGAAGCTCGACGCCATCATCGGGCGCGTCTTCGCGACGACCTGGCACGGCGTTGCGCTCGACGTCGTGCCGCTCCCGCATCCGAGCGGCGCCTCGCCATGGCACAAGCTGGAGCCCGGAAAGACGCTCCTCGGGCACGCGCTCACGCAGGTGAAGCGCCACCCGGCGATGCGCGCGGTGCTGGCGCGCAAGGCGAGCTGACTCTAGGATCTCGCGGTGCGGACGACGAACCTCGTGGCGAGCGCGGCGGGCATCTGGGACGGCGGGCCGAGCGGCCCTTTCATGTCCGGGCTCCGCTTCTACGACGTGACAGGGCCAGCGTGAAGCGACTCCTCGCCTTCGCCGCCGTGGCCATCGCCGCGCTCCTCGCGCTCCCGGCGCGGGCCGTTCCTCCGACCCCGCCGGCGTCACCGGCGTCACCGGCGCCCACGTTTCCCATCGCCATCACCGTCGCCGCGGAGAGCGGCGCGCCCGCGCGCGGCGACGCGTGGATCACCCAGCAGATCGACGACGCCAACTCCCTCTACGGTCCGCTCGACGTCCGCTTCCGCCGCACGCAGCGCAAGGAGATGAGCGCCGCCCACGCGCAGATGCACACGCGCGACGACCGCGACACGCTCGGCGCGCTCATGGAGAAGAACGTGATCGATGTCTTCATCGTCGCTGCGCTCGAGGACGTCGACGAGCCGGGTCGCTACCGCAAGGGCGTCGCCTGGACGCAGCGCTCCACCGGCGCGCGCTACATCATCCTCTCCGCTGCCGCCCCGCGCACCGTGCTCGCCCACGAGCTCGGTCACTTCTTCGGCAACGGCCACTCGAGCGTGCCCGACAATCTCATGAGCTACACGCGCACCGGAGGGAAGGTCTTCCTCGACGAGGCCCA
>JAYTHX010000274.1:0-4338 GCA_043732195.1 Polyangiaceae bacterium
TCCCACGAAGACCCACGCGCCGGTCGACTTCAAGACCAAGGAGAGCGGCACGAGCCACCTCGTGGTCGCGGACTCCTCCGGCAACGTCGTGACCCTCACCACCACCGTGAACGGGCCGTTCGGCTCGTCGATCGTCGCGGGCGACACGGGGCTCCTCCTCAACAACGAGCTCGACGACTTCACGGCCGGCGACGACGCGAAGGCCTTCGGCCTCAAGGACGGCGGGCCGAATCGCCCGCGCCCTCGCGCGCGTCCGGTCTCCAGCATGACGCCGACCATCGTGGTGGAGGGCGGCAAGCCAATCCTGGCGCTCGGAGGTTCGGGCGGTACGCGCATCGCGACCGGCGCGACGCAGGCCGCGCTGGCCCGCCTGCTGTTCGGCCTCGATCCCAACGCGTGCGTCTCGCATCCGCGCATTCATACGCAAGGCCCGACGCTCCTCGTCGATCCGGAGATCGCCGCCGACGTCCGCACGGGCCTCGCCGCCCGCGGCGAGTCGGTGAAGGATGAGCCCTTCACGGGCACCGCAATCCAGATGATCGCGTGGGACCGCACGCCGAACGCCCCGGTGCGCCTGCTGGCCGCCGCGGACCCGCGTAAAGGCGGCCTGGCCGCGGCTCGCTGATCCTCTCTCGTCTCCCCGAAACTGTCAGCTGTCAGCTTCTCCCATCACTGTTCGTGGTCGACGGCGCTGACGAGGTTCGCCGAGCTCTCGGGGTCGAGGTCGCTCGCCATCGCGTAGCCGACGCCGCCGTGCTGGGTGAGCGCGACGGAGTAACCGTCCGTCTGACCGACGCGGACCTCGGCGGTGCCGATGGCGCGGGGCGCGAGGTTCGCTCCGCCGATCTGGATCTTGCGCGGGTCGTAGACGAACACGGTGACCCGCTGCACGTCAGTCCCCTGCTTCACTTCGTACTGGAGCATCGCGGCGCGCTCGCCGCCGTGGAGCGGAACGAGGCGACCACCGACGAAGTGCGCGTTGCTGAACTGCGGGACGCGCACCGGAACGCCGACGTAGCGCTCGAACTGACGAACCTGCTTCGGATCCGCCTGCTCGGGCGGGAGCGAGTGCGAGTGCTGCCCGACGAAGTCGCGGAGCAGGTCATCACTCAGGCCGGCCGGCACCATCGTGTCGGTCGCGCCGCGCCCGACGGGCTGCTTCGCGGCCGCGCCCCACGCCATCACGAGCGCCGCGGCGCTCGCGAGGGGGAGCATGGTGCGCCAGTGACGGAGCATCGACGGACGCTGCGGGCGGCTGCCCGGCGTGCTCTTGCGATCGGCAGAGGCATCGAGCCCATCGCCCGTCGCCACGAGCGCGGCGGTGTTGCTGACGGCGACGAGGTCCTCGTCTTCACGGCGGGTCTCACGAGCGCTCTCGCCGGCCATCGCGGCGAGCATGCGGGCCCGGACGTCGTCCGGGGTGGAGAGCTTCACGGCCTTCTTGAGCGAGCCACGCAGAGCACGGTCGAGCGCGAGGCGCTCACGACAGACTTCACACGCAGCGACGTGATCCTCGACCTCGAGGGTCTTGACGGGATCGAGCTGGCCATCGAGGTGCGCCCCGAGCAGCAGGCCCATCGACTTGCACGCATCAGCAGACATGCTCAGGCGGCTCCCCTCTTCTTCGTACGGAAGGCGGCGAGGTCCGCAGGCTTCTCGATCGGCGTCGTGGTCTCGGGCATCGGCTCGCCCTTGACGATACCGAGGGCCAGCGCGTGATTGTAGAGAGAACGCTGGAGGAGCTTCCGGCCGCGGTGGAGGCGACTCATCACGGTGCCGATCGGGCAACCCATGATCTGCGCGATCTCCTCGTAGCTGAACTCCTCGACATCACAGAGGATCACGGCGAGCTTGAAGTCCGTGGGCAGCGCGTCCAGCGCGCGGCGGACCTCACCCTCGACGATGGGCTGGAGCGCCTGCTGCTCCGGGTCCCGGAGGTGGCGCATCGTGGAGGCGCTCACCCAGCCGTCGACCAGAGGATCGGCGTCGGGGCCCTCGAGGACCGAGCGCTCGAGGCCGCCGCGGCGATACTTGTTGATGAACGTGTTCGTTAAAATGCGAAACAGCCACGCCTTGAGGTTGGTTCCGGCGTTGAACTGTTCGCGGGCGCGCATCGCCTTCAGGAGAGTGTCCTGGACGAGATCCTCCGCCTCGGAAGGGTTACGGGTCAGCTTGCAGGCGACCGCGTAGAGCGCGTCGAGGTAACCGACTGCCTCATCGGCGAAGCCGTCGACTTCCTTCTTTTTTTCGGTAACGGACGTCAAGCTCATCGTGGGCTGCAAGCCTTTCTCGTCGGTGCAACACCGAGGTTAAGGCTGCTATTCCGGATATCTAGCACGACATTTTGACAGCGCGACCTGTCCATCGAGGGCGCTGGCCCCCGGGCGCTACTCCTTCGGGGTGCGCGCGTCGAGCTTTGCCTCGAGCTCCTCGATCCGGGCGTTGAGCCGCTTGATCTCGTGCTGGAGCTGCTGCCACGGAAGGATGCTCGGGAGCACCGCCTTCACACGGTCGTCGATCTTGTGCTGCCAGTCCTCGAAGGTCTCCTTCGCCTGGTCGACGAGGCTCGGCTTGTCGGACCCGGCTGCGCCGGCGGCGCCCGCGCCGTTCTGCGCGCCCGGTTCGACCGACTCCGCCGTCGTCTCGCCGGGTTTCGCCGGGTCGCTCTTCGCGGCGCCGGGGATGAGGCGGCCGATCGGACCCTCGCGGAGATCGCTGAGCACCTTCTCGGTGCGCTGATGAATGAGCTCCTTGAGCGTCTGGAGCGGGACGTTCCTGCTCGACGCCTTCTGCTTCTGCTCCTCGTAGATGATCTGCGCGAGGGTCACCTCGGTCAGATCTTCCTTCGTGTTGTTGTCGATGATCTGCACCTCCTCGCTGGTGCGGACCATCTCGGCGATCTGGAGCAGCGTGACGTAGCGGCTGTCCTTGGTGTCGTAGAGCTTCCGGTTCGAGTACCGCTTGATGACGCGGCGCGGTTTTTCCGCAGAAGCCTGGGCAGACGCGTCGGGAGATGCGGTTTGGGGCTTGCTATCCACGGGAGCTCCTGACGTTTAAGATACATCAACGCGGAGCGTCGAGGAGTCTTCTTGGACCGTTCAACTGCGCATCGCGAGCGCCTGTCCCTACGTGGCGTTACGGCCAGTTACACGGCCGGGCCACCCCACGAGCTGAGCATGGTCGACCTCACTCTCCACGCAGGGGAGCTCGTCTGCGTGCTGGGGCCGAACGGCGCGGGAAAGACCACGCTCGTACGGGTGGCCTCGGGGCTCCTCGTCCCTTCGGTCGGGAAAGTCGAGCTGCTGGGGATAGACCTCGGATCGCTGACGCGCGGCGAGATCGCGCGCAGCCTTGCGGTCGTCGAGCAGCAACAGGAGCTCGTCATGGGCTTCACCGTCCGTGAGGTGGTCACGATGGGGCGTTCGCCGCACCAGGGGGCCTGGATGCGGCCGTCGGCCGCCGATGACGCGGTGATCGCCTCCGCGCTCGAGCGCTGCGATCTCGATCGGCTCGCGGCGCGCCCCGCGCACGCGCTCAGCGGCGGGGAGCAGAAGCGCGTCGCCATCGCCCGCGCGCTCGCCCAGGAGCCGAAGGTGCTTCTACTCGACGAGCCCGGCGCGTTCCTCGACGTCCGCCATCAGCTCGATCTCTACGAGCTGCTCGCGAGTGAGGTAAAGGAGCGCGAGCTCGCGTGCCTCGTGGTGATGCACGATCTCAACGTCGCCGCGCAGTTCGCCGATCGCATCGTGCTCATGAAGGATGGGCGGGTCGTCGCCTCGGGCACGATCGAGGAGGTGATGACGTGGCAGACCCTCAAGACGACGTTCGACGCCGACCTCTATTGCGGCGTCAACGATCTCAACGGCACGCGCTTCTTCCTGCCGGTCCGCAGGCGGTAAGCGCGCTCAGAGCACCTTGCGCAACAGGCGCTCGAGCTCCGCTTCGCCGGTGACCCCGCTCCGCACCGCGACGACCTTGCCCTCCTTCGAGAGCACGACGAGCGTGGGTAGCCCGTCGACGTGGTACTTGCGGCCGACCGCGTTGTCGGGGTCGAGGAGGATCGGGAACGTGATCCCCTTGCGCGCCACCAGCGCGGGCGCGAGGACATTGCCGTCCTTGTCGTCGGTGTTGACGCCCAGCACGACGAGCCCGTCGTTCTTGAAGCGGCGCGCGATGCCGTTCACGATCGGCAGCTCCGCCTGACACGGCGCGCACCACGTGGCCCAGAAGTCGATGAGCACGGGATGCCCACGCAGCGAGCTGAGGGTGATCGTGGTCTGCGACGGATCGGCGGCGTTCGCGATGACGCTCGCCGTGAAGTCCGGACCCTCCTCGTCG
>JAYTHX010000275.1:0-13488 GCA_043732195.1 Polyangiaceae bacterium
TCCTGCTTCGCCATGCGGTTGAGATCCTGCGCGGCGTTGTCGAGATCCTGCGCGGACTGCCCGAGGTCCTTCATCAGGTCCTCGGCAGCCTTCTGGAGCTCGCGGTCGAGGCGATCGAGCTCGCGCTGCGCCTTCTGCTGCTGCTCCGACTCGCGGTCGAGCCGCTCGAGCTCGCGCTCCTTCTTCTGAAGGAGGCTCTTTTCCTGCTCGTCGGCGCCCGCGTCGCCCTGCTTTTGCTTCTGCTTCAGCAGGTCCTGCTTCAACTCCTCACGCTTCTGCGCGAGGGACTCGGCGCGCTTGGCCTGATCCTCGCCGGCCTTCTTCAGCGCATCGCGCATCTTCTCGAGCTGCGCCTTATCGACGCCTTTTCCCGTCTCGCGGAGCTTCTTCGCGAGATCGTGCATGGCCTTCTCGGCCCCGCTGAGGTTCTTGTTCTCGAGCGCCTCGCCCGCGGGCTTCGTGAGCTCGCTCTTCTTCAGCTCCTCGCCCATCTTCTTGAGGGCCTCCTCGAGCGCCTTCGCGTCGGCCTCACGGCCTTGCATCAGCTTGTCCTCGAGCTGCTGCATCTTGCGGAAAGCCTCGGTGCGGTCGAGCCGCTTGTTCGCGAGGTCCTCGATGAGCTGGTTGAACTCCTGCGTCGCGGCCTTCGCCTCGTCGGTCTGCATCCGCTGGTCGATCTCGCGGAGGAACTCGCGCATGGCGTCGAGGTCGTCGGCAGTGACGTCGACGGCGTCGATGGTCTTCGCGGTGTAGATCGGCACGTGCTTGCGGGTCTCGAAGACCGAGATGGCGCCGAAAAGGAGCAGCAGCACGGCGATGAGCGGCCACTCGATGGGCGCCACCATCGGGACTGCCTTCTTCGGGTCGACCCGGCCAGCGTGGGCGACGGCGTCGTCGATCGCGGCCTGCATGAACGGCGTACGCTCCTCGTCCCCGAGCTCACCGAACGACAGCGCGCTCGAGAGGCGGTCGGCGAGGTGGTGGAAGCGGTCGAGGGCGACCGCGCCCGCGCGGCGTGGCAGCGGCCGCGTGTAGGCCACGCCGGCGACGATCAGGATCTGCGCGACGCTCACGATCAGCCCGAGGCGGCTCAGGCGCTCCGAACAGAGGCCGGTCTTGCGGAGGACGAGGAAGACAGCGCCCGCGAAGAGCCCCGCCACCAGGCTCTTGCCGGCCCACGCGAGGGCGCGGTTCGTCCGCAGCCGGCGCTCGGCGCGCTGCGCCTGACGCTCGATCGCCTCGAGAACGAGGGTCCCGCTCTTCCCGTTCATCGCTCGCACCATCGGTTCGGACGTTCGACCCGTGACAAAGTTCCCTCGTGGGTGCGGCGGTAGAGGCGCGGACGATCCGGCAGCTGGAACGGTCCCTGGACAACCAGTCCTTACATCGTAGCAGCCCGGGCCGACCGCGGGGGAAAGGGACAGGACGCGCCACGAACGCGCGGCGGCGGCGATTTCATTCCCGAGCGCCGTGCGTCACCTCTAGGATGTGGGTCCCGTGACGGCCCCGCGTGCGACGTTGCCCGACGCTCCCAAGGTCGAGCTCGAGATCGTCCGTGAGACGCTCGTAGGCGAGGGAGGGTTCCTCGCGCTGCGGCGCACCGCGCTGGTCGCCGTACGAGACGGCGCGCGATCGCCGGAGTTTGCCTACGACCTCGTGCAGCGCCGCGCGCTCGATGCATCGGTCATGGCGGCGCACCACGAGCGCGAGGGGAGCGTGTGGGTGTGGCTTCGTAGCAGCGTCCGGCCGCCGATCGCGCTCCGCGCCAGCGAGCCGCGGGGCGCCGTGCTCTGGGAGCTGCCGGCCGGGCTCATCGAGGCCGGCGAGACGGCGCGCGCGGCCGCGGCGCGCGAGCTCGCCGAGGAGCTGGGCTTCGTCGTGGACGAGGCCGCGCTCGCGCCACTCGGGCCGATGGGCTTTCCCTGCCCGGCCGCCATCGGCGAGCAGCACCACTTCTTCCACGTGAGGGTCGACCCGGCGTCGCGCGGTGAGCCCGCGGGCGACGGCTCGCCGGTCGAGGCGGGCGCCGCGATCATCGCCATCCCGCTCGCGGAGGCGCTCGCCGCGGCACGTCGCGGCGAGCTCGCCGACGAGAAGACCGAGCTCGCGCTGCGCCGGCTCGCGGAGCTGCTCGCATGAAGGTCGCCGTCGTGCAGAAGCGAACCACGTACCGCAAGTTCGTGGTCGAGGAGCACGATCCGCTGCTCGCGCGGCTCCTGCGCCGGCAGGATCCCTCGGTGGTGCGGCTCCGCTCGTCCCACGAGGCGCACGAGGAGACGGTGCGTGAGGTCGACCGCGCGCTCGACGCGCTGGGCGCCGAGGTGGTCTTTCGTGGGGGCCCGCGCGGTCGCATTCCGGCGCGCGTCGATCTCGTGGTGACCATCGGCGGCGACGGCACGCTGCTCGCGGCGTCGCACCAGATCGGTGACGGTATCCCGCTGCTCGGCATCAACAGCGCGCCCGATCACTCGATCGGCTTCTTCTGCGGCGGCAAGAAAGGCTCGGTCCTGCGCACGCTGGGGCGCGCGCTGAAGGGCACGCTTCCCGGCAGCGAGCTGACGCGCATGCGCGTCGATCTCAACGGCAAGATCTTGCACGCCCGCGTGCTGAACGAGGCGCTCTTCTGTCATGCGTCGCCCGCCGCGACGTCGCGCTACATCGTGCGCGTCACCCGCGGCGCCAGGGAGCACCGCGAGGAGGATCAGCGCTCGAGCGGCATGTGGGTCGGGCCGGCCGCCGGCTCGACCGCGGCGCAGCGCAGCGCCGGCGGCAAGGTGCTGCCCCTCGGCTCGCGCCGCCTGCAGTACGTGGTGCGCGAGCCGTACCGCCCGATCGGCAAGCGCAGCCACTTCTCGGTGGGCCTCATCCCCGAGGACGGCCGCCTGACGCTGCGGAGCAAGATCCGCGACGGCCGGGTGTTCATCGATGGCCATCGCATCGTGCACGCGGTGACGATCGGCGACGTCCTGGTGATGCGGCGGAGCAGCGAGACCGTGACGGTGCTGGGGATCGGGACGAAGCGGAGAACGTGACGCCTTCCGATCGGTGACGTGATCCCGCCCCCCTGGGCGTCAGAGGAGAACAGAGACCAGGAACAGGGAACGGGAACGGGACCTCTTCTGGGATTGTCAGCATCCCATCACATTCGCCTCCACCCCCTCTTAGGGGTCGACCCCGGCCCGATCCCCCACTAACTCCCATCCCCGATGGGATTCGAGCTAATCGGCACCGGTCACTACGTTCCCGGCGAGCCGATCACCAACGCTGCGCTCGCGCGGGTCATGGACACGTCGGACGAGTGGATCTTCCAGCGCTCCGGCATCCGGCAACGGCACTTCGCCGGTGAGGGACAGGGCGCCAGCGACCTCGCGCTCGAGGCCTCCAAGCGCGCGCTCGAGGCCGCGCGCATCACGCCGAAGGAGATCGACTACATCCTCTTCGCGACGATGACGCCCGACTACGTGTTCCCGGGCTCGGCCGCGGTGCTCGCCGCGAAGCTCGGTCTCGAGGGCACGCCCGCGCTCGACATCCGCCAGCAGTGCGCCGCGATGATCTTCGCGCTCCAGCTGATCGACGGGCTGATCAAGGGCGGCAACGCCAAGACGATCCTCTTCGTCGGCGCCGAGGCTCACGCCGGCTTCATGCCCTGGGAAGACTGGGACATCGTCGAGGGCAAGCGCGAGGGCGAGCCCACGCCCGAGGCCCGCGCCCGCGCCAACGAGCACCGTGCGCTCGCCGTGCTCTTCGGCGACGGCGCCGGCGCCATGATCTTCCGCGCCACCGACCGCGATGCCGGCCTCGTGGCCTCGAAGGTCCACACCGACGGACGCTACGCCGAGACCCTCTACGTCCCGGGCGGCGGCTTCCGGACGCGCCCCTACTGGAAGGCCACGCACTTCGACGAGCAGGCCCACATCCCTCGCATGGACGGGCGCGAGCTCTTCAAGTTCGCCGTAACGAAGCTCCCGCAGTGCGCCCGCAAGCTCTGCGAGGACACCAAGACCCCGATCGGCTCGATCGACTGGTTCCTCGCGCACCAGGCGAATGCCCGCATCAACAACTATGTGCGCGAGCAGCTGGGCGTCCCCGCCGAGAAGATGCCGATGAACATCGAGCGCTTCGGCAACACGAGCGCCGGCACCCTCCCCATCCTCATCGACGAATGCACCCGGGACGGCAAGCTCCAGAAAGGCGAGCTCAACATGATGCTCGCCCTCGGCGCGGGCATCCATTGGGGGTGCGCGCTGGTGCGCTGGTAGAGAAATGCTAAATTCGACCGCATGAGGTTTTTCCGCTCCTCGTTGCTTGCCGCGCTCCTCGCGAGCGCCCCGGCTGCTGCTCTCCTCGTCCCGTCGGACGCGCAGGCCTCGGTCTCCATCGCCGTCGGGTTCGACGCGCTCGTGAAGGACGCCGATTCGGTCGGCGTCGTCGTGCCGCAAGAGGCCAAGAGCCTCTGGGAGGACGGCCGGATCTACACGTACACGCGCGTGAAGATCGATCAGGGCGTCGCCGGCGAGCTCGGCACCGGCGCCGAGGGCTGGGTCCGCACGATGGGCGGCGTGGTCGGCAAGATCGGCCAGATGGTCGACGGCGAGCCCGTGCTCACCACCAACAAGCCCGCGCTCCTCTTCCTGCGCAAGCTGAAGACCGGCAACGGCTGGGAGGTCTCGGCGCGCGCGCAGGGCCAGTACCCGATCCTCACCGACGACACGACGAAGGCGCGCAAGGTGATCCGCGCCGCATCGGTCGGCGTGCTCTTTCCCCCGCGCGTCAACGCGGAGGCCGCGGCCGTCGTCGACCCGAAGACGCAGAGCCTCACCGCCCCCGCGGCCGGCGCGGCCGCAGGTACGGCTTCCGGGCAGGTGAAGGCCATCCGGCTCGCCGGTGACGTCATCCACGACCGCCCGCTCGACGAGGCGGCGCGCGAGATCGCCGCGACGTGGAAGAAGCTGCACCCCGCGCCGGCGTCCGACAAGAAGTAGCCGCGTGCGCGCCTCGGCGACGCTCGCGGCCGCGCTCCTCACCTGGCTCGTGCTGCCCGGCGCGAACGCCTCCGCGTTCTGCCGCACGACGACCATCCCGGTGGTCGCCGACTTCCAGCCCTCGACCACGAAGTGCTGGGATCAGGGCCACCCGCTCTTCTGGCGAAACGCGTGCATCGGCTACAGCGTGCAGCGCGGCGCGAGCCGGCAGGTCTCGCTGGAGGACGCCACGAACGAGGTCTCCACCGCCTTCTCGAGATGGGCGGGCGCGACCTGCGCCAGCGACGGCCTGAGCCAGTCGCGCGTGAGCATCGACCTGCGCGATCTCGGGCCGGTGGACTGCGGCGAGGTCAACTACAACCAGGCGGGCGCGAACCAGAACGTCATCGTCTTCCGCGACGACGTCTGGCCCCACGACGACTCGAACAACACGCTCGCGATCACCACGGTCACGTTCAATCCCGACACCGGCGAGATCTTCGACGCCGACATGGAGGTGAACACGCACGATCAGCGCGTCACGCTCGTCGACCCCATCCCGGCCGACGGCTACGACTTCGCGAGCATCGTGACCCACGAGACCGGCCACTTCCTCGGGATGGCGCACTCGGGCGACAACCGCGCGACCATGTTCGCGAGCTACATCCCCGGCGCCACCGCCATGCGCAATCTCACCTCCGACGACGTCGCCGGGATCTGCGCGATGTACCGGCCCGACGGCACGCGATCGGTCCTCGCCCAGCAGATCACCGCCGGGCCGCAGTGCGATCCCAGCCCCCGCCGCGGCTTCACCGGCTCCTGCGCCGAGGCGCCGAAGGCGAAGACGTGCCTGGGATCCTCGAGCGTCGCCGCCGCCACCCCGGTCACGCCCGGCTGGATCGCGCTGGGGCTCGCTCTCGGCCTGGCGCTTGGTCTGAGGCGCTCGCGGCGCGTGTGGTAGAAACCACGGCTCCCGGATGACCGACGAAGCGCGAAAGCCGCTGCTGATCACGCGCGAGGACGAGCTCGCGAAGGCCGCCGAGCGCCTCGCCCAGTTCCCGCGCGTTGCCTTCGATCTCGAATCGAACGGCATGCATGCCTACCGCGCGACCGCCTGCATCATCCAGCTCGCGTGCGACGGGGACGTGTTCGTGATCGACTCGCTGGCGACGTCGCTGGCGCCGCTGGGGGCGCTCCTCTCCTCGCCTAGCACCGAGAAGATCGTGCACGACGTCGCGTTCGATGCGCGGATCCTCGCCGAGGCTGGCGTGTACCTCGCCAACGCCCGCGACACGTCGATCGCCGCGCGCATGCTCACCCGCCCGGCGACGGGGCTCGCTGCGCTGCTCGAGAGCGAGCTCGGCGTGCACATCGACAAGAAGATGCAGCAGCACGACTGGGGCCAGCGCCCGCTGACCCCGGCGATGGTCACGTACCTCGCGGGGGACGTGCTGCACCTCTCGGCGCTCGCCGACCGCCTGTTCGGCGAGGTTCGCGAGCGCGGCATCGCCGACGAGGTGGAAGAGGAGACGCGCTACCGCCTCGCGCAGGCCATCACCTCGGCCGGCACCGAGGATCCGCGTCCGCCGTACGTGCGCCTGAAGGGCATCGACCGCGTCCCGGCCGACGAGCTGGCGATCCTCCGCCACCTCGCGAACATCCGCGAGCAGCTCTCGCGCGAGCTGGACGTGCCGCCCTACAAGGTCCTCGGTCCCGACGTGCTGTTCGCCATCGCCAAGGCGAAGCCGGCGTCGCTCGACGAGCTCTCGCGGATCCGCGGAGCCACGGGCGGACGCCGCGCGCGCTCCATCGCGAACGATCTCCTCGATGCGGTCACCGTCGGCCTCGAGGACGGGGTGATCCCGGAGGAGGATCGCGTCTGGTTCGAGAAGCCGCGCATCCCCGGGCCCGTGGTGCGCGCCCGTCGCGCGCGCGAACAGCGCCTCACGAAGTGGCGCAAGGAGGAGGCGAAGCGGCGCGGCGTCGACGAGCAGGTGGTGCTGCCCGGGCACTGCCTCCAGGGCCTCGCCGACATCGACACGCCGACCCTCGAGGCGATCGCCCGCGTGCCGGGCATCGGCGGGTTCCGATCCGCGCGCGACGGCGCCACCCTGGTGGAGGTCCTCGTCGCGCCGCTCGCCGCCGCGGAGCCGGTGACGTGACCGAGCTGCTCGTCGTCGCCGGCGAGGCGTCAGGCGATCGCGCAGGGGCCTCGGTCATCGCGCATCTCCCCGGTGTGCGGGCGTTCGGGCTCGGCGGCGGGGCGCTCGCCGCGGAGGGCGTCCAGCTGCTCGCCGACCTGCGCGACACGACCGCGCTCGGGGTCGGCGAGGTGGCGCGGCGTGCCTTCGGCGTGGCGCGGGCGTTCGCGACCGTGCGCGCCGCAGCGGCGCGGCGCAAGCCTGCCGCCGCTTTGCTTGTAAACTACACAGAATTCAACGCTCGCCTTGCCGAGTCGCTGTGGGCGAGCGGCACGCGCGTCCTCTGGTACGGCGCTCCGCAGGTCTGGGCCTGGCGCAGCGCCCGCGCGGTGCCGCTGCGCCGGCACCTCGACCGGATGGCGGTGATGCTTCCCTTCGAGGAGGTGCTGTGGCGCGACCTCGGGGTCGACGCGCACTACGTCGGTCACCCCGCGCTCGAGGAGCGCCGCTACGCTGCGCCCGGCGCGCAGGACCACCATCGCGTCTCCGCGCGGGAGCTCCTCGGGCTCACGCCGCGCGCCTGGGCCATCGCGATCCTGCCCGGGAGCCGTCCCCACGAGGTCCGCAGGCTCCTCCAGCCGATGCTCACGGGCTACGAGCGCGTCCGCCGTGATCTCGCGAGCGTCGACGGTCGCGTGCTCCTCGCCTCCAGCCTCGACCCCGCGACGCTCGCGTGGGCGCGCGCGACGGCGCGGGCGGCGCGCGTCGAGGTGGTGGCGGTCGACCCGCGCGCGGGCATGGGCTACGCGCTGCCCGCGTTCGATGCCTCGCTCTGCGCGTCCGGCACGGCCTCGCTGGAGTGTGTGCTCGCACGCGTCGTTCCCATCGTCTGCTACCGCGTGGGCTGGGCGACCGAGCTCGGCGCGCGCGCGTTCGTGAAGACGCCGTACGTCGCGCTCCCCAACATCTTGCTCGAGCGCGAGGCCTTCCCCGAGCTGCTCCAGCGCAGCGCCACCGCGGACCGCATGAGCGACGCGCTCGCGAACGTCCTCGATCAGCGTGACTCGTTCCTTGGCGCCTGCGCCGAGGTCGAGGCCTGCCTCGGCGGCCAGAACAAAGCCTCGACGAACGTGGCCCGCATGCTCGAGCCCTGGCTCGCGACGCGGGCCGCATGACGCGCGCGCAGAAGCCGAAGCGCAGGACGGCGCGGGCCGAGGCGCTCGCTCCGCGCCCCCACGATCCCGACCCGAAGTCCCCGCTCGTGGCGCTGCTCGCAGTGTCGGTGGTGCTCCTCGGGCTGCGGCTCTACGCGACCTCGCTCGTGGGGTTCGGCGACAGCGAGGCCCTCTACGCGACGTACGCGGCGCATCCGCAGCCGGCGTACCTCGATCACCCCGGGCTCGTGGGCATGGTGGCGCGGCTCATCGGCGACGGCGCGATCCCCTCGCCGCTCCGCACGCACGCGGTCACGTCGTTCGTGGCGACGCTCGTTCCCTGGCTCGCGTACGGCACTGCGCGGGTGCTCGGCGCGGCGCGCGGTCGGGCCGCGCTGTGCGGCCTCGTCATCGCGCTCGTGCCCGAGACCGCGGTCGGGCTCTTCGCGCTGACGCCAGATCTGCTGCTGGCCATCGGCTGGTTCGGCGCGCTGGCGCTCGCGGGCGTCGCGCTGAGGGAGAAGGCCAGCAGCACGAAGTCGGCGGCCGCCTTCCTCGCCGCAGGCCTGGTCGCCGGGATCTCGTGCTCGGCCAAGGTCTCCGGCCTCCTGCTGGTAATCGCGCTCCTTGCCGCCTATGCGGCGATCGCGCGGAGCACGGATCCGGCGCGCGCCGCGGTCCGCACCGTGTGGCCGTGGGCGGGGCTGCTCGCCGGGCTCGTCGTGGTCGTGCCCCTCGCCTCGTTCGAGGCGAGGACCGGCTGGCCGATGCTCCATCACCGCTTCGTCGATACGCAGCCGGGCGCGGGGCTCGCGCTGCGCAACCTCGGCGCGCTCTTCGGCGGACAGCTCGCATACCTCTCGCCCGTCTTCGCCGTGCTCGTGTTCTTCGCGGCGCGGGACCTCGCGCGTGAGCGCGCGAGCGATGCGGTCTCGCGCCTCCTGTTCTGCGCCTTCGCGATCCCGATCGTGCCGCTCGTCGTGTTTTGCCTGTGGAGCCCGGTGGCCGAGCCGCACTGGGTGGCGCCAGCACTCCTCGTGCTTCCGCTGCATGCGGTACGACGCGCTTCGCGCATCGGCGGAGCGTTCGTCTCGCGGCGCGTGTTCCTGGCGGCGAGCGGCGTCGCGTCGTTCTTCACGCTCGCGGCGCATGCGTGGGTGCTCATCCCGGAATCGGCGCGCCTCCGGCCGGCCGACACCGACGCGCGGATCGACATCGCCAGCGAGCTGTACGGCTGGCCCACCGCGATCACCGCCGTCAAGGAGCAGCTCAAAGGCGCGGCCACGCCGTTCGATCCCGAGGGCCGCGAGGTGTTCGTGGTCGGCCCGCACTGGACGCTTTGCGCACAGCTCGCCGCCGGCCTGCCCGGCATCCGCGTGGGCTGCGCGACGCCCGTCGCCGACGATTTCGACCGCTGGACTCCGCGCGCCGAATGGCGCAACGCGGAGCACGTGATCTTCGTCACGGACAACCGCTATCCCGCCGTCGACGGCGCGGCGCAGCTGCCCGGCCACGTGCAGACCGGTCGCAGCCGCGTGCGCGTCATGCGCGGCGGGCGGAGCGCGCGCGTGTTCGAGCTGTTCATGTACGATCGGCGGGCGTCGAGCTCGCTGTAGGGCCTCGACGTGGCGAAAGATCCCTTCGCGCGGCGAACCGTGGACACGATGCGCAGGCGCCCCCGCCAGCGGCCGGGGTGGAGGGTGTGATTCTCACGGGTTTCCGAGCGCTCGTGCCGGCTCGTTCCGTGCACGGGGGGCGCCATGCCGTGCACCCGTCTGCGCCTTCGGCTCGCCGCCCTCTCGTCGTCGGCCCTGATCGCGGGGGCGGTGGCGTGCAGCTCGAGCAGCAGTGACGCGCCGGCCGAGCCGACCGCGGTGACCTCGCCCGCGACCGATTCCGTGACTCCGCCTCCCGCGCCGACGACGGTGCCCTTCCCCGTCGACGGGGGCCCCGGCGCCGACGCGGATCCACCGCCAGTGATCGAGGGCGTGCTCTCCAGGTCCTATGTCGATTACGCGATCAACCACGTGATCTCGACCGGTCAGAGCAACAACGTCTCGAACGGCGGCACCCCCATCATCAGCACCACCCAGCCGTTCGGCAACCTGATGTTCGACACCGGCGTGATGTCCATGTCGAGCTGCAACGGCGATGGATGCAACCAGTTCGACGCGCCGTCGTCGTTCGTGCCGCTCGTCGAGGGCGACAAGTTCTTCAACTACGGCGTGGAGACCGCCTCGGCGGGGATCGCGAACGAGGTCTCGCATCTCGCGATCGCGCGCTTCAAGTTTGGGACCGAGCCGGGCTATCCTGCGAAGCACGACGTGCTGGTCTCGGTCGACGGCCGCAGCGGCAACACCTACTGGTGCCTGCGAAAGAACGGCTGCAGCTACCACCCGGACTCGATGCTGAGGCCGTTCAGCCAGTCGCTGCTCGAGGTTCAGGCGGCGAAGCAGCTCGCGACCGCCGCGGGGCAGACCTACGCGGTGCGCGCCATCACCGCCATCCACGGCGAGAGCGAGCACTATGCGTACACCGGCAATCGCGCCGAGTTCCCGCTGCCCGGCACCGACGGTACGCCGGGGAAGATCGCGGACTACGCCGATGCGCTCGTGGAATGGCAACACGACTACGAGACGGACATCGTGGCCATCACCGGGCAGAAGGTCGGCGTGCCCCTCTTCATCTCGCAGCTGAGTGGCTGGACGGACGTGCGCACGAGCCGCATCACGCAGATGCAGCTGGACGCGCACCTGCGCGCGCCCGGCAAGGTGGTGCTCGTCACGCCCTCCTATCCGCTCTCCGTCCGCGAGGACTGCCTGCACTACGACAGCCACGGGCAGCGCCGCCTCGGTGAGTACTTCGCCAAGGCGTATGCGCGGACGGTGTTCTCGGGCGCCCCGTGGGAGCCGACGCGCCCCATCGCCGTCACGCGCAGCGGCGCCGTCATCACCGTGAAATTCTACGTGCCCAAGCCGCCGCTGGTCTTCGACACCACGAAGGTCACCGACCCCGGCAACAAGGGCTTCGACGTGGTCGACCCCGGCGGCGCGCTCCTCCCGGTCTCGAGCGTGGCGCTGGCCAGCGCGGACACCGTCGTCATCACCCTTCCCGCCGCGCCCGCCGGCGCGGTGCGCCTGCGCTATGCGCAGAACCAGCCGGCGACCGCGTGCATCGGGCCCGGCACCGTGTACAGCGGCGGCGCCCGCGGAAATCTGCGCGATTCCGACGATGCGCCCTCCCAGTATGGCTACGATCTGTGGAACTGGTCAGTCGCGTTCGACGTCGCTGTCACCAATTGAGGCACGTTCGGTGAGCGGCCGCGCGTGTAGTCTCGGGGGATGCGTCCTGCTGCACTTCCTTCCGTGCTCTCCGTGGCATTCATGGCGCTGGTGGCGGGCCTGGCCGCGTGCACCGGGGATGATCCGCGCCTCGTCGATCCGGGCGTGACCCCGGATGGAGGTGTCACGCCAGCGCTGACGTGCACGGGCACCGCGCCTTGCGCCAACGGCTCGCCCTGCGTGGACGGCTACTGCTGCGACGGCGCCTGCACGGGCACCTGCGAGGCGTGCAACGTCGCCGGGAGCGAGGGCAAGTGCACGGCGAGCAAGGGCGCGCCGAAGACGAGGTGCGACGGCCAGCAGACCGGCACCTGCGCCGGTAGCTGCGACGGCATGAACCGTGCAGCATGCACGTATCCCACGAGCGCGTGTGGCACGCTCTCGTGCGCGGGCGGAAAGGCCACGCTCGCGGGGACGTGCAAGGCGGGCGCGTGCCAGAAGGGAGAGGAGCAGGGCTGCGTGCTGGGGTGCAGCGGCGACACGTGCCTCGGCGTGATGCAGATGTCTGCCGACCGGGGGAGCGCATGCGCCGTGCTGACGGATGGGAAGGTCCGCTGCTGGGGCTCCAACGACCTGGGCCAGATCGGGCTCGACGTGGGGACGCCCCTCGCGAGCACGCCCACCGAGGTGTTCGGGCTCACCGGCGTGACTCAGGTTGCTTCGACCAGCGGATCGACGTGTCTCCTCATGGGCGACAAGACGGTGCGGTGCATGGGCGGCAACTCGTCGGGACAGCTCGGGCTCGGCGCCGCCGACGGCGCGAAGCACCCGACGCCGACGACGGTGCCGGGCCTCACGGACGTCACGTTCATCGGCGGCAGCTCGGGAGGGCACTTCTGCGCGATCACGACGACCGGCACGATCAAGTGCTGGGGAAGCAACTTCAACGGCCAGCTGGGTGATGGAACGTCGGGCACGTTGCGCGCCGCGCCGGTGACGGTGTGTCAGCCGGACGTGACGCCGTGCACGCCGTCGACCGGCGCGACCTTCGTCACTGGCGGCGACGGACACACCTGCGGGATCTTCGCAGCCGGACGGATCGCTTGCTGGGGGTCCAACTCCGGCGGCGAGCTCGGGGCGCCGGCGGTCACGATGAATCCCGTCCCGAAGTTTCTCGTACCGGCGCTCACGGCCACGTTCCTGACGGCCGGCAATCGCGTCACGTGCGCCGCGAGTGGTGGCGGCGCGAAGTGCTGGGGCAACAGCAGCCTTCTCGGCAACGGCACGAGCGCGGCCACTAGCGCGGTGCCGGTGTCGGTCTGCACGAAGGGTGATTGCTCGACCTTGCTCACGAACGTGACCGGGGTGTCGACGTACGACGAGTCGGCGTGCGGCCTCGCAGGCGGCGCGGTGAAGTGCTGGGGCTTCAACAGCGGCGGTCAGCTGGGCGATGGCAGCGCGACCGTCTCGCAGAGCTTCGCCGCCTCCACGGCAATCGCGAGGGACGTCGTCGCCATCACCTCGGGGGGCGGCGCGAACTACGCCATCGTGGTCGACGGCGCCAATCGCAATATCCGGTGCTGGGGTAACGAGGATACGAGTCAGTGCGGCACCGGCACCGCGACCTCTGCGCGGCTCACTCCTGTCTCCCCGAAGTGGTGAGCACATTCTCATCGCGATGAGCTCGAAGCTGCCCAGCAGCGGATCGCCGACCTCGAGAACCAGGTCAAGGAGCTGAAGCGGCCCGCGCCGGTCGCGGCGGCGGGAGGCACGCCCGCGCGCGCGGCTGCGGCGCCGTCGGAGGGGAGACGGACGCGATGCTGGCCGAGCTCGAGCGCTGCCCGATCGCGCGAGAGGAGCTCGGCAGCGACCTCGGCTGGGCCGCGGTGGGCTGCGCGAACTGCGAGAGCGAGAGCGGAGTCGGAAGCCGCGGGAGCGGAAGCTACGACTT
>JAYTHX010000276.1:0-13475 GCA_043732195.1 Polyangiaceae bacterium
GCCACGACGTGATCGGCCGCAGAGCCGCGCGGCGTTCCCACGCGCGGCAGCGACTGCTCGAAGATCGAGACGCGGAAAACCTCGACGAGGTTCACCATCAGCACGCCGAACAGCGCGATGCCGCGCAGCGCGTCGAGCGCGACGGCACGCTCCGCCAGCGGTGCGGGCGACCCCTTCGGTGACGTCACGCGCCGATGCTATCAGGCCGCGGCGAGCATCACCGGCGCCAGACCCTCGAGCAGTGCGATCGCCTCCTCGGGCCCCGGCATCCCCGAGAGCGACTGCAGCTCGGGGTCGATCCCGGCCGCGAGCTCGCGCGCGAGCGTCGTGAACGCGCTTCGTCGCTCCGCCGCGAGCAGCGCCCGCCCCGGCGGTTCGAGCTGCGCCTCGATCCACGCCGCGATGTCCCACGAGAGCGCCGCGTGTTCGGTCTCCTCGTCGGCGATGGCACCCATCACCGCGCGGACCTCGGCGTCCCGCGCGTGCGTTCGCTGGTAGTGCGCGACGAGCGCGCCGTAGGTCTCGCGCACGCAGCCCTCGCGCGCGTTATCGAGCGCGATGGCGAGCAGCGATGGCGCCGCCTCGGCCGCGGCGATGCACGGCGCCGCGGGCGTGATGCCGTAGCGCTTCGCGAGCGCGGTGGTGGCGCGCGCGTGGCGGATCTCGTCGCGGACCGCGGTGCGGATGCGTGCGACGAGCTCCGGCGGCGCGCCGTGCGCCTTCAGCTGGCGCTCGAGGCGACGGAACGCGGTGACGCTCGCGGTCTCGAGCATCGCCATCGCCGCGAAGTGGCGCCCGACGGCGTTCGCATCGGACGCGCTGCCGAGATCGAGCGCGAGCCCTTCGGGGCGGCGACCGATGGCGCACGGCTGCTGCGGGATCGCCTCGCGCGCGATCACGGTGAGGTTGCCGAGCGGGTCGACGTGCACGCGGACCTTCTCTTCGGGGCCGCAGCCGCCGCCCTTGTAGAGGCCGAGATCGAAGCCGCCGTCGGCCGTGGTCCGGTACTCCGAGGTGTCTTGATTCGAGCAGTTCGGTGAGGCCGCCTCGTTGGTCGATGCCAACCAGAGGGCCTCGTCGAGCGTGTCGAAGGTGCCGATGAGCGCCTTCGTCTCGGCGACGTTGCGCGCGACGCCGATCGCGTCGCCGCGGGTGTAGAGGATGTACGTGACGTTGCAAGCGGTGAGGTCGTACGCGCCCGCCGGATAGGTCGCGGCGCACTCCTGCTGCGACGTCGGCAGGACGCGGTAGCCTTCGACCTTGGCGAGGCACGCCGCCTTGTCGGTCGCGGTCCCACAGAGGCTGCCCGTGGTCTCGGTGGTGGCGCCCGTCCACGCGTCGCCCACGCTCTCGGGGTCCGGCGTGACGTTGCCCGGCTGCCCGGGGTACGAGCGCGGGAACGCCGTCTCGCGGCGGGTGACGGCGCCGTCGAACGCGGGGCTCGCGCGGAGGCCGGTGAGCAGCGTGCCGCGCGCGGTGCCCGGGTTCGTGCAGAGCGAGCTGTACTCGGGGTTCGGCCCGCCGCCGCCGCCGCCCGGTCCTGCCGCGACCGCCGAGCCTCCACAGCCCGCGGCTGCGACGGCGCTGCCCGCCATCACGAGAGAGAGCACATCGGCGAATGCGCGGCGGAGTCGGGTCTCGGTGAGCCTCGGCATGCGAACGTCTTTCGCAACCGGCGTGCCGTCTCGCGTCGCGCTGGAACGTCACGATATGCGGGAGAACGAGGGGATCGCCGCGCCGGGCAGTGTGCCACTCTGTGCAGTGCTCGGTCAGTCGCGACAGCAGAGGACACCGCCGGGGCCAGGGCCCTCCTTGACGTTGGCGCGCTCGCGGTCGTTCTCGCCGCCGAGAACGAGGTTGGAACGGCTACCGAAGTTGAAACGGCTACCGAAGTTGGAACGGCTACCGGGCGTCGTCGGTGGAGAAGCTGGTGCAGGCCGCGGCCGCCGCGAGCGGCCCCGCGACGAGGAGCGCGCCGAGGGAGCGCTCGCAAGCCCCCCGCGGCCGTCCTGACCCGGTCGCCTTCAGCGACCAGCCTTTCGCTGCTGCTCCTGGTTCTGCTCCAGCTCCATCTCCTCCAGCGCGGCGGCAAGCTCGTCCTGCTCGCTGCGGTTCGCGACCGACGGAGCAGTGGCGGCGGGGGCCGGGGCCTCGACGCGCTTCGGCGTCTCGGCGCGCACGGCGGGCGCCTCCTCGGGAGGCAGCATGCCCATCTTGCGCTTCAGCGCCGCGAGATCCTCGTCCGCTCCGGCGCCGCGCTCGAGGCTCTGGAACTTCGAGGCGAGCACGTCGCCCGTGTACTCCTCCTGCAGATCGGCCGCCGCTTCGGCCTCGGCCTCCAGCTGGTCGATCTTGCCGGCCATCCGATCGAAGGTCTCGAACGCGCTCTGATCCTTGAGACCGTGCATGGTCTCCTGGATGGCCTTCTGGGCCTCCGCGCGCTTCTTGCGGGCGACGAGGACGTTCTTCTTCCTCTTTGCCTCCTCGATCTTGTCGTTCAGCATCCGAAGAGCCTTCTTCAGCTGATCGACCGCGGTCTTCTGCTTCTGCCACTGATCCTTGTAGGTCTCGGCGAGCGCGTCGTGCTCCTTTTTGCGGGAGAGCGCCTCCTTCGCGAGCTCCTCGTTGCCGGCGCGGAGGGCCATCATCGCGCGGCGTTCCCACTCGGCGGCGTGGGCCATCTCCTGCTCGAACTGCTTTGCGAGACGCTTCTCGTCGGCGATGGACGAAGCGACCTGCTTCTTCGCCTCGACGAGCTGGTTGCTCATGTCCAGGACGACCTGGACGAGCATCTTCTCGGGATCCTCCGACTTGCTGATCAGGTCGTTGAGGTTGGATTTGATGAGCTGAGCGAGACGGCTGAAGATGCCCATGTTCAGGACTTACCTTTGGACGAAGCCTGCGGCGGCGTGGACTTTACGGCTTTCGAGAGCTCCGCGAGCTTCGCGACCTGCTGGGCGAGCGTGACGTCGATCTCGTCGAGCGCGGCCGCGAGCTCGTTGTAGTCGAGGTTCTCGAGCTCCAGCGCGCTCGACAGCACGATCTTGCCGTCCTCGATCCCGAAGCTCACGTGCACCAGCGACTTCGCGTTGATGGTGAGGAGCTTTTCGTAGAGCTCGCCGTTCTGCGCCGGGGCGCCATCGATGTCTCCCACGTAAACCCGCAGCACCACGAGCGGGGGGTCGACCCGCAGCACGGTGGCAGGCATGTTGTCCCCGCCGTGGACGAGGAATGTGCTGGGCTGGTCGTCGACGTGCGAAAAACGCCGGTTCATCTTTTCGAGGTAGGCCTCGACGTCTTGGACGCTACGCATGGCTGTCGTGGGTCTCTCCAGGAACGATGATCTCTACGCCGCGCGAGGAAGCTAACCACGCGATCGCACCGGCCAAGGCTCGAACGAGCCGGGCCGGCGAGCGAGCGTAAAGGGGGTCTGTCCACCATTCAACCGGAAGCCTCGATCCGTCGGGCTTGTCGCAGGGCACGATTTGCGTGCTACGCTCGAGCGCGATGGCAGCCGAGCCCGGCCTTGCGCCGGGATCGACAATCGGCGGGATCTACAAGATTCGCCGGCTGATCGGTCAGGGCGGAATGGGTGAGGTGTACGCGGCCGAGGGTCGTGGAGGCGAGAAGATCGCCCTCAAAGTCCTCCACGAGCGCGCCGCGCAGGACCCCGACCTCGTCGCGCGTTTCAATCGCGAGGCGAACATCGCCAAGCAGATCCAGTCCCCCTTCGTTGCCGCGATCCTGGGCGCCGGCAAGGAGAAGGACGGGCGGCTCTGGATCGCGTTCGAGCGCCTCGTCGGCGAGGGGCTGGACGAACGGCTCCGCCGCGAGCAGTACCTCTCGTTCGCCGAGGTGGCGCCGATCGTCGAGGACGCCCTCCAGGGCCTCAGCGCCGCGCACAATGCTCACGTCGTCCACCGGGACATCAAGCCCGCGAACCTCTTCATCGAGAAGCGGAAGCTCACCCCCGATGAGATCTCCCAGGGCGACCACGAGGAGCGCACGCGCATCCTCGACTTCGGCGTCTCCAAGATGAAGTCGAGCGCCTCGCGCCGCAGCGAGCCCTCGCTCACCGCGTTCGACGCGACCCTCGGGAGCTTTGCGTACATGGCGCCCGAGCAGGTGCGCGGCTCGGCGCGCGTCGACGAGCGCGCCGACCTCTATGCGCTGGGCGCCGTGGCCTTCCGGGCGCTCACCGGCCGCCTGCCCTTCGAGGGGTCGAACGCGCTCACGCTGATCGCGCTCAAGCTCGATCGCGACCCGCCCACGCTCGCGCAGACCACCGGCGACACGTGGCCCGCCGCCATCGAGCGGTTCCTCTCGAAGATCATGGCCCGCGAGCGGGAGAAGCGCTTCGGCTCCGCGCTCGACGCGCTCGAGGCGTGGCGCAAGGTCTGCCGCGTGATGGGCAACGCGCGCCGCCGCCAGCCCGCGCCGCCTCCTTCGTTCGCGGTCCGCGACGATCAGACCGAGGTCACGGCGGCGTCCTTCACGGACGTCGGGCCGGGCACCTTCGGCGGCCTCCCCCCGCGCCGGAGATAGCTGATAGCTGGCCTGACGCCGCAGTGCGGAGGCGAAGCGGGACCTTCGGACTGTCAGCTGTCAGCTGTCGCTCACTCGCATGCGGGGCTCTGCGGGCCCAGGTTCTCGCACGACTGGCCGTACGTCACGGCCTCGCGGAGGTAGTAGAGACGGCAGTTGAGCGTGTTGCCGGAGGCCGGGCCCGTCGCGAGCTCGCCGCCGCCGTCGACGCCGCCGTCCTTGTAGGCAAACCCCAGGCATGTGGTCTGGCAGTCCGCGTAGCTGCCGTAGGGAGGGGCGCTCGCGTCCGGGCCGGTGCCCCCCGCCGCGCACACGCCCACCGCGAGCTCGCAGAAGATGGGGCAGCGCTCTCCGCAGATTCCGCCCCCACCGAACGGCCCGGCGGCGCCGCAGAACTTCGCGGAGTCGGTCCGGGCGGGGCTGCCGGCGTAGAGCTGACGGCAGGCCACGCTGTCGCCGTCGTTGTCGCCGGCCTTTCCAGGGGGTAGCCGGGCGCAGAACGCGAGGCACTCGTCCTTCGACGCGTACTGGGCTTGCCCGTCCTTGCAGCTCTCGAGGACGGCGTCGCAGTACGTCCTGCACTCCGGCTGCGGCCCGACCGCGCCACCGTCGGCCGGGGCGCTGCCGTCGGCGGGGTCAACGGGGCTGCCGTCGCGGTGGGAAGCGTCCTCGGCGCCCGCGGGAAAACGGTCGGAGCTCGCCGCGATGCTGCACGCCGCAATGCCAGCCGTGGCGGAGACGGCGGTCGCGGCCGCCAGGCAGAGGGAGAAAAGTAAGCGCCGCATGGGCAACCTGGTGTCCGGTCGTCTCGGCTCCCGCAGAAGGAGCGAGGGACCACGTGCAGATGGTCGTTTCAACGTAGCGGGTGCGGGCCGGCCAAGCAAAGTTGCACCCCGAAACCTGGGCGAACACGGGACCGGAGGAGCTATCGCCGCGTCCCTCCTGCATTCCTCTTGCCGGATCGGGAGCCTGGCGTGTTAAAAGGGAGCCCGTGGATGCCACAGTCGTCGCGAAGGGTCGGCTGGAAGTCCGAGGCGGAACCCTCAAGGTCAACCGCGGACAGGCCAACAAGCAGACCCTCGAAGTCGGTCCCGAGACCCAGGTAGTCGGGCGCAACGAAGCCTGCGACATCGTCCTCGATGATCGCAAGGTGAGCGCCGTGCACATGGAGCTCGTGGCCACGGAACGGGGCGTTCGCGTGCGGGACCTCGGGTCTCGCAACGGAACCTTCATCGGAGATACCCGCATCGGCGAGGTCTACTTGATGAAGCCCACCACCATCACCGTGGGCGAGTCGTCGCTCTCCTTCGAGCCCACGCAGCCCGAGCAGGTCGACATTCCGGAGGTGGCGCAGTTCGGCCCCCTCGTCGGGGTCAGCCAGGGCATGCGCGCCGTCTTCGAGCGCTGCCGCAAGGCCGCCCCGACCGACCTCACCGTCCTCATTCTCGGTGAGACCGGCTGCGGCAAGGAGCTCGTGGCCGCCGCCATCCACCAGGCCAGCTCGCGCGCGAACAAGCCGTTCGTCGTCGTCGACTGCGGCTCGATCCCGCCGACCCTCGCGGAGAGCGCGCTCTTCGGTCACGAGCGCGGCGCGTTCACGGGCGCCGTCGACAAGCGGATCAGCCCGTTCGTCGAGGCGGACGGCGGAACGATCTTCCTCGACGAGCTCGGAGAGCTCCCCGTCGACGTGCAGCCGAAGCTGCTTCGCGCGCTCGCCGAGCAGCGCATCAAGTCGGTCGGCTCGAACTCGTACCGCCCCGTCAATGTGCGCGTCATCGCGGCGACCCGTCGCGACCTCGTCCGCGAGGTGAATGCCGGAACGTTCCGGAGCGACTTGTACTTCCGCGTCGCCCAGCTCCGCATCGAGCTGCCGGCGCTGCGCGAGCGCACCGAGGACATCCCGGCGCTCGTCCGCAAGATGATCGTCGATCTCGGCGACCCCGGCGCCTACAACCGCATCACGAACGACTCGCTCGAGCGCCTGATGCGCCACGACTGGCCGGGCAACGTCCGCGAGCTCCGCAACGTCATCGCCGTCGCCCTCGCGTTCGGCAAGGACGGACCGATCGACCTCGCCTCGCACCTCGCGCCGATGTCCTCGGCCGCCAGCGAGTCGACCCCCACGCGCGGCCGCACCTTCCAGGACGCGAAGCGCGAGGTGCTCGCGCGCTTCGAGCGCGAGTACTTCACCGCGCTCTACGCGGAGTGCAGCGGCAACGTCAGCGAGATCGGTCGCCGCGCGGCGATGGAACGCGCGCACGTCCGCGGCTACCTCCGCCGCCACGGCATCGGCGACCCCAAGAAGTCGCAAGACTGAGCGGCGCCCGCTCGGAAACTGGCGTTTCAGGCTCGGCGGCCTTACATCGTACGCGTTGTACCGCCTTCTAAATCGTGCGCTCTCGTTTGCTGCGGCCGCGCTGTTTGCGCTGATCGCGGCCCGGCTCGTCTCGCAGGATCTGCGCTACGGCGCGGCCGTGCTGCTCGTGGCGGTCGCGTTCGGCGTGCCCGCCGCGCTCTCGCGCCGCCGGATGCGGCAGCTGCTCATCTCCGGTGACGTTCCGCGCATCCTCGGCACCTGGAAGAGGTCGCTCCAGCGCGTGACCTACCCCGAGACGATGGCGCCGCTCATGACCGCCACCGCCTACGCCGCATACGGTTTCATCGACGCCGCGCGGAGCTCACTCTCGCGTGCCGCGCGCGGTCCGGCGTGGGAAGCGGCGGTCGAGCAGCGGCTGTTCGTCGAGGCCCTGCTCGACGTCTACGAGGGTGAACGCGGCCGCGCGATGTCGAAGGCGAGCGAGCTCGAGCAGCTCCCGCTGCCTGCGGCCTCGTTCTGGATGCGCCGCAAGATCGCCCTCCTTCGCCGCGGCATCGCCGCCATGGCCCGCGCGTTCGCGCACGAGAGCCGTCGTGAGGACGAGCGCCTGCTCCTGCGCGTCTCGCGGTCGTCACCGCTCGTCCACTGGGCGATGCGTTACGCCCAGGCCGTGGTCCTCGTCGACGGCGGGCGCAAGGACGAGGCGCTTGCGCTGATCGCGCACGCGCCGGCCTGGCCGAACGAGAGCGCCTTCCACGCGTTCCACCAGGAGCTGCTAAGCACCGGAACTTGAGCCGACGGCAGCCTCTCCGGTAATGTTCCAGACGTGACGCTTCCGCCGAACGAGGGCTCCGGGCCGAAGGAGAAGCGTCCCCGCGTCCTCTACGTGGACGACGAAGCGGACGTCCGCGAGGTCTTTGCTTCGATCTTCGAGGACGATTTCGACGTCACGTGCGTCGAGACCGGCCAGGCCGCGCTCGACGCCCTGGCGGGCCGCGAGTTCGACGTCCTGGTCAGCGACATGCGCATGCGCCCCATGAACGGCGCCGAGCTCCTCGCCAGGGCGTACGACGAGCATCGCGACACCCAGCGCATCCTGCTCACGGGCTTCAGCGATCACGACGACCTCGCCGAGGCCGTGAACCACGGCCACCTCTTCGCGTACGTCCAGAAGCCCTGGGACAACGCGCAGCTGCGCCTCGTGATCCGTCGCGCCTCCTCGCTGCGGCGCCTCGAGCTCGAGAACCGCCGCCTCACCACCGATCTCAAGGCGTCGAACGTGCGCCTGCGCGACGACGTCGAAGCGGTCTCGCGCAACGTGCAGGCAGCGCGAACGCGGCTGCTCGCGACGTCGACCGCGATGGTCAAGGTGATGGGCCAGGTCACGGCCGTCGCCGGGACCGACGCCAGCGTGCTGCTCCACGGCGAGACCGGCACCGGCAAGGAGCTCATCGCCGCCGAGATCCACGAGCGGTCGGGGCGACGGCGCGCGCGCTTCGTCGCGCAGAACCTCGCGGCGCTGCCGCCCGAGCTGATGACCAGTGAGCTGTTCGGCCACGTGAAGGGCGCTTTCACCGGCGCGCAGACCGCGCGGCGGGGGCTCCTCGAGCTCGCGGACGGCGGGACGCTCTTCCTCGACGAGATCGGCGAGGCCCCGGCCTCGCTCCAGGCGCTGCTCCTGCGCGCGCTCGAGTCGCGCGAGTTCTGGCCGGTCGGCGCGAGCGAGCCGCGCCATGTCGACGTGCGCATCGTCTCGGCGACGAACCGCGACCTCCTCTCCGACGCGCACGCCGGGCATTTTCGGCTCGATCTCTACTATCGCCTCGCCGTGTGCCCCATCGAGGTGCCGCCGCTCCGCGCGCGCACCGACGACGTCCGCGGGATCGGCGTGCCGCTCCTCCAAGCGGCCGCGAAGCGCATGAGCCGCGAGCTGCCGCGCATCGGCGAGCCGGCGTGGCGCGCGCTCGAGGCCCATCCGTGGCCGGGCAACGTGCGTGAGCTCGGCAACGTGATGGATCGGCTCGTGATCTACCACGCGGGCCGCGAGATCGAGCCCGCGGACCTCGGGCTGCCCCAGTCGCTGCGCGGCAGCCTCTTCCCCTACAACGTGCCGCAGGCCGCGCCGAGCGAGTCACCGCGCTCGCGGCCGCCGGCGCCGTCGTGGGGGCGCGAGCAGGCGGCCTCGAGCATCAGCTCGTCGGGCATGCCGAGCGCGGCGGCCTCGGGTCTCGTGCCCTACGCGCCGGACTCGGTGAGTGAGCGCTCATCGGGGAGCGGCGTGGTCGACGTCTCGCCGTCGAGCGACGACTACGACCAGCCGCCGATGTCGCGCCCGCGCTTCGACGTCGATGCCATCTCGCCGGGAGCGCTCTCGCTCGAGATGCCCGAGGGCGGCACGACGTTCGACGACCTGGAGCGCGAGATCCTCGCGCAGGTCCTGGCGCGCGCCGACAATAACCAGTCGCGCGCCGCGCGCTCGCTCGGGATGAGTGAGAGCACGTTCCGCTCGCGCATGAAGCGCCTCGGCCTGAAGGGCTGAGCGCGGCGCTGCTAGCGCCGCGGTCGTGAGAAAGATTCTCTTTCTCTCGGTCTTCACTCGCAGGTGATGCCGTCCTCTCCACATGCCGCAGAGACCAAGGCGAAGCAGGCGACGATGGCGAGAGCGCCGGCGCGTCGCGAAACGAAGGAAGTCATGCCGGCGCGCTCGCGAGCAGGCGGGTGACGTGCGGGACGTCGACCTGCCCCGCGTGCGTGTGGCCGCTGAGCACCAGCGGCGCGCCGGTGGTGGCGATGGTCTCGGCGGTGCTCGGGAAGTGGCTGAGCACGAGCGCCCGCTCCGGGTCGGCGACGTCGGCGAAGGCCCGCGGGACGTCGTCGTTGCCGGAGCGTCCGTCGTCGACGCCGACCGCCACGCGCACGCGCCGCGCGCCCTTCCAGGGGACGCGATGGCAGGTGATCGCGAGGCCGTCACGCCGGGCAGCGCGGACCCGTCGCGACACGGCGAACGCGGTCCCGAGAGCGGCCGCGATCGCGATCGGCAGCGGGCATGGGCTGCACTGTAGCGAGCGGGAAGGGCCGCGCTGCCGCCCGGACCCTCGTTTCACACGTGTTTCATCCCTGGTTCGCCGATTGCCCACCGGTAAGCCTCGCGATTCGGGCGGCGGGCCCGCTATCCTGCTCGCCATGGCTGCGAGCGCCGGCGTGAGGCCGGCACGAGTACCTGCGCTCACGAAATACGAAGTGCTCGAGGAGCTCGGGCACGGCGGGATGGCCACGGTTTACCGTGCGCACGACAAACGCCTCGGGCGGGACGTCGCGATCAAGGTCCTCCACCCGCATCTTCGCGAGAGCCGGGAGATCGCGCACCGCTTCGAGGCGGAGGCCAAGGCCGTCGCGAAGCTGCGACATCGCAACATCGTCGAGGTGTTCGACGTCTCGTCGGCCGACGAGGACGAGCAGTACCTCGTCGTCGAGTTCGTCCGCGGGCAGACGCTTCGCAAACTGCTCCAGAAGACCGGCGCGCTGCCGCCGGAGATCGCTGCTGCTCTCGCCGTCGAGCTGCTGGGCGCGCTCGCGCACGCGCACGGCGCGGGGGTCGTCCATCGCGACGTGAAGCCCGAGAACGTGCTGCTCGAGCACCGGCCCAACGAGCTACACGGCGTCTCGAACCCGACGCCCGTGCCCACGGGTACGCTGGCGATGCCGACCAGCCTGCTCAGCCGCCGCACGCCGATCGATTCGAACCGCGGCGAGCGCGTGGGCGTGAAGCTCACCGACTTCGGCATCGCGAAGCTGCTCGACGCCCAGGGCGTCACCTCCACGGGGCAGGTGCTGGGCAGCCCCGCGCACATGGCGCCGGAGCAGATCGAAGGCGGCGACGTCGACGGCCGGGCCGACGTCTTCGGGATGGGCGTCCTCCTCTACGAGTGCATGGTCGGCCACCTCCCGTTCGAGGGGAACAACCCCGCGCAGGTGCTGCGGCGCGTGCTCGATGGGATCTATCCGTCGGCAGAGCGTGAGCAGCCGCCGGTCGGCAAGGTGTACAGCCAGATCCTCGATCGCGCGCTCGCGCGCCAGGCCGAGGATCGCTACGCGAACGCCGAGGTGATGCGCGAGGCGCTCGCCGCCGAGCTCTCGCGCCTGGGCATCGCCACGCCGCGCACCGAGCTCGAGTCATACTTCGACGACCCCGAGGTGTGGTCCGCGGAGCACGAGAAGCGCCTCATCGGCCGGCTCTGCGATCTCGGCAGCGAGGCGCGCAAGCGCGGCGACGCGGTGGCCGCGGCCTCCGACTACAACCGCGCGCTCGCGTATGCGCCGAACGATCCGCAGCTGCTCCGTATCGTGGCCAGCATGCACCGCGCGGAGGCGCGCATGCGGCTCGCGCGCCGGGCCGGGCCGCTCGTGCTGGGCGCCTTGGTGCTGGGGACGTCGGCGTTCTTCGTCGCGCGGCAGCTCAAGGGCTCGCCCACGCTCATCACCACACCGGACGTGCCGACGAGCAACGGCGCCCTGCTCACCGGACCGGGCCCGAGCGCCGCGCGGAGCGTGAGCCCGCTCGCGAGCGCGAGCGCGGTCTCCTCGGGGGAGCGCCCCGTCGCGCTCTCGATCGGCACGCTGCGGCCCGCGAATCCGACCATCGCCGACGCGGCGGTGCCAGGCAAGAAGCGCTCGGTCGTCATCAGCTCGCTCCAGCCGCAGTTCGGCGTGAAGCTCACTATCGATGGCGCGCCCGGCCCCGATCCCGGCGCCGGGATGTCCTTCCTCCTGCCCGACGAGAAGGCGCACGCGCTCACCTTCACGTGCCAGGACCGCGACGGCAACGAGCTGTGCGTCGCCAAGACGGTGGCGATCGCGCCCGGTGATACCGAGGCCGCGCTCGACGTCCAGCTCGCGATCCTGCCCGCGAAGCTGATCGTCGAAGGCGAGTCGAACCACGCGTACGGCATCCTCGAGGTGCCGAACGTCACGCTCGCGCCCGGCGTGGCCACCGACATCCCCATGCTCGCCGGACGCGCCGATCGCAGCGTCACCGTGTTCGATCGCGCCGATCCCGAGAAGGGCCGTCCCGCGCCGCTCCGCGCGGGCCAGAAATACGTCCTGTCCTTCAAGGCTCCCTGACGTTGTAAGCTGCCGGAATGCGCGCTCTGCGCCGGTTCCTCGCAGCTTCTGCCTTCGCGCTCGTCGTCTTCGGGGGACGCGCAGCGTCGGCGCAGGGACGCGTGGACGTCGAGAAGGCGCGCGCCGCGTACCTCGCGCGCAACTACGCCGAGGCCGAGGAGCGGCTGCGCGCGCTCGTCGACCCGAAGACCGGGCTCAAGGACGTCTCGCTCCTCTCGCAGGCGCGGATGTACCTCGCCGCGGTGCTGCTGGCGCAGAACAAGCGTGAGCTCGGCGCCGAGGTGTTCGAGAAGCTCATCCTCGAGGACGCGGCGTTCGAGCCCGATCCGCTCAGCTTCCCGGGGGACGTCATCAACACGTTCTTCGACGTCCGCGTGCAGCTCCAGGAGCGCATCCGGCAGGCTGCGCAGAACTCCGCGCGGCTCGAGGCCGAGAAGCGTGCGCGCGCCGAGCAGGAGCGCCGCCGGCAGGAGGCTTGGCTCGCGAAGGTGAAGCAGCTGGCGACCGAGGAGAAGATCACCGTCCACAACAGCCGCGTCGTCGCGCTGCTGCCGTTCGGCGCGGGCCAGTTCCAGAACCGCGAGCCGGTGCTGGGCTGGATGTTCCTGGTGAGCGAGTCGGCGCTGGTGCTCGGCACGATGATCACCGTCCCGCTCTTCATCTACGCCGACGGCCGGAAGAACGGCCAGGGCGCGGACCTCGAGCGCAAGGCGCAGATCTACAAGGATCGCGCCGACACCATCCAGACCGTGAACCTGAGCCTGGTCGGCGCGTTCGCAGCGGTGGCGATCACGGGCGTCGTGCAGGCGAACCTCGCCTACGTGCCGGAGATCTCCGAGACGAAGAAGCGCGAGCTTCCGCCCGAGTCGCGCCTCACGCCCCTCGTGGCGCCGGTCGCGCGCAGCGAGGGCAGCTTCATGCCGCAAGGCGGCATCGTGGGCGTGGGCGGGACGTTCTGAGGCGCCCGACCTCGCAGGCTAAATGGCGTACAGGGACGAACACGAAGCGCCCCGCGCGCGCCTCGACGCCACCGAGCAACGCTTGCACGAAGCGGAGCGCGCCCTGCGAGAGGCAAATCTTCGTGCGTCGGCGGCGGAGCGCGAGCCCTACGCCCAACGCGCTCAAGGGCATGCCCGCGCCACGGACGTCGCGGAGTCCTTCATCCAGCACGTCTACGTGCGCTCGACCGCGGTGTTCTGGATCTTCGCGGGCATCGTCTTCGTGGCGTGGAAGCTCCTGGACCAAGCGGAGGCAGTGGATCTCGGCTCGATCGCGAAGGGGCGGCGGTATGGCTCGGGCTGTTCGCGGGTCCCGCCGGGTTCGTGCTGGTGAGAACGAGGCCAGCGGTGAAGCCCGCGCCGGTGTCGCCGCGGATTCGCGTCGTCGGGGGCTCGCGAGAGCATGAGCCGCAGGTTCGCGTCGAGGAGGAAACCGATCGCGAATCCGCTGCCGAGGGCGCGGAAGCAGAGCAAGAGGTCCAGAGACACGCGAC
>JAYTHX010000277.1:0-4315 GCA_043732195.1 Polyangiaceae bacterium
GCGAGCTGCGCCTCGGCGATCTGGTTGCGTCGCCAGTTCGCCATGCGGAACATCAGGTGCGGGAGGCCGTCGCGCCGGGCGACCACCGCCTTCTCGGAGAAGAGGACCTTCGCGGTGGGACGGGCGAGGCGCGCGAACGTGAGACCGGTGATGGTGGCCGAGGCAAGGATTCCGGCGAGCGCCTCCATGGTCATGACCGCGTGGCCGGCGCGGCCGAGGGGCGTCATCTCGCCGTAACCGATGGTCGCGAACGTCTCCACGCTGAAGAAGAAGCAGTCGAGGAAGCCGCTCGTGTTCGAGACCGAGCCGGGCAGGAGGTAGTACGCGCAGCCGAACAGCAGGTTCGTCAGCATGTAGCCGACCGTGACCCACCCGAAGAAGCGGGGCCACGTGAGAGTGAGTACCCAGTGGTAGAAGTCCTCGTACGGCGCGAGCTTGCGCCCGACGGCGCGAATGCGCGGCATGCTCGCCCTCGCGTCGAGCTTGCGCGCGTTGGGCCTCGGCGCGGAGCTGGTGGCCATGCCACCGGCGATATCACACCTCGAGCACGCGCGTCGGCGGGTCGCTGCTGCTGCGCGGGTTCACGCCCAGCGTGGTCAGCGAGCGCTCCGCGCGCGAGCGGAGAAAGCTCCGCGGGTCGCCGAGCATCGCCATCAGCTCGGGGACGAAGCGCTCGTCGTCCGGCGCGTTCTCCGCCACCACCGCCCGCACCTGGTGGTTGCCGGCGCGCAGGCCCTCGATGAGCACGTCGTTGCCTTCGGGGCGGTTCAGCTTTGCGAGCGCGCGTACGTAAGCGACGAGGTTGCTCGGCGCGTCGTCGTATTCGTACGTCGACGTCGGCGGCTCGGCGAAGAGGCGGGCCGTGGCCTCGGCGAGGGGCCGCACCGAGGACTCGTGGGCGCGCTCGGCGAGGCGCGTCGCGATGTTGTGACGGAAGACCCCGAGCGGATCGCGGAGCGCCTCGTGGAGCGCCGGGAGACCGCCCGTCGCCTCGAGCTCGTCGAGCGTGCTCGCGTAGTAGCGGCGCGTCGCCGGCACGATGACGCCCCAGGCCGCAAACGCGTCCTGCGCGGCGCGCCGGATGCGGTGATCGTCACGCGTGACGAAGTAGCGCACCGCATCGTGACCGAGGAAGTAGGGGTCCTCGCCCTTGCCGCGCATCTTCGCCAGCTCCTCGAGCGAGCGCAGCGCCCACGTGCGGCGCCGCGAGCTCTCCTCCTGGCGGAACGCCGGCTCCCACAAGGCGCGCTCCAGCGCGCGGCGCAGCTCGGAGGCGCGCGGGGCAGCGGGCTGACCGACGCGCACCTTCGCGAGCGCGACGAGCCGCACCATCTCCGCGCCCGGCTCGTTGCCACCGAGCTTGTCGAGCACCGCGGCGGCTTGCGCACGCGCGCTGGCGTGGGCAGAGCCGATCTCGCCGACTGCCCAGATCGCCTCGCACGTCGCCACCTCCTTGGGTGAGTAGAGGAGGCGTTCCAGCGTCCCGAGGGCAGCCAGGTGATGGATGCGGCCGAGCGCCCACGCGGCGCGCGGCAGGATCGCGCGATACTCCTGGCTCGTGGCCTCGAGAACCGCGAGGAGGAGCGGCCCGGCTTGCTCGTCGCGCAGCGCCCCGAGCGCCGCGACGAGCTCCTTCACGAGCACGCCGCGCTCGATGCCCTCGCGCCAGCTCGGCATCGGGTTGTCGGCGAGCAGCGCGCGCAACGCGGCCGCGGCGCTCGTCGCCCCGAGGCACGCCAGCGCGCGCGCCACCGCCGCCTCGAGCACGCGGTAGCGCTGCGGCTCGCGCCGGAGCAGGCTGACGAGCGGCGCAACCGCGTTCGCGTCGCCGAGCGCGGCGAGCATGTCGACCGCGCCCACGTCGCCCGTCACGGCGCGCGCGACCAGGCCCGGCACGACCGAGCGATCGCCGAGCTCGCTCAGCGCATGGAGCGCCTCCTCGCGCGGTTCGGTGGTGGCGAGCGGCTCGGCGGTGGGCTTGATGGCGTCGATGAGGTCGAGGATGCGCCGCGTGTGCACCGCGCGCTCGGCGGAGGAGGGAGCGCTCGCGGTCGTGACCGATCGCGCGGCGCGGCCGGCCACCTGGCGACGGCGCGCCAGCTCCTTCGCGCGGGCGGTACGCGGCTTCGCGGCGAGCGCGTCCTCGAGGAGCGCCGCGGCATCGCGCACGACCTGGTCGGGCGAGGTCCGCTGCGTGACGACGATCTCGCGCGCCTCGTCCGCGTCCTTGCGGAAGAAGGCCTCGACCAGCGCGCCCAGCTCGAGCGAGGTCGTGCGATCCGACCTCGCGGGCCGCGAGCGGCGCGAGTCCGGCGGATGCGGAGGCGAGAGCGGACGCGTCGCCAGCTTCTTCGCGGCGCGCCGCACGCCGGAGTCGCTGGCCACCAGGAGATCCGCGAGCGCCAGCGCGCGCTCGAACGAGGCCCGCACGCTCTCCTGCTCGGCGACGCCGGGCGTCCCGATCATCGCGCGCACCTCGGTCGCGCGTGTCGCATCGGCGTCGCGCGCGCGCACGCACTCCTCGAGTGCACAGGCGAACGCGAACCACGACGCACCGCGAAAGGCGAGGCGTGGCGCGGCGGGTACGGCGGGGTCGAGCGTCGCGATCACGCCGCGCGCGGGACCGACCTCGAGCACGTAGAGCCAGAGCTCACCGCCGCGCGTGGCGCCGAACGGCACGCAACCGGCCAGCAGCGAGCACAGCTTCGCGCGTCCCAGCGCGGTGCGGCCGGCGGCAGCGAGGAGCGAGGTGAACGCGTCCGCTGCGGGGGCTTGCGCCTTCGGCACGAAGTCGCCGAGCATCGCGCCTCCCACGCGCTTCAGGAACGACGAGAGATCCGCAGGCAACGCGAGCGCGAACGAAGCGCGCGCCGCGGCCCGCGGATGCACCGCCCGAGAGCGCGCCAGAAATCGCGCGAGTCCGCGTTCGAGAAACCGATCCGGCGTCGCGGCCGCGCGGATCATCCAGCTGGTACTCAGTGGGATGCAGAAGAGTCGACGCGAAGCCCGGCCCGGTCAAGTCACGAGCTTCATCGGCAGGTGAGAAGTTTCGTTGTACGACACCACCCGCACCGCGCCCGTGTCACGAACGACCACGCGGCTGAGTCCGCAATGACTCGTCGTCATGCGTAACCACTTGGTGGTTGGCGTATGAAGTGCCCGGCACATGAAGTACCGGATGAGATTCCCGTGGCACACCACGAGCTCCGCGCGGTCGGAGCGACTGGTGCGCACGATCTTCGCGTACGCTGCGTCGGCGCGTGCGCGGTCCTCCCGCCGCTCCGAGGCGGGCACCTCGTAGCCCTCGACCTTCGTGTAGAGGCCCTCGCGGAGGAGACCGGTGTGGCGAACCTTCATGCCGCCGAGGTGCGTCGAGACGATGTCGGCCGTCTCCTTCGCGCGCGTGAGCGTGCTCGACCAGACGACGTCGAAGCGGAAGGTCTCGAGGTACTTGCCGGCCAGCCGGGCCTGCTCGCGACCGAGGACGGTCAGCGACCCGCCATTCTCCGCATCGTATTGACCGTGACGGAGGAAGACGAGCGTGCGCGTGCCCACGCGCTCCACTCTACTCAGATCGGTCGTTCGGTGTAACCAACCGGAGCAACGGCGCGGTCGAGCCGCTCCAGCACGCCGAGCGCCTCGCCGCGCGGGACCAGCACCTCGGCAGGCTCGCCGAACGGGAGGCGCAGGCCGATCCGCACCGCGGGATCGCGATGGTCGACGAAGAAGCCGCCGCAGGTCTCGGCGTAGCCGACCCGCAGGCCGTGCAGCGCGATCTGCGCAGCGCGTCATGAACGACGGCGGCGCGGGCGTGGCGTGGGCCTTGGCGTCGCCCGCGCGGTCCGGCGGGAGCGCGAGCGGCGTCGGGGTGGGCGCCGTGGTCTTGCTTGCACACTACACGAGACTCAGCCCGCAGCGCCGCATGCCCACCGGAAAGTCGAACGGCGTCCACGGCGCGCGCTGGCGCCCGGGCCAGTGCAGATAGCCCTTCGGGTGGACCACCGAGGGGTCGATGGCCGCTTGCAGGATCTTGCCCTGCCCGCGATGGGCCGCGACGTAGATCATCGCGTCGGCGGGGCGGAGCGCCGCGGTGTCGAACCGCGTGAGGCTGCCTCCGGGCGAGGTCACGAGGCGCGCGGCGGGCGCGAGCCGGGCCTCTGCCTGGTGGAATGCGGCGAGCGAGCCGCCGCCGCAGTTGCCGAGCAGCACCATCTTCTCCACCCCCCGCTTCTCGCGGAGGCAGCGGGTGCAGGCCGCGAGGTCGAGCACCATCTCCTCGTGCTCGGCCATCCGTTCGTGGGCGGGCGCCGGAACC
>JAYTHX010000278.1:0-13449 GCA_043732195.1 Polyangiaceae bacterium
CCTGAAGGTGGGCCAGGCCCAGCTGCCCATCGCCGGAGGCAGCTATTTTCGCCTGATCCCGGGGTCGGTCCTGCGCCGCGCGCTCGTGAGCGCTGAGGACGACGGCTGTACGGCCGTTCTCTACTTTCACCCCTATGAGTTTTCGGAAGATTGGCTATACGTCTCTGGGCTCGGGCTGAAGAACCTCTCCATCGCCAAGTTGCTCGCTCTCCACAACTTCAGGACCGGCAAGGTGCGCGAGCGCCTCGTCGAGATGCTCCGCTCCTTCTCCTTCGCCCCGCTGGGCACGATCCACAGGCAGGCCTCATGAACCAGGAAACGGCAGTGCAAGAAGACGTCAAACACCGCTTCGAGTGGGATGCGAAGAACTTCGACGCGATCTATCGCCTCGAGCGCTCACCGGTCTCGCGCTGGTTCAACAAGACCTTTCGCAAGGCCGTGTTCGACCGCTACGACCTGGCGTTCAAGCACGCCGGCGACGTCACGGGTAAATCCGTGCTCGATATCGGGTGCGGGTCCGGCGTGTACGCGGCGGACTTCGCGCGTCGCGGCGCGCGCCGTATCCTCGGGGTCGACTTCTCGTCGAACATGCTCGAGATCGCCCGCGCCGAGGCGCGCGAGCACGGCGTCGACAAGGTCTGCGAGTTCCTCCAGGCCGACTTCTTCACGGCGAACCTCGAGGAGAAGTTCGACGTCAGCATCGCGATGGGCGTCTACGACTACCTCCGCGATCCGCAGCCGTTCCTCAAGAAGATGGCGTCGGTCACGAAGGGGACCGTCATCTGCTCGTTCCCCGGCCATTCGATGGTCCGTGAGTTCGCGCGCAAGATGCGGTACCGCCTGACGCGCCGCGGAACGGTCTTCTTCTACGACGAGGCGGATGTTCGCCGGCTTGCGAACGGCGCTGGCTTCGAGAGCTTCGAGATCGTCCCGATCGCGGCTTCAGGTACGGGCTTCGTGCTCGTGGGCAAGACCGTCTGACCGCTCGCTAGCGCTGGTCTCCGCAGCAGCGGAAGCCGAACGACCCGGCCGGTCCCTGGATGGGGTAATCGGCCGTGGCGGCGCATGAGCCGGGGCCGGCGTAGTCGCCGCCGCGCTGAACGCAGTTCGTCCCCGTGCAGTCGTCGATCAGCTCCGCCACGTTGCTGTTCATGTCGAACAGCCCAGGGACGCTCCCGACGCAGCCGGGGTGGCTGCCGACGGCGTTGACGCCCATGTTCTTGTCGTTGCACGTGTTCGGCACGTACGCCGGGCCGTAGGGCACGGGAAGCTTCCCGCCGTTCGAGCAGGCCGCGAACCACTCGCCGGTCGAGGCGTCGTGGTTGACCTGCTTGCCGCAGAGTCGCTTTCCGGCCCAGCGGCAGTAGCCTTCGGCGTCGCACCAATCGACGCCGACCACGGGGAAGTTCGCCGCGCCCACGATACCGGGCACGTAGGTCGTGTTGAAGGCGCAGGAGGCCGGCGCGCTGCCGTCGACGTTTCCCGAATTCACGGTGCCGCCGTCGGTGGCGGCGACGAACTTGTCGTACTCGTCGTTCCTCACCTCCGTCGCGTCGATGCAGAAGAAGAGTCCGCCGGCATCGACCACCACCATCCCCCCGTGCCCCGTCGGGCAGCCGAGCGGCGCATCGGTGGACGCGTCCGCATCCGCCCCTCCATCCTCCACCTCCCCGTCCGGCTTCGGAGGCAGCACCACCGGCCCCCCCTCGCGCGCGTCCGGTGGGTCCGGGAACTCCTTCGTCGCTACCGCGTCGATGCCGCACGCTGCTGCCGCGGCGAGCGCGGTTGCGGCCGTGATCGCCACCAGGAACCGGGTCCTGCGGCGTCGCGCGCGCAGGGATCGCAAGAGCATGCCGCGAGGCTACCCGGGAAAAGCTGCAGCGCCTAGGTCGTGTGGGCTTCATCCGCGCGCAGCACGGCCGTTCTCTCGTGAATGCCCAGGGCTCGCTCGTCACGCGGTCTCGTCGCTGCCGGCTGCGCTTGCGCGGCTCTTTTCGCCGCCTCCGCGGCTCGCGCGCAGGCGCCCGAGCCGCCCGACACCGTGACCGAGAAGCCCTCGGTCTACACCAAGGACGGTCTGCTCGGCCCCGTTCGCCTCGGCCCCACGGTCGGCATTGGCGCGCCCGATGGCCTGCGCTTCGGCCTCTTCACCACCTGGAAAGGGCTCCTCGGCGCCGGCGGCGCGCTGTCCTTGATCCCGACGTTCGGCGTGCCGCAGGCCTTGCCGGCGCAGGTCTCGCGCTTCTCCGGCGAGGGCTTCCTGCGCGTCCACCCGTTCCGCGGCGCGTTCTTCGCCGGCCTCGCGGGGGGCGTCGCGAAGACCGAAGGCAGCACGAGCATGCTCGCCGTGAAAGGGGAGCCGGCGTCGCGCGTCGCGCTCCGCGCCTCGGCCGCGGCGGTGTACCTCGCGCCGCACCTCGGGTTTCGCTGGATGCTGCCGTTCGGCATGACCGTGGGCTTCGACGCCGGCGTCGAGATCCCCGTCGCTTCGAGCAAGGCCGAATTCGAGGCGCGCGCGCAGGGGGAGACCCAGGACGCGCCGGGCAAAGGCAAGATCGCGACCGCGATGAGCTACGCCGCGAGCAAGCCGATCCCGGTGCTCCACCTCCTCGAGGTCGGCTACGCGTTCTGAGGACGTGTACGAATGACCATGGCGCAGCCTGCTGGACGCCGCGCCGGGGGCTTGCCAGACTGGTGACGTGGACGCTGCTCAGTACCCTGCCGGCCTGCAGCTCCCGGGCACCGTCTATCGGGTCGTGCGCCACCTGGCGACCGGCGGGATGGGCTCCGTCTACGACGTCGAGGACATCACCGTCGGCAAGCGCTACGTCCTGAAGACGCTGCACCCGCAGCTCGTCGCGCGTAAGGATCTCGCGAAGCGCATGCAGGCCGAGGCGCGCGCGCTCGCGAAGCTGCAGCACCCGAACATCGTCGACGTCGTCACCGCAGGCGTGACGACCGACGAGCAGCGCATGCCGTTCTACGTCATGGAGCGGCTCAACGGTCAGAACCTCCGCGTCGTCATCGAGAGGAAGGGCGCGCTCGAGATCTCGCACTGCTACCGCATCGCCATCGACGTCCTCGATGCGCTCGAGCACGCGCACGAGAACGCGGTGATCCATCGCGACGTGAAGCCGGAGAACATCTTTCTCCATCGCAACGTCAACGGCACCACCATCACGAAGCTCCTCGACTTCGGGATCATGCGGCTGCTCGATCGCAAGGCGAGCCACACGCAGGGGAAGTTCATCGGCACGCTGCGCTACGCGTCGCCCGAGCAGATCTTCGGCGGGGATCTCGGCCCGCAGACCGACATCTACTCGCTCGGCGTCGTGCTCTACGAGCTGCTCGCGGGGCGCGGCCCCTTCGACGACGTGGGCGATGCGTACGCCATCGGCGCCGCCCACGCGCAGCGGGCGCCGCCGCCGCTCTCGCAATTCGTCGCGCTCCCCAGGGCGCTCGAGAACCTCGTCATGTGCGCGCTCGCGAAGGCGCCGCGGGATCGGCCGCGCGACTGCTTCTCGTTCGCGAGCGAGCTGCGGCGCATGCTGCGCGAAGAGGAGGCGGCGCCGAAGTCGGCGACTCAGATCAACGTGCTGAGCTCCGTGCCGCCGACGCGCGCCGAGGTCGCGCTCGAGGGGACCGAGCAGGCCGTCTCCACCGCCGTCGGGATGCTGCCCCCCTCCGTGCAGCCGCCGCCGGTGCCGACCGCGCAGGTCCCTATCACCGCGGGCGGCCGGCAGCTCGTGGGCACCCCGGTGGGCACCCCGGTGGGCGCGACGGCGCTGGGCGGCGCGGCGACGCTCGCGAGCGAGCCAGGCGTCAACCTCGACGCGGTCGCAGCAGCAGCAGCGCCGGCGAAGCCGAAGATCGATCGCGAGGCGCCGACGCACGCGAGCGGCGTCCTCGGGGTGACGCAGCGCCTCGCGCAGAACGACACCGCGATCGACGACAGGCTCTCACCGCTGGTGCCGCCCGATCGCGAGCGCGCCGCGCTCGCGCAGCGCGGGCCGCTGGAGCTCCCCCGGACCAGCAACGCGCCGCTCGATCCGCGCCGGCAAGACATCGTGTTTCCTCCTTCGGCGCAGGGCTTCGCCACCGGCACCGGCACCGGGCCGCTCGCGGGCGAGGCGCGAACGCGTCCGCCGGCCGAGCGCGGCATGCTCTTGCCGCTCCTCGGCGCGGCCATCTTCGGTGCGCTGCTCGTGGGCGGCGCGGTGCTGCTCGTGACGAAGCCCTGGATGAAGGCGGTGAGCGCGCCGCCGTCCGATGCCGTGCAAATCGCGAGCGCGTCCGCGCCACGCCCGACGCTGCCGCCCGCGGTCGAACCGCCGGCGTCGGCCTCCGCACTGCCCCCGTCGACCTCCGCGGTTGTCGGGAAAGCAATGTCCGTACCAGCTGCGGAGCCGTCGCCGCGCCCGGCGCGAGGCGGAGGGGCGCGGCCTCCCCGTCCTGAACCGGCGCCGCTCGCGGTCCCGCCCGCGGTGACGCCTCCCGCGCCCGTGCCGCCGCCCGCCGCCGCGCCTCCTGCGGCCACCCCGAAGAAGCCTGCGCGGCCGCCGAAGCCCGAGGAAGTTGGCTTCGAGTGAGGCGCGTCCGCGCCTCTGTTTTTCCCTACCCCGCGTGCTTTTCGCGGGTAGCGCCGAAAATCGGTTAGGCTTTTCTGCGGATGGGAGAAGGGCGCGAGGACATCGATCCCAGGCCTCGCCGGGCTGGAACCGAACCAGGCCTCGGTGCGGATGCAGTGCCTGCGAGCGGGCACGCTCCCGTGGGCACGGCCGAGGCGGACGAGGGACCCGAGGCGGTCGACTTCGATGCGCTGCATGCCGCGCTCGGCGATCCCCTCGAGCTCGACGAGCTGCCGCCCGCGGCGATCGAGGGCGAGGAGGAGGAGCTGATCGACGCCATCGAGGAGCGCGTCGGTGAGTCGTCCGGCGCGTCGAGCGCGGCCTACGCCTCGGCGCGGCCGCACACGATCCCGCCTTCGTACTCGCCCACCGAGGATCTCAACGCGCCTCCGGTGATCGTCGCGAGCGAGGACACCGTGCCGAGCGCGCCGCCGAACATGACGGTGCCGGTCGCGCATGCCCATGCCATCGGTCACACGCCGCCGTCGGGCATACCGTTCATCGCTGGGCCGCCGGCGAGCAATCCGGTCGGCGCGGGCCGCGCGCCGTCGGGGCCGCAGCACGTCGGTCATCCGGTTTCCGGGCCACACCGGAACGCGCCGCCGGGGTATCCGGGCGCGCCTCCTGCGAACCAGCGTGGCGTGGCGCAGATGACGATGCGCATGCCCGAGCGACCGCTCGCGCCGCCCGGCGTGCTGAACCCGCGGCGCGGCAAGACGCCGACGCTCGTGGTGCGTACGCGTGGCCCGTCGGCGAAACAAAAGCTCCTCGCGTTCATGGCGATGCTGCTGCTCGTCACCGCGTGCGGCATCGCGGTGATCCTCTGGCGGAAGCCGCGCTGGCTCGGGCTCGATGCCCCCGCGCCGCCGCTCTCGGCGACGGTGCCCGTGCCGGTCGGCACGGCGGCGGTGGGCCCCGCGGACCCGAGCGCAGGGGTGGTGCCGAGCAGCGTCGCGCCCGCGCATCCGGCGCTCTCGGCCTCCGCGCTGACGTCCGCCGCGGCCTCGGTCAGCGCTAGCGCGGCGCCGCCGAAGCCGCGCCCGCGCCCGCCGGCGCCCCCCGCGTCGGCCGCGCCGCCGCGTCTGTGAGCGCGGTCGCAGCGCGGTCGCGTCGCCGGTCGCGTCGCCGGTTCTACTTCGGCGGCGTACGAACGCAGATCGTCCCGAGGAAAGCGACGGTCTGACAGACGGGAAGCGGACCGACGCAGTCCGCGGCGGAGCCGCATTCGTCGGAGCAGAACGAGCCGCCGTCGGGCGGCCCTTCGACGCACACCGAGCTCGCGCAGTCGTTGCCGCTGGTGCACGGGTCGATGCCGTTGCGCCCGGTGCCGCGCACGCCGGCCTTGCACGCGCAGCCATCGGCCTCCGTGCACTCGCAGCGTAGCGCGGCCTGGCAGTCGCGGTTGAACGTACACATCGCGCCCGTCGCGCCGGGGCCGTTCGCGTCGCGCAGGTTCGCGTCCTTCGGGGCATCGACGGGCGCGTCGCTCCCGCCGTCGCGCTCGGGCGTGCTCCCGTCCTTCTCGACGGCCGCCTCGCTCCCGCCATCGCTCCCGCCGCCTCCGCTGTCCGTTCCGGGCGTGGTCCCGCGGGTGTCGCTCGACGAGCATGCGCCGAGCGCGCTGGAGCCGAGGACTGAAGCGAGCGAGAGGAGCGAGAGGAGCCGCGTGTTCCGCATGCACGGCAGCTTAACACTTGCCCGCGGCGAGCTGCGGCTGTCAGCTAGTTGGCCGCGGTTGCGGGCCTCGGTTACGCAAATTGCATGAACGAACGACGCCGAAAGCGCAGCGGAGAGAAGAACGAGGCGCTTCGCCTCCTGCTCGCGGCCGTGAAGGATCGGAGCGACGTCTCATCGATCGCGATCGTCGACGCGCGCGGCCTCGTGATCAGCGGCCTGGGCACCGCCCAGGAGCTCGCGATCCTCGGAGCGATCGCGCAGCCGGTGGCCAGCGGGACCGTGAGCGATCTCTGCGAGCGCCTGACCCAGGGCACCGACGTCCTCTCGAAGGCCATCCCGTCGCCGCGCGGCGAGATCTACCTCGCGGCGCTCGGCAACCGCGTCGGCCGTATGCACGAGGCCGCGCTCGGCATCGAGCGCATCCTCCGCGTCGCCTAGGATCTCACGGAAGCTTCGCGCCGCCTCGGCACCCCGCTCGGACGCGTTGCTCCCCGAGGCGATCGCATTGGCCGCCGAGCCGACGTCGCCTTGGCACGCCTTGCCGCTCTCCTTCACGCCGAAGCCCTGGACCACGGGGACGCGCTCCTGCGTTCTGCAGCACCGCTGCCCCTCATCGAAGGACGTCCTCGCCGCGTCCGCGAATCCGGATGCAGCGCTCGAACGTCTCGTTCAACGCCGCGGGCGGGGATACTTCGCGGCCACCGCGATGCTCGTGTCCTCGGGCCACGCGTGGCGCGGATACTTCCGCATCAGCTCCTTGCGGACGGCCGGGTAGTGGCGCTCCCAGAAGCCCGCGAGGTCGGTCGTGACCTGGACGGCGCGCTTGTTGGGCGCGAGCAGGTGGAGGACGACCGGGATGCGGCCGGCGTGCGGCGTGTTCTTCGTGCCGAAGAAGTCCTGCAGGTACGACTCGACCCAGGGCGCCTTGCCCTCGTCGTAGGCGATGGGCACCGTGCGGCCGCTCGCGAGCGTGACCTTCTCCGGCGCGAGCTCCTCGATCTTGCCGAAGCCGCCGATCTCGCTGCGCAGCGTGCCCAGGAGATCCCCCTCGGCCACCTCGCGCAGCGTGGTCTTGCCCATGCAGAGTGCACGAAGTGCGAGCGCGACGTCGGCGTCGGCCGGAGCGCGCAGGGACTTGTCCTGCGAGGCGGCGAAGCGCGCGCGGGCGAGCCAGCGAGCGAGCGCCTCGTCGGCCACGAGCGAGCGGGCGCCGCGCGCGAAGGCCTTCTCGTACAGGAGATCGGCGACCTTCGGATCGTTGCGGTCGAAGCCCGGCGACTCGGCGATGGCGAGCGCGTCGTACATCATCTTCGAGGCGCCGGTGACCGCTCCCTTCGCGTCGTCGAAGCCGAGGTCGGCGACCTCGCGGATGCGATCCTCGAACAGCTCGATCAGCCACTCGGGCTCGATGCCGCTCGCCACGCGCACCAGCGTGCGGCCGCGGACGTTCTCGGCGTCGACGGCGACGAGCCACGGCGCATCACGCACCGCGCTCGTCTCCGCGAGCTCGGCGGTGCCGCCCTGCGCGAGCGCGAGGTCGCGCGCACCCTGGCGCTTGCGGCGCGCGACGCGGTCGGGGAAGCCCGCGAGGACCGAGAGGAGAAGCGCGTCGTCTGCGCTCTTCGGGGAGGTGGGCGTCTTGCGATCGTCGTTGCGCACGATGCGCCCGAGCTGCTTGCGGGCCCGCTCGACGGCGTGCACGGCGCCCGCGTCGAGCCCGATGGCGCGCAGGGCGTGGGCCGCGAAGCCGCTGTCCTGCGCCTCGCGGAAGCGATCGAGGAGGCCGAGCAGATCGCTCTGCTCGGTGGCGATGTCGAGCGAGCGGCCGCCGGGCGGGCCGTCGAAGCGCGCCTTGCTCGCGGAGCGGAGATCCTTCTCGCCGACCAGCGCGGCGAGGATGGCGCCGTCGTCGGCGACGCCGCGACGCTCGGCCTCCACCAGCATGCGTGCCTGCCGCGGATGGAGCGGGAAGGCGAGCATGCGCTGGCCGATCGACGTGATCTCGCCGGCTTCGTTCGTGGCGCCGAGGCGACCGAGGAGGTCCTCGGCCGCGATCAGCGCCTCAGCCTTCGGCGGATCGAGCCATGCGACATCACGCGCGCGTACCGCGGCGAGCTCGAGGAGCGTCTGCGAGAGATCGACGCGCAGGATCTCCGGCGTGTCGTGATCGGGCCGGAGATCGAAGTCGGCCTTCGTGTAGAGGCGGAGCGCGCGGCCCGGCCGCGTACGACCGGCGCGGCCCGCGCGCTGCGTGGCGGAGGCGCGGCTGGTCTTCTCGATGCCGAGCGCGGGCAGGCCCGACCACGGGGCGTGCCGGATGACGCGCACGAGCCCGCTGTCGACCACGGCCACCACGCCGTCGATGGTGACGCTCGACTCGGCGACGTTCGTGGAGAGGATGATCTTGCGCTTGCTCGAGGCGCCCACCGCGCGATCCTGCTCGGCCGGCGGCAGATCGCCGTGCAGGGGCACGAGCGCGAGATCGTTCTCGGCGGCGAGCTTCGCGCACGCCTCGAGCGCGCGCCGGATCTCGCCGGCGCCGGGGAGAAAGCACAGGACGTGGCCGTCGAGGCCGTCGTGGAGGAGCGCCCGCACGGCGGAGGCGATCTGGAGATCGAGCTTGCGGTCGTCGGGCGCGGGGAGGTGCTCGATGGCGACGTCGAAGCGCTTGCCCTCGGAGCGGATGACCTGGCAACCGAGGAACTCCGCGACGGGCCCGGCCTCGAGCGTCGCCGACATGGCGATGATCTTGAGGTCGGGGCGGGTGGAGCGCTGGATGCGGCGGAGCAGCGCGAGCGCGACGTCGCCCTGGAGGTGGCGCTCGTGGAACTCGTCGAGGAGCACGGCGGAGACGCCGCGCAGCAGCGGATCGGCGAGGAGCCGGCGTGTCAGGATGCCCTCGGTGACGAAGCGCACGCGCGTCTGCTTGCTCGAGACGTCCTCGAAGCGAACGGTGTAGCCGATGGTCTCGCCGAGCCGCTCGCCGAGCTCCTCTGCGACCCGCCGCGCCGCGAGCCGGGCCGCGAGGCGACGCGGCTCGAGGACGATGATCTCGCCGGTGACGAGCCCGGCATCGAGCATCGCGCGCGGCACGCGCGTGGTCTTGCCGGCGCCGGGTGGCGCCTCGAGCACGAGCGACGGCGCGCTCGCGAGGGCGCGCACGATGTCCGGCAGGACGTGGTCGATGGGGAGGGGAACGAGCGGCATGGTAAAGCGCTGCGACGTTCTTAGTCCGAATCCGACCCAAAACGTTGGCGGCCGGAGGGCTCCCGCGGTTATTAGCGTTCGTGCGCGTCGCCGAGAACGTCCGTCTGGCCGAGCTGACGACGCTGCGTCTCGGCGGGCCGGCGCGCCGCCTCGTGGCGCCGGACCGCGAGCAAGACGTGATCGACACGGTGCGCGACGCCGATGGTGGCGGCGAGCGGCTGCTCGTCGTCGGCGGCGGCTCGAACCTCGTCGTCGGCGACGAGGGGATCGACGGCACGGTGCTCCACATGGTGGCGCGCGGCATCGCGCTCGCGACCGACGATACGGACGAGACGGTGCTCGTGACGGTCGCGGCGGGCGAGCCGTGGGACGAGCTCGTCGCGCGGATGGTCGCAGAGGGGCTCGCCGGGATGGAGTGCCTGGCGGGGATCCCCGGGTCGGTCGGCGCGGTGCCGATGCAGAATGTCGGCGCGTACGGGCAGGACGTGAGCGAGACCATCGTGAGCGTGCGCACGTGGGACCGCGCGGCGGGCCGCATCGCGGTCTTCGATCGCGCCGCGTGCCGGTTCGCGTACCGCAGCAGCGTGTTCCGGGGCAGCGAGGCCCACGTGATCCTCGGCGTGACGTTCGCGCTGACGCGCCGCGCGACGAGCGCGCCGCTTCGCTACGCGGAGCTGACGCGGGCGCTGGGCATCGGGGCAGGGGAGCGCGCGCCGCTGGCGGCCACGCGCGAGATGGTGATCGCGCTGCGCCGCGCGAAGGGCATGGTCCTCGACGCGGCGGACCCGGACACGGCGAGCGCGGGCTCGTTCTTCACGAACCCGCTCCTCGACGCGGGCGCGCTGGCCGCGCTCCGCGCGCGCGTGGGCGACCAGCTCCCGGTGTTCCCCGAAGCGGATGGCCGCTCGAAGGTGAGCGCGGCGTGGCTGATCGAGCGCGCCGGCTTCGCGAAGGGCTTCGCGCTCGGCCGCGTCGCCATCTCGACGAAGCACGCGCTCGCGCTGACGAACCGCGGCGGCGCGACGACCGCGGAGCTGATGACGCTGGCGCGAACGATCCGGGACGGCGTCCGCGAGCGCTCGGGCGTGGTCCTGGAGAACGAGCCGGTCTTCGTCGCGACGGCGCTGTGATCCGAGCCGTGCGCGCAGCGGGCGTCGTTCATGCCGGTGTCATGGCACCAGCAGTCCCTGCGCCACGATCACCGCCACCACGAAGGGCAGCGCCTTCGCCAGCATCCTGACCGTCGGTTCCGGGTCCCGCCCCGCGACGACCCACGCCGCGACCCCGACCATGCCGCCGACGTAGCCTGCCGTCAGCGCGCGCCAGAAGTACCCCGCGTGCTCGCTCCAGATCACCGTCGCCGGGTCGGCCTCCGGGAAGAGGAGCTTCTGCCCCACGCGCAGGAGGCTGTACAGCGCGGTGGCCGCGAGCGCCGCCGCGATCACCGCGAGGCCGAGGCGCAGCGCGGTCGGCGTGCGCGCCTCGCCGGTCACGAGGGCTGCTCCGGCGACCGCGCGAGCGCGAGCGCGCGCGCCCGCACCCGCGGGCACTCGGGGTCAGGGCCGATCTCCCCGGTCGCGTGCTCCGAAACAACCTTGCAGCCACCCTTGCAGATCGCGCGAAGCGTGCAGGATGCACACGGTTCGACGGGCGCCGCGACGTATGCCCGATACGCGCCGAGCCGCGCGTCGTCGGCCCAGCCGAGACCGACCTCCTCGGTGCGCAGCTCGGTCGGGGCAGTGAAGCTGCACGCGGCCATCCGGCCGTCGATGCGCGCGGCGCCGAGCAGCTGGCCTGCTTCGCAGCCGAGCACGCCCCACTGCGCCAGCTCCTCGGGGCGCGCGGCGAGGTCGGCATCGGCGGAGAGGAACGGCACGAGCGCGCAGTCGATGCGGATCCGCGCCCGTCCCGCGTGCTCCGCGGCGAGCGCGCGCAGGAGCTCGCCGAGCGCCGCCGCCTGCTCGGGAAGGAGCCGCTTCGCGAGGTAGTCGAGGGTCCGCGCGCGCCCCTGCGGCTTGTACCGCAGGAGCTGCACCTCGGTGGCGCCGAGCGCCACCGCACGCCGGACCGTCTCGCCCGCGCGCTCCCACGTCGCCCGCGTGAGCACGATGTTCACGCCCACCACCACGCCTGCCGCCGCGAGCCGGGCGATCGCCGACTCTGCCGCCGCCGAGCCGTCGAATCCGCGCACGCTCTCGTAGGCGTCGCTCGCGCCGTCGTAGCTCACGTTGACCTGCGCGAACGCCGTCAGCTGCTCGATCTTCCGTGCGCCGACCCCGAGCCCGCTGGTGGTCGCGATGGGCGTCATGCCGCGCGCGCGCGCCGAGCGCGCGAGCTCACCGAGGTCGTCGCGCAGCGTCGGTTCACCGCCGCCGAACGCCACGGTGAACACGCCGGCTGCCGCGAGCGCCTCGAGCTGGGCCTCGATCACGGCGCGCGGCGGCTCGACGCCGTCTGGCCGCGCATCGAGATAGCACCCCTCGCAGCCCGCCGCGCAGCGCGACGTCACCGCGAGCGAGACCTCGATCGGCGCGCTCCAGGTGGCCGCACCGCGCGTCCATGTCTCACCGCCGTCGAGCCCCATCGCGCGCACGCCGTCCCGGTCGAGCGCGACCAGCGCGACGCTCGTCTCGAGCTTGACCCATGCCCCCCACGGCTCGTAGCGGACGATCACGTCGCGTCCTCGTCACGCGCAGGCTCGTCGCGCGCGGGCTCGGGCTCCCGCGCCGCGGACGGGGGCGCGCCGCCCACCACGCGCACCGGCTCGTCCTGCAACGCCGCGCAGATGGCCGCGAGCATCGCCCCGCCCGCTGCCGCCCCGAGGAACAGCGTATCGATCACGCTGCCCACGCTCGAGCAGTTGCCGCCGTGCCCGACGCGCACCGCGCGCACGCACGCCGGCGGCACGACCCTCCGGTCCCTCAAAGCCCCATCCCTTCGAGGAACCCCACGTCGATCCTCTCGAGGACCAGGAACGCCGCGCCGATCGCGCCCGCTGCGCACATCCCCGCGCGCCCGATCCGCGCGCCGCGCCCCGGCCCGCCGGCGGCACCCCAGGCGCACGCCACCAGCAGCACCGGCACGAGCACGAGCCCGAACCACAGGAACGGCGTGCTCGTCCCTTGCTCGTAGCCCGAGGCGAGCACCGCCCCGCCGATCGCGACGTACGCGGCGTACCCGACGAGGAGCCTCCACGCGCGCGCCACGGCTGCCCGCGCCTGCGCGCGGCGCCCGCCGGTGAGCGCCCGTCGCGCCGCGAGGAGCACCATCCCCGCCAGCACTCCCACCGCTGCAAGATGCAGGGTTCTCCGGCGCTCCAGCCGCTGCACGTCGCGACCGAGCGACGGATCGGCGCGGTCGCCCGCGAGGTTCACCGCGGCCTCCGCGGCGCCGAGATCCTTTCGCCCAACGCGCAGCGCGACGAGATCGCGCGCCGCCTTCTGCGTCGTCACGCGGTCCGCCACCGGCGACGCCACCACCTTGTCCAGCAGGCGCTCCGCGTCTGCCGGCCGGTCGAAGCGATGCTCATAGGCCTCGGCCGCGAATACCCAGACCTCGAGCTGCACGAGCCCTCGCGGGAACCCTTCGGCGTGCTGGACGAGCGTATCGACCGCGGGCGCATCGGACGCGAGCGCCGGATCGCGCCTCAGGTGCTCGAGCTCGGCGAACGGCCCGAAGTCGCGCTCGGCATGCCCGCGCAGGATCGCGGCGCGCGCCTCGGCCCGCGGCGCGCGCGGGCTGCCAGGATCACGCCGGCGCCCCTCGTCGTAGCCGGTGAGCGCGCGGGCGAAGGCGAGCGCCTCGTCGTCCTGTTCGGCTTGCTTCAGGATCGCCTCGGCCGCGGCGCGCTCCTCCGTGATCTGCGCGCCGGCGGTCGTCGACCGGCTCAGCAGCGCCAGCACGACGAGGCCCGCGAGCAGGACCCGCACGGCGCTGA
>JAYTHX010000279.1:0-13443 GCA_043732195.1 Polyangiaceae bacterium
GGCGTGCAGTCACGATACGGATCTGCATGCCGGGGCCGATGCTGCGCCCGAGGGCGCGCCGGGGACCGATGCCGGTCACGGGATCACCGTGCGCAGCGTCGCCCCGCGACTGACGGCGGCGCTGGCGGCGCCGGTGTCCGCGACGTGGGCCGCGTTCCAGCGCGACGACGGGCCATGGGAGCCGCTCGCGCCGGAAGGCGAGGGCACCTACGCGTTCGCGGTGCCGAGCGCGCGCTGGGCGATCGCGCTGGTCTGCGCGAGCGACGACGACGCGCTGACCACCGTCTCCATCCATCATCGCACCGCCATCACCCACGAGCTGGAGATCACGCTCGAGGAGCAGTGCACGCCCGCGCCGCCCGCCGCCGGGCTCGCGCTGATCGGCACGCTCTCGAACCTCCCGCCCACGACGCAGCGGCTCGATTTCGGCTACGCGCGCGACTCCCGCGGGAGCGTGCTGCCGGTGCTCGCGGGGAAGGCGTCGTACGAAGAGGTCGGCCTCGCGCCTGGCACGTGGGATCTCGGCTTCGGGATCCGCGACGACTCGTACGGCGCCCTCACGCGCGTCTTCTTCGTGCGGGCGACGGCGTTGAGCAGCGACCGCACGCTCGATGTCGACGCGGCCGGTCCGAGCTCGTTCGTGCCTGGCCAGCAGCAGCTCGTGCTGCGCGGGCTCGACCCAAGCGACTCGGTCACGCCGCGCATCCTCTACGCCGCGGGCGGACCGCAGGGCATCGACGTCGGGCCGCAGGACGTACCCGTCGACCAGCAGGACGTGAGGCTCGCCTACGCCACCGTACCGTCGGGCGCGCAGGTCGCGACCGACCGCTACCACGGTGTCCTCGGCGCCGAGCGCGATCACCGCGCGGCGCGGCGCACGATCGACTTCAGCATCCACCACGCGATCGACCTCGACCTCACGCTCCCCCCTGCGGCTCCGAAGCCGACGGTGAAGGTCCTCGGCACCGCGCCCCAGGTGCGGCTGGAGACGCGCTTTCTGGCGCTCGCGAATGCGGAGCGGCACGAGGTGCGGGTGGTGGCAGAGCTCAATCGCCGCACGCAACACGCCTGGCAAGCGACCTACGACGCTGCGAGCATCACGTCCGCCGAGGTCGTCGACACGCTGCCCGATCTCTCCGCGCTCGCAGGTTGGCGCGCGGAGTGGGCGCTCCCCGCGTCCGTGACGGCCTCCGTGACGACGACGGAGGTCGAGCTGGCTTCGACGCTGGGTGACGGAACGATGCAGCGAACGACCGCGAACGCGACGACGGTGACGCCGTGAAGCGGCTGGGGCTCCTCGCATGGGCGATGCTCGCCGGGTGCTCGAAGGGCAGCGCGGGCGTCGACGGTGGCGTGGAGGCCGCGACCCCGCCCACGGCCACGAGCACGAGCACGAGCACGAGCGAGGATGCTGCGCCGCCCGTCACCCGCGGCGATGCCGGGCGAAGCCACGCGCGGCGTGATGCCAAGCTCGCCATGGAGGCGAGGCGCAGCAGCGTGGCGCGCGCCGCCGCCGAGCCCGCGCTGGCCGAGAATGTCGAGCTCCTGAAGAAGCAGTTCGGCGGCGCGCTACCCGCCTCGTTCCTCGTGCAGGCGACCGAAGTCACCGAGGCGAAGCGGCGTGCGGTGCTCGTCGGCGGCGAGCGCAAGGACGGCACGGTCGAGAATCCGATGGTGCTCTTGCTCGACGACCAGAACAAGCTGCTCTGGTCGAAGGAGCGCCCGGCGGCCGGGATCAAGCCGCCCACCTCCGCGATCGCCGTCGCATCCGGCCCGGAGCACCGCTTCGTGATCGCGGTGTGCGACCCGCCGACGTCGACCGTCGCGCTGCGCCTCTGGGACGACGACGGCTCGCCCTTCGCCGACTTCTCCGCGCTCGGGACCAAGACGTGCGACGCGCTCTCGCTGCTCTACTGGCCGACGCACGGCTGGGTGATCGTGGCTGCGGGGCCCACCGAGACGCGCGCGCAGCTCGTCACCGACAGCGGCGGCATGTCGTGGGGCGCGGGTAAGCTGATCGGCGCGCGCTGGCGCACCACCGCGCCGGTCACCATCGCCGCCGATACCGCGTCGACGTTCGTGCTCGTGCAGTACTCGCAGTCGCCCGGCGTCGACCGTGACGCCGACCACGCGCTGGCGTTCCGCTACGACGACCAGGGCGAGCCGCAGTGGCCCGCGCCGGTCGATCTCGGCGCGGTGCGGCGCGTGGCGCCGGGCCAGGAGCGCATCACGCTGACGCGCACCGCCGACGGCGTCCTGCGCGCGACGCTCGCCGCGGGGCAGGTGGAGATCCGCTCGAACGGGGAGATCCGGCGGATTCCTTGAGGGAGGCGACCGCAGGCGTTTTCTCGGTGCGCGTCGATGACGACGTTGTCAGCAGAGGAGGAAGCCGGCGCCGCTCGGGGCGTCCACCAACAGGATGTCGAACGAGATGAGGAATCGGTCGCGCCCATCGCAAAGCAGGCCAGCGGGGTACGTTCGAACACGTCACGGATTCAAGCCATCCCCCCGGAACAGCAGATCTCCGCGCGCCGGCTCCGGGCTCACTTCGGCGTGTTCCACCCGCCCACGGCGGCGGTCAGCACCTCGGCCTCCTTCGGCCCCCACGTGCCGGGCTCGTAGCCGTAAAGCGGGCTCGGGCCATGGATGACGGGATCGACGATCGCCCACGCCGCCTCCACCACGTCCTGCCGCGCGAAGAGCGTCGTGTCGCCGAGCATCGCGTCGCCCAGGAGCCGCTCGTAGGCCTCCATGCGCCCGCCCTCGCCCTGCGCCGGCTCCTCGACGGCGGAGAGCTCGGTGGGCTCACCGATCATCTTCTCGCCGTGCTTCTTGGCGCGCGCGCCGAGCGCGATGGTGACGTTCGGGCTGACGCGGAAGCGAAGGTAATTGCCCATGCTCGGCGCGGCCTCCTTGAAGACGACCTGCGGCGGGTTCTTGAACTCCACCATCACCTCGGTGCACGTCATCGCGAGCGATTTGCCCGCGCGCACGTAGAACGGCACGCCTTCCCACCGCCACGAGTCGACGTGGAGGCGCAGCGCGGCGTAGGTGGCCATGAAGGAGTCCTTCGCCACGCCTGGCTCGTCGCGGTAGCCGTTGAACTGGCCGCGCACCATGTTGTCGGAGCTCATGGGGCGCACGTTGCGCAGGACCTTCGCCTGCTCGTCGCGGATCGCCTCGGCGTACGTGCTCGAGGGCGCCTCCATCGCGAGGTAACTGATGACCTGGAGGAGGTGGTTCTGGATGACGTCGCGGATGACGCCCGTCTCGTCGTAGAACTTCCCGCGGCCCTTCACGCCGAACGACTCGGCCATCGTGATCTGCACGTTCTCGACGTAGTGCTGGTTCAGGATCGGCTCGAGGAACGCGTTGGCGAAGCGGAAGTAGAGGATGTTCTGGATCGCCTCCTTGCCGAGGTAGTGATCGATGCGGAAGATCGCCTCCTCGGGGAACGCCTCGTGCAGCACCTTGTTGAGCGACTGCGCGGAGGGCAGATCGCGGCCGAACGGCTTCTCGACGACCACCCGAGCGTCCTTCGCGAGGCCGGCCTCGGCGAGGCGACCGATCACGGTCGGGAACATGCTCGGGGGGATCGCGAGGTAGTGGAGCGGACGCGCGGCGCCCTTCAGGTGATCACGCACCTGGCTGAAGGTGCCGGCGTCGTTGTAGTCGCCGTCGACGTACTGGAGCTGCGCGACGAGCCGCGGGAACGCGACCTCGTCGAGGCCGCCGCACTCGGTGACGCTCTGCCGCGCGCGTTCCACCAGCTGATCGCGGCTCCAGCCCGACTTCGCGACGCCCACGATGGGCGCGGTGAGGCGGCCGCGCTTGATGAGCGCTTGCAGGGCGGGGAAGATCTTCTTGTAGGCGAGGTCGCCCGTGGCGCCGAAGAAGACGAGGGCATCCGACGGCGGCTTGGGAGTGCTCATCGCTCTCGAAGCTATCCGACGGGGCGCTCGTGTTGAACCCCCGACGTGCGAGAATGGCGGGGTGCGGTAACGCAGTGTTGCTCGCGGTTGCGGCGTGCCGGCCGCGGGCGGGCGCGCCGGTGGTCGCCGCGGTCCCGGAACCGGGGTCCGCGGAGAGGGCGAGCGCCGATGCTGCGCCGCGCGTCGAGACCGACTGGTGCATCGACGGGATGACTGCTCTCGACGAGGACGTCTGTTACGTGCTGCCGCCGCTCGCCAACGGAAGGCCGGCGCGGGATCGGGCCCGGTGGAGCGCGCGACTGGTGGGCGTGGCCCACCGATCCGGCGCCGCACGCGCGGCTCGTGAAGGAGCTCGTCGCGCGCTGGGCGCTCGCGAAGAAGAAGCTCGAGGGGATTGCGGGCGCGCCGTTCGCGCGCACGTACCTGGCGGGCTCCTCGAACGGCGCGTACTTCCTGGCGGCGCTCGCGCTGCGCGGAGACGCCGACGACCTCGGCTTCCCGATCGACGGCTATGGCGCGATGTCCGGCGGCGCGCCGGGCGGACGCGGCGCGGACGCGCTCGCGGCCGTGACGAAGGCTGCGCGAGGTGTATCTGGAGGAGGCGTTCGTGTTCCGGGACCCCTGACGCGGGATCAGCGGCCCGGGAAGCAGTTGCAGAATGCGCAAAACAGGCCCTTCGCCGAAGAGAAGCGATCCTCGCGATCGATCGCCAGCGCCTGCTGCACCCACGCGTCGATGTCCGGCGACAGGTCCGTTCGGAAGGGGCTCAGCTTCTCGCGCGGGCCGGTCGTGACCTGCACCATGAGCTCCACCACCGTCTCGCCGGTGAAGGGCAGGCGACCCGCGAGCGAGCGGAAGAGCATCACGCCCAGCGAATACACATCCGCGCGGATGTCGGCGTAGCCCGCGCCGTTCAGCCACGTCTCCGGCGCGATGTACGACGGCGAGCCTGCCACCATCTCGCTGTTCGTGATCGAGGGCGCGCGCAGCAGCTTCACGAAGCCGAAGTCGAGCAGGCGCACGCCGCCGCCCTTCGCCTCGGACAGGAGGTAGATGTTCTCAGCCTTCAGGTCGCGATGCACGAGACCGTGGTCGTGCGCCGCCGAGAGTGTCGACACGATGGGCGCGAACGTCTTCTCGATCCACGCGAGCGCCGGCGGCTCGCGCTTGACCTCGAGCTCGGTGAGGTGGCTCTCGAGATCGCGTCCCTCGAGCAGCTCCATCACGAGGCCGAGCGCGCCGTCGTCGCTGTGGACCTGATGGAGGATGCGCACCGCGGACGTACCGAGCAGCTGGGACATGGATTGCGACTCGCGGAAGATGCGCTCCGTGGCGTCGGGGTCGCCGATCGCCCCGTGCACCAGCTTGATCGCCACCTGATCGCCGTCGATGCGGTCGAGCGCGCGGTAGACGGTGCTCTGCCCACCACGACCGATCACGTCCTGGATCTCGTAGCGGCCGCCGAGCACCTGACCGATTCGCTTTGTCACAGACGGAGCTGACGCTACCGCCCGACGTCCCCAGCTGCACCAGGTTTCCCTGCCGGACCTTCGAATCGTCGGCCTGAATTTGGCCCAGCACGGAAGCCCGCATTACGACCGAGCATCGTGCCTTTCGTCCGCTTTTCGACCCTTCCTTCGCCCCTCGCGCTGCTCCTCGTCGCGCTCGGATCGATCGGCGTGACCGGCTGCAAGCACGACGATCCCGCGGCCTCGACGACCACCACCACCAGCGCGGAGGCGAAGCCGGGCGAGGCGGCTGCGAGGCCCGCCGACGGCACGTCGCCGCCCAACGATCTGCCGGTGTTGCCACGCCTCGAGGGCCTGCCGCCGGTCTCGCTCGACGGCACGAGCCGACCCTGGCCGCCGCCGGTCTCCGAGTCGGTGCCGCGCCTCGCCGCCATCGCCATCGAGACGCCGGTGCTCTCGCAGGCCGACGTCTCGTCGCCGCGCCTCGGCCAGCTCCGCGCCGGTGCCATCGTCGAGATGGATCCGAAGCCCGTGACCGGAAAGGGCTGCCAGGCCGGCTTTCGCGCGATCAAGCCGCTCGGGTACGTCTGCCTCGGCACCACGACGCTCGATCTCGCGCACCCCATCGTGCGGGCCTCGACGCGGCGCGCGGATCACGCGCAGAAGCTGCCCTACCTCTACGGCATGGCGGTGCGTGGCGGCCCCGCGTACCCCAGCATCCCGAGCCCCGAGGTGCAGAAGGCGCTCGAGCCGAACCTCAGGACGCACCTTAGGCAGTGGGCGCGGGATCCCGTCAACGGCGCGGCGTACGGCAACGATCTCTGGACGAAGTGGGAGCCTGGCCCGCCGGTCCCGGCGCTCGAGGCGATGCAGCAGCGCCTCACCGACGCCGACATCCCCTGGTACCTCAGCGGCGAGGCGCGTCTCCCGAACCTCTCGGGGCGCGTCGATGGGCCGAAGGCCGGCGAGTTCTCGCGGCACAACGGCATCTCGTTCGTCGACTCGATGCTCGTCGAGGGACGGCGCTTCAACGTCTCCGTGGATCTGCGCGTGATGCCTGCCGATCGCTTCCGCCCGATCCGCGGCTCCGAATTCCATGGCTTCCGCATTCCCGAGGAGGCGAAGCCGCCCTTCGCCATCGTGAAGTCGAAGAAGGCGAAGATGGTGCGCGAGCAGGGCAGTCGCCTCGTGCCGGGTGAGGCGCTTCCGTGGCGCAGCGTCGTCGCGATCACCGGCAAGCAGCGCGTCCAGAAGGGCCGCTACTACGAGGAGGTCGAGGGCGGCGGCTACGTCGCGACCGACGAGGTGAGCCGCGTCGACATCTCGAAGAAGATGCCGGGCTGGGCGAACGACGGCGAGAAGTGGATCGACATCAACGTCACGCGCCAGGTGCTCGTGGCTTACGAGGGCACAAGACCCGTGTATGCTACACTCGTTTCCACGGGTGAGGCCGGGCTCGACGATCCGGCCACCACGAAGGCGACGAAGCGCGGCATCTTCCGCATCCACACGAAGTACATCACCGCGACGATGGATTCGAAGACGGTGGGCGAGGAGTTCGAGCTACGGGACGTCCCGTACGTCCAGTACTTCACCGAGGGCTACGCGCTCCACGCCGCCTACTGGCACGACGTGTTCGGCCAGCCCAAGAGCCACGGCTGCATCAACCTCGCGCCCGAGGATGCCCGGCGCCTCTTCTTCTGGACCGGCCCCCAGGTGCCGGCCGGGTGGCACGGCGCGGCCTCGGGGAAGACCGGCACCGTGGTCTTCGTACATTCCTGAGTCCACGGGAGACCCTCGGAGCATTCCGATCGACGTGTCTTGTCGAAAGAGCGGAAGCGGCTAACCTCGGTTCTCATTTAAGGAGAGCGACTCATGTCGAACTGGAATCCTGGACAACCCCCCGGCGGCGGCGGCCCGCCCCCTGGCGGAGGCGGTTACGGTGGCCCTCCCGGCGGAGCTCCGCCCCCTGGCGGAGGCGGCTACGGTGGCCCTCCCGGCGGACCCCCTCCCGGTGGGGGCGGCTACGGCGCGCCTCCTCCCGGTGGGGGCGGCTACGGCGCACCTCCTCCCGGCGGCTACGGCGCTCCGCCTCCGGGTGGGTACGGCGGACCGCCGCCGCAGGGCTTTGGCCCTCCACAGCAGCCGTTCGGCATGCAGCCGAACTACTCGCTGCCCGTGCAGGGCAGCCTGGGCCTCGGCTTCGCTGCGGGCTTCTTCGGTAGCTGCATCGGCCTGATCCTCGTCTATGCGATCGCCAAGGGGCCGCAAACGAAGAAGGGCGCACTCATCGGATTCGGCGTGGCGTTCGCGATCGGCATCTTGCGTGTTGCGTTGTCTCGCTAGTTTGACCCAAGGGCGGAAGGCCTCGGGTGGGGGCGGGGGAGGGACCGCGCAGGTCGCGCGTATCACCGCGCAATGAACCAGGCTTACCCGCAACAGCCGCAGCAGCCGGCCACGCGGAACGTCGGGCTCTCGATCGCCGGCATCCTGCTCGCCGTCGTGGCGCTCGGGGCCGGCGTCGTCTTCATCATCAACCTGAGCCAGTACCTCTCGATCGAGGAAAAGTGGGCAAGTGAGCACTTTCTCTCGCCCGAGGCGCGCCGGTTCGGGGTCTCGCTCATCAAGCGCGCCGCCTTCGAGCGCATGACCTTGTTCGGTCCGATCTCCGCCGGGCTCGGGGTCCTCGGGGTGGTCCTGACCGTGCTCGGACTGCGCAAGAGGTGACGCCCGTTGGAATTTTCCGTGCCGCCTTGCACACACTGGATTCTCGGTAAGAATGCCGCCGCCGCTCGCCCGTCGGCAGAAAGACGCGACCGCCTTGTCCGCAAGCCCTGACTCGTCCCCCGGATCCAACCCCCGCGCCTTCAGCTTCGGCGACCTTGGGCGTCCGCGTGCGTCGAGCCCGCGCCTGCTTCCGCCGATCAAGGATCCGGATCCCAGCGAGCTCGAGCTCGACGCGGACGACATCCTCGAGAGCAACGACATCGATTCCTTCGAGGTCGCGGCCGCGGGCATCGCGTCGTTCGCCGCGCCGCACGCCGAGCCCGCGCCCGCGCCCGCGCCCGTCAGCATGCGTGTCGACTACACGTCGCCGCAGCCGAGCACGCTCATCGGCATGCCCGCCGCGCCGATCACCAGCCCGCTGCCGCTCGAGGAGAGCGTCGCCGCGCCGCCCGTGGCCGATCACACGCAGGAGATGAAGGCCGACACGCTCGCCAAGGTCGCGCAGCAGGCCGCGTTCCTCGACGGTGACATCCCCGAGGAGACGCAGGTCATCGAGCAGCAAGCCGAGCAGCAGGCGTCGACGCAGGTGCTCGTTCGCTCCCAGATGCCCCTCGCGATCCAGGGCGCGCTCCGGGGCGCGCCTTCTCGCGGCCGTCAGGGCCACACGCCGCCGCCGACCTCGGTGCACACGCCGCTCGCGGCCACCGCGGCCGCGTGGCCGAACGGCCGTCACGCGCCGGGGCCCGCCAGTCGCGCGCCGGTCGCGGTGTCGCTCGCGCCGGTCGCCGTCGATCCGCGCGAGCGCCCCGCGATGGCCTCGGTGCCGGCGGTGGCTGCGCCGCCGCGCCCCGTGAAGTCGAATGGTCTGCTCATCGGTGGGCTCGTCTTCGCGGCGGCCGCGCTCATCGGCGTGGTCGGTGTCGGCGGCTACCTCGCGAGCCGCACGCTCTCCGACAAGGCGGAGGCGATCACGACCGCGCCGGCGCCCGTCGCGGCCGCGCCGTCCGTCGCAGCCACGCCTGCCGCGCCCGTCGCCGATCCCGTGGCGGCCGCCGAGCCCGTGGCATCGCCCGTCGCGGCTTCGCCTGCGGCGGCGGCCCCGGTCGCTGCCGCCGGCATCGACGTCTCGGCGCTCCCCTCCGCGCCTGCGAAGGGCGCGTCCGTCCCCGCGCCGCGCAGCGTGACCGCGCCGACCGGCGGCGCCGCTGCCACGCATGCCGTCACGGTCAGCGCGCCGCCGGCGGGCCGCGCGGGCGCACCGCTTCCGCCGCCCGGAGCCGTCGCCGCGACGCCTCCGCCGCCCGCCGCGAACGGCGGCGCGGCTGCGCTCCCGCCGCCGCCCTCGAAGCCTGGGTCGGCTGCGGCCGCGTCGACGACGGGCAACGTGAAGGTCGATCCGAAGCTCCGCGCCGTCGTCGTTGACGGCGCGTTCCGTCGCGTGAACGACGGCGTCCTCACGCTCACGTGTGGCGCGCACCGCATCAAGGTCGGCATGAACGACCCGCAGACGGTGAACGTCCCGTGCGGCGGTTCCATCAGCCTCTGATCGGCCGAGCGTCCGCGCTCTCCGGGACGAGACACAAGAAGCCTCGGAGTCTCGGAGCGTCTTCGAAGCAGGCCGGCGCGACCTGAAGGGTCGCCGCGCGACCTACCCGCGCGCGCATGAAAATCTCTCCGAGCCTCCGAGCCTCCGAGCCTCCTGTGATCTCGTGCTCTCGCTCTCGTCAGCGGTCAGCTTTTCCATTCAGCACCGCCTTCGCGTGGTCCACGTCGAGCTCCTTCTCCCACTTCGCGACCACGATCGTCGCCACCGCGTTGCCGACGATGTTCGTGAGCGCGCGCGCCTCCGACATGAAGCGATCGATGCCGAGCAGGAGCGTGATCCCCGCGACCGGGACGCTGCCGGTCGTCGAGAGCGTGGCGGCGAGAGTCACGAAGCCGCTGCCCGTCACGCCCGCCGCTCCCTTCGAGGTCAGCAGGAGCACGAGCATCAAGCGCAGCTCGTCGCCCGGAGTCAGCTCGACGTCCATGGCCTGGGCGACGAACAGCGCCGCCATCGTCAGGTAGATCGCGGTGCCATCGAGGTTGAACGAGTAGCCCGTGGGCACGACGAGCCGCACCACCGACGGGCTGCACCCGAGGCGCTCCAGCTTGTCCATGAGGCGCGGCAGCGCCGACTCCGAAGACGACGTGCCGAGCACGATGACGAGCTCCTCGCGGATGTAGCGGAGCAGCTGCACGATCGAGAACCCCATCGCGCGCATCACCGCGCCGAGCACGAGGAACACGAAGATGAGCGCCGTTGCGTAGAACGCGCCCATCAGCTTGGCGAGGCTGCCGAGCGTACCGACGCCGTACTTGCCGATGGTGAACGCCATCGCGCCGAAGGCCCCGAGCGGCGCGAGCTTCATCACCATCCCGACCACCGCGAAGATCCCCTGCGAGAACTGCTCGAGCAGATGCACGACGCCCACGCCACGCTCGCCCAGCCCCGCGAGCGCCGTCCCGACGAGCACCGCGAGCAGGAGCACCTGGAGCACGTCGCCCTCGACGAACGCGCCCACGAAGCTGTGCGGAATGATCGCGAGCAGGTGCTCGACGAGCCCGTGGGGCCGCGGGCCCGCGAGGGTCTTGTCGAGTACCGCGGTGTCCATGTTCGCGGCCGACGCGTGGATGCCCGAGCCCGGGTGAACGAGGTGCGCCATGACCAGCCCGATCGCGAGCGCGACGGTGGTCATGATCTCGAAGTAGAGAACCGCCTTGCCGCCGACGCGCCCCGCCTTCTTGAGGTCCCTCATCCCGGCGATGCCGACCACCACCGTCGTGAAGACGATGGGCGCGATCAGCATCTTGATCAGCTTCACGAAGCCGTCGCCGAGCGGCTTGAGCGCCGTGCCCCACTCGGGCCGCAGCCAGCCGACGAGCACGCCGAGCGCGATGGCCACGAGCACCTGGACGTAGAGGCTTGGTCCGCGCCCCTTCTGCTTCTTCTCGGCGGGATCGGTGGGGAGGCTCTGCACGAGCTCAGGGTACACAAGTCGACGAGCCGGGATCCTCATGCCACAGTGTGGGTGCGCTCGACAGAACTGGAGCTCCGATGCGATCACCGACCCCCTGGCTTGCTGGCGTTCTCTTCACGGCCCTCGCGACGCTGCCCGCGTGCAGCAAGGACAGCGCTTGCGTCCCCGCACCCGTGGTCGACAGCGGCGGCGGCGAAGGCGGCACGCTCGCCTACGACTTCAAGGATCTCGAGGCGTACCTCTTCGCGGGCGCGTGGAAGACCGAAGGCGCCGTCGTGATGCGCGACGGCCAGGTCATCTACGAGAAGTACGCGGCGGGCTTCGACGCCACGAAACGTCACATCACGTATTCGGTCTCGAAGAGCTTCGGCAGCGCGCTCGTGGGCATCGCCGTGGCGGATGGCGTGCTGAAGCTCGAGGACAGCGTGTGCAAGTATGTCCCGGGGCCCCCCGGCGCGGACCCGACCTACTGCGACACGACCATCGAGCACCTCGTGCAGATGCGCTCCGGCCTCAAATGGGCCGAGGAGTACGAGAGCGACCCCACCACCTCGAACGTGCTCCCGATGCTCTACGGCGACGAGCCGGACATGGGCGAGTACGTCGCCCGCCAGCCGCGCCTCGCGAAGGCCGGCGAGAAGTGGAGCTACTCGAGCGGTGACGCGAACCTCCTCGCACGCGCGCTCCGCAGCGCGCTCGCCGGCAAGAACATGCGCGAGTGGGCGAACGAGAAGCTGTTCAAGCCCGCGAAGCTGAACAGCGCCGTCTTCGAGGCCGACCGCTCGGGCACGCTGGTGTTCTCTTCGTCGGTGTACCTCACGCCGCGTGACATGGGGCTCTTCGGCCAGCTCTATCTCGACGGAGGCAAGAGCGGCGCGACGCGCGTCCTCGGCGCCGACTGGGTGAATTACACGGCGACGCCCGCGCCGCCGGTGACGCAGCCCGTGCCGCGCACGCCGGGGGGAGGCGGCTCCTACGGCGCCGCGTTCTGGCTGAACGCCGCTTCGCCCTCGGCGCGCGTCGACACCTTCGAGATGCCGAGCGCGCCTGCCGACATGTACTCGGCCGAGGGACATTGGGGGCAGAGCATCCACATCCTCCCGTCGAAGAAGATGATCGTGGTGCGCGTCGGCAACGATCGCGACCCCGCCTTCGAGCGGGACCCGATGATCAAGGCGGCGATCGCCGCCGTGGACGCGGCGACGGCAGGAGGTGGCAAGTGAACCGCCGCACGATGTTCCTCGCCGTCCCCGCGCTCGTGGCGGCGGCGGGGCTGTTCTCCTCGGACCGCGCAGGCGCGAAGAGCGCGAACATCTTCCAGCTGCTGACCGGGTTCTCCTCCAAGGAGACCTGCTCGTGCGCCTTCGTGGCCGAGCAGACCGACGAGTACTGCAAGGCCTTCGGACAGCAGCCCGGCTACGACGTGGTCATCGTCATCGACCGCGCCGCGAAGACGGTCTCCTCGAGCTTCGGCGGCGTGACCCGCACCGCCGCGATGAAAGACGGCGAGGGCTGCACCGCCGACCCCCTGCCCTGAGGTCCTTCACAGGAATTCGGCACTTGCAATACCCCCAGGGGTAAAGACGCGGTCGTTCCGGCCGTGACATCTTCCGACCGATGTCGGGAACCCCCCTCTCCTTTCTCGTCGTCGAAGACGAAGCAGGGGTGCGCCGCATGCTCGGTCGGGGGCTGGCGTCGCACGGGCAAGTGGAGGTCGTTGGCACGTGCGCTGCCGCCCGGATGTCGCTCCGCGTTCGGCAATACGACGCGCTCATCGTCGACGTGAACCTCCCCGACGGCTCGGGCCTCGACCTCATCTCGGTCGCGACCGCGAAATCGCCGAACATCGTGGTGCTCGTCCTGACCGGGAGCACCGAGCACGAGGTCATCGCGCGCGCGCTCCAGGAGGGCGCCCGTTACCTCCTGAAGCCGTTTGACGTCAGCCACCTCGCCACGCTCGCCCACGAGGTCCGGGGCCGCCAGGAGGCCGGTGAGCGCCGCATCAAGCTGACGCTCCAGCGCTGGAAGAAGGACCTCGACCTCAGCGACACCGAGGTCGAGCTGCTGGAGCTCGGCGCGCGCGGCCTCACGCGCGACAAGTTCGCCGAGCAGCGCGGCGTGCGGCCGGACACGGTTCGCAAGCAGATCCAGACCCTGCTCCAGAAGACCGGTGACGACACGTTCGAGGGTGCCGTAAACAGCCTGCTCCGTGAAGCAGTCTCGGAGCCGATCTGATGAAGGGATCGGATCTCGTCGCCTTGCTCATGGCCGAGGGCTTCACCGTGAGCCGGCGCT
>JAYTHX010000280.1:0-13441 GCA_043732195.1 Polyangiaceae bacterium
AACCCGCAGCTGCGCGAGCTGGCGATAGCGGTGGCCGCGCTCGCCACCGCCACCGTGCTCGGTCCGGGGATCCTGGTGCTGCTCGTGCGCACGTCCGGAGACCGGCTCGAGCGCTGGACGAGCGGGCCGGGCAAGCTCTCGAAGCTCGCCGCAGCGCTGGTGGCGGCGGCTCGCCTCGTCTCGGCCGGTCCGAAGAACCTGGCCATCGGTCTCGCGCTCTCGATGACCCTCCACGCCATGAACATGGCGTTCTTCACGGCGCTCGCGGTGGCCATCACCGCGCGTGACGTGCCCTTCTCCGCGGTCGTGAGCGTCTTCCCCTTCGGGATCCTCACGCTGGTGCTGCCCATCTCCCCCGGCGGCATCGGCGTGGGTCACGTCGCCTTCGACCGCCTCTTCGCGATGATCGGGATCCCCGGCGGCGCGTCGGTGTTCAACGCCTACCTGGTGGCGCAGATCGCGCCCTCGCTCCTCGGCGCGTTCCCCTACCTCGCGCTGAAGCGCAGCCACGCATTGCCGACCGACGAGGAGACAGCGGCCGCGGCGACCGCCCCGTCTGCGCCGGTCAGCGAAACGCCAGCACCGCCTCGATGACCCGCGTCTGGTCGCTCTCGGAAAGCTCGGTGTAGAACGGCAGGCGCACGAGGCGGTCGGTGATCCCCTCGGTGACCGGGCAGTCGCCGACCTTTCCGCCGAAGCGGACGCCCATCGGTGACAGGTGCAGCGGCAGGTAGTGGAACACCGCCGACGCGCCGTTCGCCTTGAGGTGCTCGATGAACGCGGTGCGCCGCGCGAGATCCGGCAGCAGCAGGTAGAACATGTGGAACGCCTGCTCGCAGTGGGCGGGCACGGTGGGCAGGGTGACGCCTTGCGACGCGGCCCACGGCGCGAGCTCTCGCTCGTAGCGCTCCCACACCGTCCGGCGCCGCCGCTGGATCTCGGCGCGCTCCTCGAGCTGCCCGAGCAGCATCGCCCCGAGGAGATCGGAGAGGATGTAGCTCGAGCCGACGTCGACCCAGGTGTACTTGTCGACCTGGCCGCGGAAGAACTGGCTGCGATTCGTGCCTTTTTCGCGCAGGATCTCGGCGCGCGCAGCGAAGGCCTCGCCGGCCGAGGCGTTCACGAGCAGCGCGCCGCCCTCGCCGCACGTGAAGTTCTTCGTGTCGTGGAACGACTGCGTGGCGAGCTCGCCGAACGTACCGAGCTGCCGCCCGCGGTAGGTGCCCAAGAGCCCGTGCGCGTTGTCCTCGACGACGACGATCTTCTTCCGCCGGGCGATATCGAGGATGGCGTCCATCTCGCAGCCGACGCCTGCATAGTGCACGGGCACGATGGCCCTGGTGCGCGGGGTGACGAGCGCCTCGAGCTTCGTCTCGTCGAGGTTGAGCGTGTCGGGCCGGATGTCCGCGAAGACCGCCTTCGCGCCGCGGATCGCGAACGCATTGACGGTGGAGACGAACGTGAAGGCCGGAACGATGACCTCGTCCCCGGGCGCGATGTCGAGGAGAAACGCGCTCATCTCGAGGGCGTGCGTGCACGACGTGGTGAGGAGCGCGCGCTTCGTCCCCGTCGCCTCCTCGAGGAGCTTCTCGGCGCGGCGGCAGAACGGGCCGTCGCCCGACAGCTTCCCGTTCGCGAAGGCCTCGGCCATGTACGCCTGCTCACGACCGACGAGCGCGGGGCGGTTGAACGGAATCATCATCTCGTCTGTGCTCCCCAGATCCAGTCGCCCGCGGCAGGGCCCTTCATGAACAGGAGATCGAGCACCGTCACCTGCGGGTCGAACGGGGGATAGAGCTGCTCGTACTCGGGGTAATCGTACACCTGGTACTCGAGCGAGATGTTCGCGGCCGCGAACGCCGCCTCGTCGATGTAGGACTTCGCGGAGGGCCCGCTGATGTAGTGCGTGGCGCCGACCTTCGTGAGGAGCGCGAGGAGGCGGTCGTTCTTGGCGCCTTCGAGCTGGAGCTCGGAGGAGCGCAGGAACTTCGTGTTGGTGAGGCCGAGCGCCTCGGCGAGCCGCTTCGTGGTGTCGATGGTGAAGTCCGCGAGCAGCGCGGGCGGCTGCGCATAGAACGACTCGACGAGCGCGCGATACGGCTCGAAGAACGGCGCCTTGCCGTAGCTCTGCTTGATGCCCGCGAGATGCTTCTTCGCCCACTTGTCGGCGGGCATGATGCGCGCCTCGTGGATGGGCAGCCCGCTCTCGGTGTTGCCCTTCGCGAGCACGGGGATGGTCAGCCACTGCGGCCCGGCCGCCGTCTTGATGCGATTGCGGTTCCGCCACCCGTGCTTGTCGTACTGGACGTCGTCGTAGAAGACGAACACGTCCGCGCGCTGGATGAGGTGGAAGTACCCCCTCCACGGCACGTAGGAAGGCTGGAGAACGACGACGTTCAAGGGACGGCGCGCACGGTAGCGCAAAGGCGCGAGCGCGGCACCCTTCGCAAGCCGCCGGGGGTTCCGTTCAGCTCGCGCGTGCGAGCTCGAGACCCAGCGCCGCCGCGAGCGTCGTCGCGAGGCGCTCCGCTTGCGGTAAGTCCGGCAGGATACCTGCCGCCACGAGCGCGGGCGGAGCCCGCTCAACGCTCGCGCGTACGAGCATGGCGAGCTCCGTGCGCAGCGCTTCGTCGACGCGTGTCGCTGCGTCGGGCGACAGGCGCGGCTGGACCCACGCGAGCACGGACCACGCGAGCGCGGCGTGGCGCGCTTCGTCCTCGGCGATGACCCGCATCGTGTCGCGCACCGCCTCGTCCTTCGCGTGCTCCGCTTGCCACATCGCGAGCACCGCGGCGAAGGTCTCGTTCACGCAGCCTTCGACCGCATTCTCGAGCGCGATCTCCTCGAGCGTCCTCCGGCCGACGTCGGCGCGGCGAACTGGCCCCGCCCACTCTCCTTCGCTCGCGCCGAGGCGGCGGGCCAGCTTGGCCGTCATCCTCGCATGCCGGGTCTCGTCGTCCTCCGCGCGATGTGCGCGCGCGATCAAAGCGGAGGGCCCCTCGTGCAGGCGTAGCTCCGCGGCGAGCAGCGCGAAGGCATCGACCGATGCCGCCTCGAGGTGCGCTGCGTCCGCGAGCCAGGCGCCAACCGGCGTGCCTTGCGCAGGAGCGGCCCCCTCCAGCCCGGCCGGACGCCGTCCTGGACAACCCAGTCCCTGACACGCGATGAAGAGACCGTCGGGGCCCCGGCCCGTCCTGCACAAGTTCGGTACGCGGTAGATGCCTGCGTCCTCGCCGCCGTAGCAGAGGTCGCAGACCGTGGCGTCCAACGGCAGTCCAGCGGCTGCGTCGGGCGGGACGATTCCGCACGGCAGCTGCGCGCTCCAGCCACACGGATTCCTCTCGGTGATGGGAGGGAGCTCCACGCAGCCACACTGTGTCGAGGGGTCGCTCGCGCGGTAGTCGCAGACGAGGATCGGTGAGCTGGAAGCCGCGCCGGCAACCTCGGTGGTGGCGCTACAGCCGAGGAGCGGACGTTTCGGTGTGTCCTCGCAATGGGCGGCGGCATGCGGCGAGCGGGTAACCGCCACCCGTGTAAGGGAGCGGCAGGACCGGCGGAGCGCAGCAAGGGAACTGCTTGTAGTCGACGCAGCGCTCGGACGTGACGGGCAAAATCGCGCGCCCGCACCCCGACGCGTCGGGGTAGTGGAGGTAGGAGTCCGGAGCCGGCGGCCAGTAGCTACCTTCCCACAAACCTCCTTCCCACGCGCCGGGCGGATAGGTCCCGGCTTCGGGCACGACGCACGTGGCGTCGAGGATGGCAGCCGCGTCTCCTGCGTCGGTCCCCGAGCCCGTCGTGGCATCGGGCTGATCGCGGCTGACCGGCGGGAAGAGGTCCTTCGAGCTGCACGCGACCATGATCCCCGCAGGCGTCGCGAGCGACAGCGCGAGAACGGAGCGCAGGAAGGCGTTGAAGCGCTTGTCGTCCACGCTTGAACGCTAGCAGGCGAAAGCGGGCCGACCAGCACTCGCGCATGCGCGGCGAAACGCTACGCCTTTCGCAACACCGCCGGGCTTCCTCTATCATGCGCCGCATCCCGATGAGCGCTCCGTTCGATCTCTCGCAGCTCAGCTCCGCGCTCGCGTGCGATGACGACGGGATCTGGCGAGCGCGCGGGGCGGGCCCCGAGGCCCTCAGCTTCCCGGACGACGGCCACGAGACGTGCTTTCGCCTGGAGGACGAGTCGTTCTGGTTCGCGCATCGCAACGCCTGCATTACCGCCGCGCTCGATGGCTTCGGCATCGACGGTCCGTTCCTCGACGTCGGCGGCGGCAACGGCGCCGTGAGCAAGGCGCTGGAGAGTCACGGCCTTCGGACCGTACTGCTGGAGCCCGGCGCAGACGGCGCGCACAACGCGCGCCGGCGAGGCCTTCGGAGCGTGGTCAATGCCACGCTCGAAGAGGCGTGCTTCGCCGACGGTTCGTTCGCCGCAGCGGGGGCGTTCGACGTCGTGGAGCACATCGCGGACGACGAGGCGATCCTCCGAGAGGTGCACCGCGTCCTTCGCCCGAAGGGTGTGCTGTGCGTGACGGTCCCGGCCTACGAGTGGCTGTGGTCCTCCGAGGACGACCTGGCAGGCCACCATCGCCGGTACACGCTTCAGCGCCTCTCGACACTGCTCGAGCGCTGCTCCTTCGAGGTGAAGTTCCAGACCTACTTCTTCGCGCCGCTCACGGTCCCGGTGTTCCTGATGCGCAGCGTGCCGCACCGGCTGCTCCGTCGCAGCCACGGCGAGGTCAACGCGAACCTCGCCAAGCAGCACGCGCCGTCGCCGCTGGCGAGGCGCGTGATGGAGGGCCTCCTGGCTCCGGAGCTGGCGCGCATCAAGAGCGGCCACGGAGTTCCGTTCGGGACGAGCTGCCTCGCGGTGGCGATCCGGTCGTCGAGTGGGTAGCCTCCTGCTCCGATGATCCCTAGGTCTGCACGAGCGTTGTGCATCGTGCTCATCTCCAGCGCGGCCGGCGTTGCCCGCGCCGACGAGCCCGTCTACTCGCTCGAGTGGGCAGCACCGGAGGGATGTCCCTCACGCGCGCAGGTCGAAGCGCGCATTGCGGGCCTGATAGGTGGCAACGGACGCGCTCGCCACACCCTGCGCGCACGAGCCACCCTGACGCGATCCGAGAAAGGTGCCGCCCATGCGGACGTCGACCTCGAGACGACCGGGCAGCGCGCGTCGAGGCGTGTCGAGGGCGAGTCCTGCGATGCCGTCTCGGAGGCAGTGATCCTCATGGTGGCGCTGGCCGTCGAGCCAGGAGCTCAAGCTCCGACGACCCCCGCGCCGACACGGACGCTGCCGCCGCCGCTATCCAGCAGCGCCGAGGCCCTCGTACCCGTCGGCGAGACGACGCGCCGGCGGTCCTTGTTCCTTGCGGCGGCGGGACGCCTGGACGTCGCATCCTTGCCCGCACCGACGTTCGGAGGGGAGCTTGCGATGGGCTTCAATCCGCGCCGTGTCAATCTCGAGGTCGGAGCCGCCCTGCTCGCTGCGGCGCGCGCTACGGCCCCGGCGAGGCCTGGCGCGGGCGCCGATGTCCGGCTGACGGAGCTGGGCGCGCGCGGATGCTACGAGATCTTCGATGCTCGGTTCGACCTCGGGCCCTGTGCGGGGATCCATGCGCGGTGGCTCTCGGCTCGCGGCTTCGGGCCGAACGAGCCGCGCAATGCGACCGCTATCTTCGGCGTCGCCTCGGTCGGCGCGCTGGGGCGGGCCCGCCTCTCCTCGCGAGCGACGCTGCGCTTCGCCGTCGACCTCCTGGCGCCGCTCAGTCGTCCAGTGTTCGAGATCGACGCGACCGAGGCCGTTTTCCGGCCGTCGCCGACCGCAATTCGGGTGGCTCTCGGGGCGGAGTTGCACTTTTAGTGCGAATCGAACCGGGCGCGGCCACTCATCCACGAACCGTGATCGTGGCGAAATCGAGACCGGCAGATGTGGCGCGAGCCGACGCGATCGCTGGCGGCCGCCCCTCGTTCGATGACCTCTACGAGGCCCAGGTGGACTTCGTGTGGCGCAGCGCGCGACGACTGGGAGTCGACGAGGGATCCTTGGACGATGTCGTGCAGCAAGTCTTCCTCGTGGTCCATCGGCGACTTGCTGAGTTCGAAGGTCGGTCGTCCACGAAGACGTGGCTCTTCTCGATCCTGCTCAACGCCGTGCGGGAACACAAGCGGGCGCTACGCAGGAAGAGCCCGCACCACGATGCCGGTCCCACGGACCCCGATACGCTGGTCGATCCGCTCGTCGCCAACAACCCCGAGCGAGCGCTCGAGCGCGCCGAGGCGTCTCGAGTGATCGACACATTGCTCGAGCCTCTCGAGGGCGACAAGCGCGTGGTGTTCGTGATGGCCGAGCTCGAACAGATGTCTCCGGCGGAGATTGCACGAGCGACAGGCCTCGACGTCAAGACCATCTACGCGCGGCTGCGGGCTGCGCGTATCGACTTCGAACGTGCCGCGGCCTCGATGAGGCGGCGAACCGCTGTAGCAGGCAGGACGACGACGTCATGAGTGAGCTCAGCGAACAGACCCGTCACTTGATCGCGCGAGGGAGGGCGGGAGTACCGCTGGACGCCGAGCAACGTACGGCGCTCCGCGAGCGCGTGCTCGCGAGGCTCGCGAGGCTCGCGACGGCCACGGTGATCGCGACGACGACCGCGGCAGCCACCACCTCGGCGAAAACGGCAGGCGGCATCGGTGCCGGCTGGACCGTAGCTCTGGCTGCGAAGGTGGCTGGGGTAGCCGTGGTCGTCGGAGCGATCGGCGGGAGCGTGGCCGTAACCATCGCTTCGGGGCGCGAGGCGACCTCGCCTCTTGCGACCCGCGCGCCTCCGCGTCCGCTCCCGCCTGCCCCCGTGGCGAGCATCGCACCGGTCGGGCAGACCGACGAGTCTGTCGAGCTCGCCAGAGTCCCGGTCGTCGCCGCGCCGACCGCGCCCACGCCCGCGCGCCCTGCGGCCACGAGCTCGCGCGCAATCGACACCGCGACGTCGCCGGAGTCGGCGGAGGCTCGACCTGAGCCGTCTTTGGAGGCGGAGGCGCTGCTCCTGCGCGAAGCCCACGCAGCGCTCGCCGGTGGCGATGGCGATCGCTCCCTCCGCCTGTTGGACGAACACGCGCGACGATTTCCTTCGAGCGTTCTCGAGCCCGAGCGAGCGGCCGATCGGGTGTTCGCCATGTGCCAGCTGAAAGATCTCGACGGGGCACGGGTGGCCGCGGTCGCGTTCATCGCTAGATATCCAGAAGGACCGCTCGCGGCGCGCGTGCGCGCTTCGTGCGGCGCTTCCACTTCACCTCGGTGAAGTGCTGCGAAAACGTGTTCCGGTCGGCCACCAAGAGTCGTACTGGCCCACGTTCTCGAAGGAACCGACATCATGAGTTTCCCTAATGTGATCGGCTTCGCCGTCATCGCATCGTCCGTGACCATGTCGGCGTGCGGAGCCGTCGGCGAGCATCTCTCCGTAGGCGGGAGCGCAAACGGTCTCACATCGGATGGGGGCGAGCTGCACGACGCAGGAGTCGGCGCCTCCCCGGTGCTCCTGCACACGGACTTCGAGGGATCCGGCGAGTGCGCGTCGTGGGTCGCGACGAACGCCGTGGTGACCACGGTGCCGGGCCGCACGGGTAGCGGATGCATGCTGTGCGCAACGAAGACCGTGTCCGTGCTGTACATGAGCCGCGACATCGTCCTTCCGCAGCTCGTAAGCGGGGTGTACGAGATCGACTCGTTCGCCAAGTTGGTCGTAGGCAACGAGGCGTCGACCGTTCTCGCGACGTCGATGTTCATCGCCGCCGTCGACGAGCCGCACGTCCGTGACCTCCTCGGAGGAGCCTCGGCATCAGGCCGCGACTGGAACCGCGGACGCTCGGACCGAGGAATATGGACACCGCGGGGTGAGACCACCGTGACCATCAGCCTCGGCGCAGTGACGGGCCATGACGCGTCGCTCGCCGCGGGGGATTGCATCGCGTTCGACGACGTGACGGTCAGCGTTACCCCCGACTCCCTGCCGAGCGGTCCAGACCGGTAGAGCGGCGTACCAGCCGCCTCTTCGATCCCACCTGACTTATGATCGCGAGATGGTGACCCTCGGCCCGCTCACTCCTGCGCATGCGGACGCGATGCTGCGCTGGATGCTCGACCCCACCGTGAGCAAGAACCTCGGCCTGCGCTCGGAGCCCACCGCCGAGAAGACGGCGCAGTGGTTGGACCGCGCCGCAGGCGACGACACCATCGAGGCCAGAGCGATCCTCTCGGACGGCCAACATGTGGGTAACGTCGTCCTCGATCAGATCGATCGGCACGTATCGAGAGCTCGGCTCTCGATCTACGTGGGCGAAACGTCCGCGAGGTCACGAGGCGTGGGCAAGTCGGCGGTGCAGCTCGCGCTCGAGCTCGCATTCGGCGACCTCGGCCTGCACAAGGTCTGGCTCACGGTGCACGGGCGGAACGCTGCCGCGATCGCGGCCTACAAGGCGGTGGGGTTCCTGGTGGAAGGCACGCACCGCGACGAGTTCGTGCTCGATGGCGAGCGCCTCGCGGAGATCTACATGGGCGCGCTCGCGTCCGAGCGCCGCACGCTTCCCTAGCAAGAGGCACTTCCGCATGCTCCGCATGCTCCGCGCGTGTCGCGATGCGCAACTTCGATGCGAGCCCACGACGACCGGTCTCCGGCAATCCCAATGCACGGCAGCGAGGGGCACGCAACCCACCCAGGGCGGACGAAAAGTGTCCGGCCGACACGGCGCAACAGGGGAAAGCGCGGAAAGGAGAAAAAAAACAGCGACTTCGCTCTCGACAAAAAACCTGCTGAACAGCCAAAATTTAGTTCTCACAAACAGATATTGACGAGTCTCCGCTCGCAGGACGAATTTGCAAAGCCAACATCAAAACCCACGCTCGAATCCACAACCCTGACTCCACGAGGCAATCACAACATGAAGCGCTCCGTAATTGCACTGACGTTTGCCGCTATTGCCGCGACGTCGTTCTTCTCTGGCGAGGCTGCCGCTACGCGATCCGCTCGAATTCCTGCGGTGACCGGATTCCCTACAACAACACAAGGCGCGACTACTCTTCTCGACGGGGAAGCGTGCTTCAACACGCTCGGCAATACCAACTCCACCGCCAACGCCGGCAATGGCAGCATTTATCTTGCGACGACCAGCTGCTTGGGCGCAAACTTTGCGTTCTGGAACATGCCGCTCCCGACGGAAGTGCGCGCAACGAGCACCACAATCACTGGATACATCGTGACCACCGGCAGTCCGTACGTCGCGCTCACCATATTTTCGTACCTGGGCGTCTATGTTACTGCGACGCCGCTCACACTGGCGACCAGTCCACAGATGCCACTCTCTCAAACCCTTCCCGTGGGCGGCTACGCCGTGCTCCTGGCCCAACTGTATTCAAATCAATCAGTTGTGAACTACGCATATGAGTATGATTTCTGAGAGATTGATTTCACGTGAACTGTTCGCGATGGCTGCCATTTTTTTGTCGCGACTGGATGCAGCAAGTCGACACCGGACCTATCAGCCTCAAATCCTAGTCCGGAGTCCTCAGCGCGCGCACTAACCGCACGCCCCACCCCGATGCCGAGCCAACAGGTGAGTATCGGTGAGATAGCACGTCTGGCCAACGCGGAGAACGTGGCTGCCGCGCAGAGATTGCTCGCGATATTGTCCACGACCAAGGAGACTAATGCCGACGTGGCGACGGCGACTGAGATACGAGGGCGACTGCCCACCACCTCGGGCAATTCCTTTTCAGACATACGCGTGAGTTGTCGAGCCAAGGTGTGTGAAGTCCAAGTGACTCTCAAGCCTTCGGCAGAGGAGCGGACGGTCATCAACAACTTGGCCGCTGAGCGGTCCACGTGGGCAGCGGAGTTCCCGACCGTGGATTACATCCCCATGGGGACCGTTGATCCTCAGGGTAGGTTCGTGCTGTGGCGTGAGGTCGACCGCAGCATGGGCAAGGCTCCGTCGGCCAGCCGCTAAGGGCGAGAGCGACCCGAGAAATGGCTCGGGTCATCGCTATGGGAGGCGAGTCGCAAGCGTCGGAACTAGCCCAGAGCGTCTGGGTTTTCGCTCATGCGTTTGGCCGCACAGTGTCGCGCTTTCGACCGACCGGTGAACAGCGTAGCCGTTCACCGGCCGCCTCGATCTGGCGCTACTTCGTCGCGACGAAGCCCAGGTACTTGTAAAGGTGCCGCGAGAGGGGCATCACCGTCTTGAGCACGGCGTCGACCTTCGCCGCATCCACGAGGTTCGCCTCCTTGGGCTGGCTCGGGTCATTCACCACCGAGGCCTGGCCCAGGTACCAGTAGTACGTGAACTTCACGTCGGTGAAGCCCGCCTTCAGGAGGATCTCCTTGACCTCGCCCTCCTTGAACCCGCCGGCGACGTCCTTGCCGTACTCCGCGTCGTTGAAGACCGCGGTGGGGATGCCGTATTCCTCGTTCATCTGATCGTCCTTGTGGGCGACGGCGTCGATCTCGCGCTTCACGATCGGGTCGTAGCCGTCCTTGCCGGCATGGCCCTCGAGCTCCTTGATCGCTTCCCAGAAGTAGAAGTTCGGGTCGAGGTCCGCGTAGAACTTCCCGCCCTTGCGCAGCGCCTTTGCGGCGGTCCCGCACGTCGGAGCGATGTCGTAGAGGTGATGGAGGAACGAGTAGGCAGTGACCAGGTCGAACGTGCCGGGCTCCGCGGGGAAAGATCCGGTGTCGTGCTCGTGGAGCTCGATCGTCGCCGGGCCGGTCTTGTCGACCTGATCGAGCATCGCGCGCGTGACGTCGACGCCGACGATCCGACCGACGTGGTGCTTCGCGAGATCGATCATGAAGCCGGTGCCGCAGCCCAGGTCGAGCAGCTGCTTTGCCTTGGTCTCCGCGACGAGCTGCTTCAGCACACCATCGACGATCGCGAGGTTCTCGGGCCGGAAGTGCGGCTCGGTCTTCGCATAGAGCGTGGCCAGCTTCGAGTGAACCGCGATATTTGCCTTGATGACTTCGTTGTATTTGTCGCTCATCACTCACTCCACCGATTGTCGATATTTGCGCTGCTCGGGCGGCGCGTAGTACTCGTCGAGCGAAGCCGGGACCTGCGCGAGGAAACCGAGCTTCTGCAGCGCGACGTTCGAGACGCCGCCGAGATCCATGTTCGACATGATCCGCGGCAGGTCGATCCGCTGTTTCATGAAGGGTCGGCACATGTTGAGCGTCAGGGCGTGACGCCACGAAGGCGAGCGGTTCTCTCCGCCCGCGTGCCAGAGCAGCGCGTCGAAGAAGAACACCGTGCCAGCGGGCGCGACCAGGCGCTTCGCATCGCGCGTGAACTCCTCCTCGGAAGGGGCCGTGGCCCGCCGATGCGAGCCCGGCAGGTACCAGGTCGCGCCGTTCTCCTCGGTGAAGTCATCGAGGAGGATGGTCGCGCCCATGTTCGTCGGATAACCCGGGATCATCCGCGGGCAGTCGCGGTGAATGCGGCGCGAGTAGTTCGTCTTGCCGGGAGGCATCGAGGACGACGTGTACGCGTAGACGATGTTGCCGGGCCCGAGAACGGTATTGAACGGCAAGAGCAGCTGCTCGTTGTCGAACAGGTCGAGGAAAGCCCCGCCGTAGGTCGAGCACACCAGGACCATGCCGTAGTCCTGGTAGGACGTACCGCCGTGATACTCCGCCTCACGGCCGATCGCCGTCTCGAGCTCACGGCGCGCGCGCACGATGAACTCGGGCGACAGGACGCCCGGAACCACGATGCAGCCATCCTCGGCGATGGCGCGCTGGATCGACTCCGCGGTCAGGGGCGCCGTCGTCATCGGAGCTCGCTCGCGAGGGCGAGGACGTATCGACCGTATTCGGTCTTCTCGAGCTTTCGCCCCTGCTCGGCGAGCTGCTCGATATCGATGAATCCTTTGCGGAACGCGATCTCCTCGAGGCAGCCGATCTTGAGGCCTTGCCGGGTCTCGACGGTCTGGATGAAGTGGCTCGCCTGGAGGAGCGCGTCCGGCGAGCCGGTGTCGAGCCAGGCGGTGCCGCGACCAAGCACCGAGAGCTTCAGCTCGCCGCGCTCCAGGTAAGCGCGATTCACGTCCGTGATCTCGATCTCACCGCGTGCCGACGGCGTCACGTTGCGCGCGATCTCGACGACCCGGTTGTCGTAGAAATAGAGCCCCGGGATCGCGTAGTTCGACCTCGGCTGCTTCGGCTTCTCCTCGAGCGAGACCACCGTCCCGTCGGGCGTGAACTCCACGACCCCGTACTCGGTCGGGTCCTTCACGTAATAGCCGAAGATGCGCGCGCCGCTCTCGAGGCTCGCGGCGTTCTCGAAGAGGGTGGTGAGGCCCATTCCGTAGAAGAGATTGTCACCGAGGACGAGCGCCACCTTGTCGGTGCCGATGAAGTCGGCGCCGAGGATGAAGGCATCGGCGAGGCCGCGCGGCGCGGTTTGCTCGATGAACGTGAGCGAGAGGCCCCACTGCGAGCCGTCGCCGAGCGTGTCCTGGAAGGCGCGCTTGTCGCGCGGCGTGGTGATCACGAGGATCTCGCGGATCCCGCCGAGCATCAGCGTGCTCAGCGGGTAGTAGATCATCGGCTTGTCGTAGACGGGGAGCAGCTGCTTGCTCACGCCGTGCGTCATCGGGTAGAGGCGCGTGCCGGCTCCGCCAGCGAGGATGATGCCCTTCATCGGCTCTTCTTCTCCGCGTCGTAATAGGAGGCCTGGAAGCGCTCGTGCTCCTCGGTCTTCACGGCCTTCCGCCAGTCGGCGTTCGCGAGGTACCAGCGCACCGTCTGCACGAGCTGCTGCTCGAGGCCCTTCGACTTCTCCCAGCCGAGCTCGCGCTTCGCCTTGCTGCTGTCGATGGCGTATCGGAAGTCGTGGCCCTTGCGATCGGGCACGAACTCCATGAGCGCGCGGGCCGTGCCGCGGGGCCGAGCGAGCTCGTCGTCGACGACGTCCGCGAGGATCTCCACCATCCGCAGGTTCGAGGTCTCCTCACCGCTGCCGAAGACGTAGCTCTCGCCGACCTTGCCGGCGGTCAGCGCGCGCCACAGCGCGAGGCAGTGGTCCTCGACGTGGAGCCACTCGCGGACCTGCTTGCCCTCGCCGTAGACCGGGAGCTTCTTGCCCTCGGCGGCGTTCGTGATCATCAGCGGGAGCAGCTTCTCGGGCAGCTGGTACGGCCCGTAATTGTTGCAGCAGTTCGTGATGATGACCGGCAGGCCGTAGGTCTTGAAGTACGAGCGCGCGATCAGGTCGGAGGAAGCCTTCGACGCCGCGTAGGGCGAGTTCGGCGCGTACGCGGTGGTCTCGTCGAACGCGCCGGTCTCGCCGAGCGCGCCGAAGACCTCGTCCGTCGACACGTGCACGAAGCGCGTGCTGGCGTAGCGGTCGGTCCAGGCGCGGCGCGCGACATCGAGCAGCGTGAACGTGCCGGTCACGT
>JAYTHX010000281.1:0-13430 GCA_043732195.1 Polyangiaceae bacterium
AAGCGCGTCCTGCGCCTGGCGGGCCGCGAGGTCTTCTACATCGAGACGATCAACAGCCGTTATCGCCTCGAGGTCCGTAGCCGCGAAGACGCGGTCGCCGAATCTGCGGGCTGATCGCGTCCTTGACGTGAGAGGCGAACCGCGGTTCTCTGCGCGGCCATGGGTAAGTTCGACCGCCGCAAGTCGCAGAAAATGACCCGCCGCAAGGGCCAGGTCAAAAAGAAGGCACGCCTCAAGCGCCTCCGCGCCGTCAACGCGCCGAAGAAGACGGCCGCCAAGAAGACGACCGCGAAGAAGTCGGCGCCGCCGAAGCCGACGCGCGCGGCCGAGGAATGAGGCTGGCTAGCTGACAGCGCGGAGCTCTTCTCGCGCCGACTGTCAGCTGTCAGCCGTCAGCCGTCAGCTTCATCGCTTGGGGTATTCCGCGCCCGGGTCCTGCATCTGGACCGGGGGCGGGGGCGTCGCGGGCGGGAGGTCGGTGACGCCGAGGTTCGTCGTGTTGCCCGTGCCGAGCGTGATGCTCTGGAACTGCGGGCGGCGCGCACCCGGCGTCGGCGCCACGCTCGCCACCGGCGGCTCGCCGAGCAGGCCGACGTCGCCGTCGGCACGCGTCTCCTCGGTGAGCTTCCAGGAGCCCTTGAAGTCGTGCCACTTCTGTTTGACCGTCGTCGTGTGGAGCTCGTTCTCCGCGGCGCGGAACCAGGCGACGCGCACGGTGGTCTCGCAGTCTTCGTCATTCTTGAGCATGCGCAGCCCGGTCATGTCGTAGTCGGCCACGCGGATGCTGGTGCCCCAGCCGCGCCGCTTGTCGAAGAACGCGGCCCGCGCCGGCTCGGCGACGTGCTCGGCCGCGAGCTCCATGCGCCCGAAGCGCGCGTTGAGGTTCAGCTCAAGGGCTGTCTCCTGCGCGCGCGCCGGCTTGGACTGGCTGGCCAGCGCGCAGCCGGAGAGGGCGACGGAGACGAGAAACCCGGAGATGAGGCACGTACGCATGACGTGCAAGGCAGCACGCCGCGCGGCGCCGGGCCAAGTTAGCTGTCGGCTTCTTCAGTACGGGACGGCGGCCACGAAGTACGTCTTGTCGATCCCGCCCGACGCGAGGCCCCGCGCATACCCGATGCGGAATGTGAACGCGGCGATGTAGCCGAGCGTCGTGTCGAACCAGAGCTCCGCGCCCGTCCCGCTCTTGAAATGCGCGTCCGTGAACTGATCGAACGCGCTGCCGTAGTCGAAGAAGACGTTGCCCGTGACGCGATTCAGGAAGAACGGCAGCGTCGACGGCCCGCGATCGACGTTCACGATCGGGAACCGGTACTCGATGTTGCCGAGCGTGTAGCTGCGCCCGGCCTCGATCACCGGCGGATACCCGCGCAGGGTGATCCCGCCCTGGATGAGCACGTTGCGCACGGTGTCGACCACCGGCAGCTCCACGAAGCTGCCCACGTAGAACGCCCCGCGTCCCGGGAACTGCCCGCCGCTCGTCCCGGCGCCCGCGTGCAGCGCCACCGAGTGATGCTTGAGCCACGGCATCAGGTAGTAGACCGAGAGATCGCCGTTCGTGACGAACCCCGTGAAGTCGCTCCCGAGCCGCGGATCCGTGAGGTCGAATGCGAGGCCGAGCGAGAAGCCGCGCTCGGCGCCGACGCTGTAGAGATAGCGCTCGGCGTTCGAGTACGAATACCCGAGATGCATCGAGGTCGTGAGGCCGCGCACCGGGTAGGCGGGGGTCTCGTAGGGATCGATCTTGTCGGCAGGGATGTCGAGCTTCGCGCCGGTCCGACCCACGCTGTACGAAGCGATGTACGAGCGCGTGTCGTAGGCGTTCGCCTGCGTGTACGCGATCGAGGTCCCGAACGCGGTCACCTCCTGCACGAAGATCGGCCGGTACTGACCGAGCCCGAAGCCCACGCGCGGCGTGATCGACCGCAGGATCTGGAAGCTCGCGTCGAACGGGAGGCGTGCGTAGGTGTAGCCGATCGAGCCTTGCAGCTCCGGCTTCTCCAGCTCGGTGATCGACTGCACGGCGACCGAGTGGAAGCCGGTGAGGTCGGCCTGCTGCGCGGTCATGATCACCGAGCGCCCGAAGCTGCCTTCGGTGATCTGGATGCCGTAGCGGCGCGGGATCAGCGTGCGCCACGGGCTGTACTTCTTCGCGGGCCAGGTCTTCGTCGGGATGGTCGCCGCGACGGGGCGCTGGTCGACGTACGGCGTGGCTTCGGTCCACGCGCTCTCGTCGATCGGCATCGCGAAGAGATCGAAGCCTGCGGTCGTGTAGCCGACGTACGCGAGCGTCTTTCCGTCCGGCGAGGGCTCCGGCATGTAGGCGCCGGTCAGCACGTTCGTCACCTGCTTGAAGCGATCGGTCCCGACCTCCCAGGCGTAGACGTTGGGGATGCCGGTGCGGTCGGAGTGGAAGTAGAGCCAGCGGCCGTCGGCGGAGAAGCTGGGCGAGCCGTCGACCGCGCGATCGAAGGTGATGTCGCGGTAGGTGCCGGTCTCGACGTCGACGTAGCGGATGTCCCGGTAGCCGCCGCGCTTCCAGACGCTGTAGGCGATGTGCGTCCCGTCGGGTGACCAACGGGGCGTGAACGACTGCTCGAAGAACGCCGTCGAGACGAGCGGCCGCGCGTTCTCGAGGCCGGTGCTGGTGAGATCGGCGACGTGGATGGAACGCGTGCTCGAGCCGTTGATGGTGTAGACTACGCGCCGGCCGTCGGGCGAGACCGACGGGTCGGATGCGCGGAGGCCCTTGGTGATCAGGGTGCGCCCGCCGTCCTGCGTACCGAAGGAGCTGCGCTTGCCCGGCTCCATGCGCTCGAGGTCCTCGAAGAGGAACACGTTCTTCGCGATCTCCTGCGTACCGAACACCACGCCGCCGTTGGGCTGGAAGCTCGACACCGTCTCGCCGATGGTCCGCGCCACGTGCTCGCTGCGCTTCTCCGACTCCTTCGCGGCGACGACCGCGCCCTTCCCGTCCCGCTGGACGGGCAGCGCGACCAGGCCGGCGCGCGAGTGCTGATCGTCGCGGTAGTAGAGGAGGCCGCCGGCGTACTCGGGCCACGCGTTCTTCGGGATCCAGCGCGGATAGCGCGCGATCTGGCCGGCCGTCGTGAGGCGCGTGCCCTCGCGTACGCCGTTCTTGCGGACCTCGGCGGCCTGCGCGCCGTACTGCGTGCGCATGCTCTCGACCCACGGGTCGTACAGCTCGAGGAACGTCTTGCCGGTGGCGCGCCGGATCGAGCGGTTGAAGCCCCACGGGATGAGCTGCTTGCCGTAGTCGTCCGCCATCTTGCGGAGCGCCTCTTCGCCGTAGGTGTCGGCGATCCAGTCCGTGAAGTACGAGCCGTAGAGGTAGTAGAGATTTCCCTGCGGCCAGCGGCGCACGCTGTTCGAGAGCTGATCGATGGTGGCCACGTTGTCGCCGAGGACGTCGGCGCGCATGAACATGTCCCACTGCGAGTTGCGGAGGCGGCCGGCACTGGTGCGCGCGCTCTCCATGTAGACGCCGAGGCCCTCGAGGATCCAGCGCGGCTGGACCTGGTTCGGCGCCAGCGTCTTGCCGACCACCGCGTTCACGAGCGCGGGGATGCCACGGATGTGATCGGTGTGCAGGATGTGCGTGTACTCGTGGGTGACGAGCTCGAGGAACCAGTCGTCGACGTCGCCGAGCGGCGACATGTCCTCGGGCGCGGTGACGATCAGGCGGATGGCGCTGAAGGGCAGCGCGCCGGCCGAGCCGTTCGCGGACTCGCTGAAGTCGGAGAGGATGATCTCGGTGGGCTCGCCCGGGGTCCACCCGACCGCCGCGCTCATCGTCGCGTAGATCCCCTCGCACACGTTCGCGACGTGCTGCGCGACCGGCTCGATCCCCGAGTGGTACGTGATGCGAAAGTGCGGGGTCTCGATCGTGTACCAGGAGAGCGTCGGGTCGCTCACCGCGCGCGCCGGTGCAGACGCGCCGAGCACCAGCACGAGCGTCACCAGGGCGGCCAGCGCGCGGAGCGCTCTACTCAGCCGCGTCATCCCTCGCTCAGCCTGCTGCGAGCACGGCGCCGCGCGCGTCGTTCGGCGGCACGCAGATCGGTTCGTGGTAGTCCGGCGTGATCACCGCGGCGCCGGGCGTGCGCAGAAAGACCTCGGACACGAAGCCCTCGAGATCGATTCCCGGCAGGAGGTGGAGCCCGCGCTCGAGCGGCGCGAAGAACGCGTCGTGGTGGGTCGGGACGACGAGCTTCGGCGCGAGCGCGCCCACCAGCCGACCGACGTAGTTCTCGGTGCCCTTGCGACCTGCGAGGCCGCAGAGGAGGACGTCGGCGCGCTCGCCGTCGAGCTCGGCGTCGATGAGGTCGGCGCTGCCGTTGTGATAGATCGAGACGCCCGGCGCCTTGATGAGCAGCCCGAACGCGCCGCCCATCCGGTAGTGCCAGAGGCGTCCCGGCTGGCGCGGCGTGGTGCGGACCTCACCCTGGAGGGGCACGCGGCCGAACGCGATCTTGCCGTGGCGGCTCGGGACGAAGCGCACCTCGATGTCGCCGAAGCGCACGAGGGCGCCGCTCTCCGGGATCTGCACGAGCTGGCTCTCGGGGAGGCCCTCGGTGCGGCCCCACGCGCAGGTGGAGGCCGAGCCCACGAGCTTCGCTCGCGTGTGCTTGGCGATGCGCGGCGCGTCCGCGACGTGATCGAAGTGGCTGTGCCCGCACAGCACGGCATCGACGTTGCTCGGCACGTGGCGCGCGATCGCGAGGTCGTCCGGCACCATCCGGCTCGCGATGCGGCGGAAGCCGGGGCGCGTGACGAACGGATCGATCAGCAGCGTCGTCTCGGACGACTCGATCACGAAGCCGGCGGTGCCGAGCCAGGTGATGCGTGCGCCCCAGCCGTCCCCGCGGCCCTGGGGCCGGAGCTCGCGCTTCGGTTTCCAGCGCGGGAAGAGGCGCTCGTACAGCGGCATCGCGCGACTCCTCAGAGGTCGTCGTAGAACATCGGCTCGCGGTTGCGGACGTAGCGGTAGACGAGCTGTCGCGCTTCGTTCGTGATCTGCGTGAACTGGGCGCCGAAGCCAGGGGGCGCGTCGCCGCCGCCGTCCTCGCGCGTCCACTTCACGACCGCATTCGCCTCGAACTCGTAGCCGCCCGGGAGCGACACCTTGAGGCGGACCGGGTGGCCGATCTTCGGCAGCACGTACGTCGACACGAACAGGCCGCCGTGGTCGATGATGTCGTTGCCGGAGAGGCCCTTGAAGAAGTTCGTGGGGCTGTGCGCGCCGAGGTCGGCGTTGACGAGCTGGAGGTTGCCGGCAGGCGGCGCGGGCACGGGCATGCTGGGCGTGGCGGGCGGGACGCCTGGCGGCATCTGTACGCCTCCGGGCGGCATGCCTCCGGGCGGTCCGGCCGGCGCGGCGAAGGGGTCGCGCGCGATCATCTGCGGCTGCCCACCCGAGGGCGAACCCTGCGGGAACGACGGCTGCGGGTTCGACATGCGCTGCGGCTGCGGGGCCTGCTGCAGCGGAGGGGCCTGCTGCAGCGAGGGCTGCGGCGGCGGCGGCTGCTGCGCGACCGGCGCCTTCTGCGCCATCGCCTGCGTCTTGGGCGCGACCTGCGGCTGCGAGGGCGCGGCCTGCGGAGGCGGAGCGGCCTGCGGAGGCGGAGCGACCTGCTGCGGCTGCGGGAGCGGGCCGGGCGGCTGCGCAGTGTTCCCGCCCTGCGGACCGTTCGCCATCCGGCTCAGCGAATGCACGAGGCTGAGCGAGCTCGCGACGGCGTCGAGCGCCTGGGCGACCGCCGGATGGTTCGTGGGCTGCGCCTGGAGCTGCGCGAGCGCGCCGCGCAGGTGATTGAGCGCGGTGTCGGCGTGCGGCGCGACCTGCTGCGTGCGCTCGATCTGATGGAGAGCGCCCATGGCCTGCGCGATCGGAGCCGCGAGCTCGACGAGGGCCGGAGGCACGCTTGGATCGGCTTGCAGCGCATTCAGTCCGCGGGCGAGAGACTCGCGCGCGCTCTTGGACGTCGTGATGGGATCGGTCACCGGGCTCCTCGGATCGTTCGGAACGGAGAGAGCGCCGATCGTAGGCCAAGCCGCACGAGCATTGGAACAACGATGAGCCCAAGAGGTGCGTTTCGCTCGCACCTTTCTCTTCATGAGGCGGTCGCTCGTCGGACGCGCAGGCTCCCGCAAACAGCTCAGACCTCGACTGTCTCTGGTCTCCGGCGCGGCCGTGAGGGGTCCAACCTCCCGGCGCTTGCGGTGCGGCGCGGTCAGCCGGGGCGCACCAGGGCGGCGAGGGCGGCGGCGTCGAGGTCGCGGTCGCCGTCGTCGTCCTCGATGCGGCCGCGCAGGAGCTCGACGGCGTGGTCGCCGGCGCGCACGATGGCGATGCCGTCGCTGCGGACGATCGCTTCGCCCGGCTCGAGCGCCGCGAACGTACGTCGGTCCTGCGCCGATGCGCGGACCTCGGTGAGCACCACGTCGGCGTCGCCGATCGCGGTGAACGCGCCGGGCCACGGGCTCGCCGCGCGGACACGGCGAACGATGGCGGCCGCCGGCTCGTTCCAGCGGATCTCGAGATCGTCGTCGGTCGGCTGCGGGGCCTCGGTGGCGAGGCGCTCGTCTTGCGCGATCGGGGCCGGCGGTCTGCCGTCGGCGTACGCGCGGACCGTCTGGCGCAGCAGCGCGAGCGAGGGCCGATCGAGACGCTTCGCGAGACGCCATGCGCTCCATGACGGGTCGATCGCCAGCTCGCGTTCGGCGAGGATCGCGCCGGTATCGTAGTCGTCTTCGAGCTCGTGCGCGGTCACGCCGGTGATCGCGTCGCCGCGATCGATGGCCCAGAAATAGGGGTCGGGACCGCGGTGGCGGGGGAGCAGCGAGGGGTGCACGCCGATGGCGCCGCGCGGCGCGATGGCCCGGAACGACGCTGGCACCTTGCGCGTCCAGAACCAGCTCACCAGCAGATCGGGCGCGCGCGACTGCACGCTCTCGCGCACGCGCGCGTCTGCGAGATCGGGCACCATCGCGACGTTCGCCGCGCCGAGCGCGCGCGTGAGGCGACGCGTACCGGCCGCCTCCTTGCGGCAGATCCCGGCCCAGACGATCTCGTGACCGTCCGCGCGCAGGAGCAGCGCCGCGAGCGGGAGCCCGACGAACGCGATGCGCATGGCCGTCCTCGAGGGCTCAGGCGGTGGGTGCGGGCGGCGAGGCGGCGTGGGTCTGGAGCGTCATCGGCGTGATGCCGGGTGAGTTCTCCTCGCCGAGCTGCTTGAGCAGCGCCTGCCGTGCCGCGTGCTCGACGAGCGCCCAGAGCTGCGCGCGATCGGTGGCGCGGCCGAGGAAGCCGATGGGGATGCGGAAGCCGCCCTTGTCGCGGCGGCCGCCGCCGTAGGCCTTGCCGCGCTCGTCGTGCCCGAAGGCCTGCTCGAGCCAGACCGCGGGATCGACGCTCGGCGAGTGCGTGCGCAGCGACCCCTCGATGAAGCGATCACCGACGATGCCGTAGACGACGACGGTGTCGATGTCCTCACGGCGGATGAGGAAGTCGGCGGCCTGCGCGATGGTGTCGCGCTCGCTCTCGGCGACGAAGCCGACGCCGGCCATCGCGAAGTTGCGGCGCACGAAGAGCGAGGCGAGCGAGCGGGCGATGACGTCCATCGCGCTCGGCGCGATGAGGCGCCGCGACAGGTCCTGGAGGAGGTCGCGATCGCAGACGTCGGCGAGCTGGGCGGCGGCGCGGAGATCGTTGGCGCGCGCGAGCGAGAAGTCGTCGGTGTCGGTGGCGAGCCCGTGCATGAGCGCGGTCGCGACGCGGCGGTCGTCGTCCTGGTCGACGGAGAGCGGGAAGAGCTCGCTGAGGTACTCGACGAAGATGGTGGCGGTGGCCCCGACGTCGTTCCGGAGATCGACGAACCGCGCCTTCGGCGGGATGTGCGCGCGATGGTGGTCGACGATGGTGAGGACCTCGATGTTGTCGGCGTGACCGAGATCGGGATCGACGTCGTGCGCGTCGACGAAGCCGAGGAAGTCGACCTTCTCGACGTCGTTGACGCTCTTGATCTTCCGCAGCTCGACGTTGAGCAGCTTCACCAGCGCGCGGTTCTCGCGATGCGACAGCTCGTGGCAGTAGCCGATGGTGGTCTTGCCGACGCCGAGGCGCTGGGCGATGTGCGCCTGCGCGAGCGCCGACGCGATGCCGTCGGGATCGGGGTGCCCGCGGAGGGCGATGAGCAGGTGCTTGCCGCGGGCGCTCGAGAGCGCCTCCGCGAATCCGCGTGCACGATCTTGCTGGGGTAGTGGCAACCGACGAACCGGTTCTGTCATGGCTTGGCTGGCTCCTAGCGTCGCTCTCGGGGCAACCAAGTCAAGGTGATGCGCTCCACCCGATCTTGCGTCCCCGCCCGCGCGCTCGCGCTCTGCGAAAGTGATTGTGACCCCGAACGCCCCGCGCGGTCGAGCGCAACGTTTCGAACGGGCTCGGGCCTGGAGCCTCGGGCCTGAGGCCCCCGGACTGTGGCACGACGAATGCATAGACGTGGTAGCGTCGCGGCGCGATGGGCTCGTTCCCCCGTGCGTTGCGCGCACTTTCGCCCGGGATGCTGGTCGCGCTCCCCGGGCTCGCCGCCGTGTGGAGCGCGAGCGTGCGTGCGTCGTGGGCGACGCTGGGCCGGGATCAGGGGATCTTCCAGTACATCGCATGGGCGTCGGCGCAGGGCGAGGTCCTCTACCGCGACGTCCGAGACGTGAACGGGCCGCTCGTCGCGATGGTACATCGCGTCGCCCTCGCGCTCGGCGGCGCGGACGAGCATCGCTTTCGCGTCCTCGACCTCACGGTGACGGCGCTGGCGGCGGCATTCGCCGGAGGCTGCCTCGCGGCGCTCGACGAGCAAGCCAAGCGCGGCTGGGAGCGCCTGCTCCGCGAGCTCTCGCTGGGCGCCGCGGCGTGGGTGGTGCTCTCCGCGCAGTACATCGCGTTCGGGTGGTGGGACACCGCGCAACGCGAGAGCTTCTTCGACTGGTTCGTGCTCGTCTCGGTGGGCCTCCAGATCACGGCGCAGTCGCTGCTGCGCGAGAAGGCGACGCGCCGCGGCCTCGCGCTGCTCGCGCTCGCGGGCGCAGCGTCGGCGATACCGTGGTTTGGCAAGCCGACGTATGTGCTCTTCACGGTCGGGCAGCTCGCGGCCCTCGCGTTCGACGACCTCGCGCCGAGCCGCCTGCGGCGGAGCGTGGTGCTGCTGGCGGGCGCGGTCGCGGGCGCGGTCGCGCCGGTCGGCTTCTTGCTGCGCTACGGCGATGCGTCGGCGTGGGCTCGGATCTCGTTCGTCGACGTGCCCGCGATGTACCGGTTCATCTGGCCGCGGTCGTTCCTCGAGATCCTGCGCATGCCGGGCCACGGCGCGACCGCGGCCTACGCTGTCCTGGCGGCGCTCGCGGTGGCGGCGCTGGTGGTGACGAAGAAGATGCCCCGGCGCGCGCTCGCGCTCGTGGTCATGCCGCTCGCCGGTCTCGCGTCGGTCGGCATACAGGCGAAGGGCTTCCAGTACCACTTCCATCCGGTGTGCGCGGGGACCTCGCTCGTGCTCGTCGCGCTCGCCCATCAGGCGTGGGTCCTCGCGGAGCGGCGCGCCCGCCTCGCCTCCACGCTCTTGGTGGGCGCGCTCGCGACCGCGCTCGGCGTGCGCGCGATGATCATCGTGAACAGCGAGGGCTACCCCGCGCCGCCCGAGCTGCGTGATGGCGCGAGCCTCGCGTCCACCGAGCGCCTCGCGCCGTTCGAGCGCCTGGACTTCTTCCCCAAGGGCCTGCGCGACGCCGCCGCGCACCTCGCGAGCCATACGCGCGAGCACGATCGCGTGCAGACGTACGGCATGGACCCGTACCTGCTCTTCCTCGCGCAGCGCCGCAGCGCGACGCCCTACATCTACGCCTACGATCTCGATGCGGACGCCGCGCTCGGTGGCGGCTTCGAGGACGGCGCGCGCCCCTCCCCGGAGCAGATGCGCGTGATCGTCGCCATGCGTGACGAGCACGAGCGCGATCTCCTCGCCCGCCTCCAGGCGTCCCCGCCCGCCGCGTTCGTGATGCTCGACCGTTCGCCCCTGCTGCGCTTCGAGGACGCCGCCCAGGACTTCGAGGAGCACTGCCCGGCCGCCTTCGCGTGGGTCCGCTCGCGGTACGTCGAGAGCGCGTCGTTCGACGGAATTCACGTGTGGTTGCGGCTCGAATCAACGAACTGAGGAGGCTCGCCGCGCGCCCCCTGCGACACGCCGACGCGGAGTTGTCACACACGGTAATCCCTCCCTTTGCGGTAGACTCCGCCAGGTATGCCGGTCCCCGCGTCTCCGTCCCTTGAGCTCGCGCCGGTGTCCTCGGCCACCCCTGCGCCAGGAGCGGTGGTCCCTGCGCCCGCGCCCAGCACACCCGCGGTCGACAAGGGGCCCGCGAGCGGACAACCGGCGCCCGCGGCGGTCACGAGCCCGCACACGGTCTCGGTCTCGTCGGTCGTGCCCGCGCCGGTCGCGAACCCCGGCTACATGCTCGCGCCGGTCTCCGGCCCGGCCCTCATGCCGACGCCGCCTTCGCTGGCGCCGCAGCCCCCCAACGACGGGCCCGATCTCCGCTCCACCACCCTCTACCTGAACCGCGAGCTCTCCTGGCTCGAGTTCAACGCGCGCGTCCTCGACGAGGCGGAGTCCGAGGTGGTGCCGCTGCTCGAGCGGCTGAAGTTCCACGCCATCGTCGCGGCCAACCTCGACGAGTTCTTCATGGTGCGCGTCGCCGGCCTGAAGACGCAGCTCACCGGCGAGATCGGCGAGCTCGCTGCGGACGGTCTCTCCGCGCACGACCAGCTCGTCAAGATCTCGCTCCGCGCCCACGATCTCGTGGCGCAGCAGATGGCGAGCCTCATGGGCAACCTGATGCCCCGCCTCGCAGGCGACGGCACCTTCGTGCTGCTCCGCCCCGAGCAGCTGCCCGCCGACACGCTCGCCATCCTCGACGAACGCTTCCACAACGAGGTGTTCCCGATCCTCACGCCGATCGCCATCGACCCCGGCCACCCGTTCCCGCACGTCCGCAACAAGAGCCTGAACCTCGGCGTCATGCTCTCGCGCGAGGGCGAGACCGAGCCCGGCTTCGGCGTCGTGCAGGTGCCGATGATGTTGCCGCGCCTCATCGAGGTGCAGGGCAACCTGAAGACCGACAGCGGCGTGCCCACGAAGCACGCATTCGTGCTGCTCGAGGATCTGATCGCCCGGCACGTCGGCACCATCTTCCCCGGCGTGAAGCTGAAGGGCGTCTACGCGTTCCGCGTCACGCGCAACTTCGACCTCGAGATCGACGAGGAGGAGGCCGACGACCTGCTCCAGACGATCCAGCAGGAGCTCCGGCGTCGCGAGCGCGGCGCCGCGGTGCGCCTCGAGGTGGCCGGCGAGCCCTCCACCGATTCCCTCGCAAAGCTCGTGCGCGCGCTCAAGCTCGACCCCGAGCGCGACGTCTACCGCACGCCGTTCCTCAACGTCGCCGAGCTGCTCGGCTGGGTGCCGCGCGAGGAGCGCCGTGACCTGCGCGAGGAGGCGTACAGCCCGCAGCTGGTGCCGCCCTTGCGCGATGTCGACGACATGTTCGCGGCCATCCGCGAGAACGACATCCTGCTCCACCACCCGTTCGAGTCGTTCGACCCGGTGGTCGAGCTGATCTCGCGCGCCGCCGAGGATCCGGACGTCCTCGCCATCAAGCAGACGCTCTATCGCGCCGGCGGCGACTCGCCGATCGTGAAGGCGCTCGCGCGCGCCGCGGAGACCGGCAAGCAGGTCACGGCCATCGTCGAGATCAAGGCGCGGTTCGACGAGGAGTCGAACATCCAGTGGGCGCGCACGCTCGAGCAGAGCGGCGTGCACGTGGTGTACGGCCTCCTCGGCCTGAAGACGCACGCGAAGTGCAGCCTCATCGTTCGCCGCGAGCGCACGGGAGGCCTGCGCCGCTACGTGCACCTCTCGACCGGCAACTACAACACCACCAGCGCGCGGCTCTACACCGACGTCGGGCTGCTCACCGCGAAGCCGAACATCGCAGCCGACGCCTCGTCGCTGTTCAACCTGCTCACCGGCTACAGCGCGCCCGCGAAGTGGAACTCGCTCGTGGTGGCGCCGCTCGGGCTGCACGAGGCGGTGCTCGGGCTGATCGCGCGCGAGGCCGAGCACGCGCGCCAGGGCCGGCCGTCGCGCATCGTCGCGAAGATGAACTCGCTCGTCGACGAGGACGTCATCGAGGCCCTCTATCGCGCGTCGCAGGCGGGCGTGCCGATCTCGCTGATCATCCGCGGCATCTGTTGCCTCCGGCCCCAGGTGCCGGGCGTGAGCGACAACATCGAGGTGCGCGCGATCATCGATCGCTACCTCGAGCACGGTCGCATCTTCCATTTCGCGAACGCTGGTAAGGACGAGGTCTACATCTCCAGCGCCGACTGGATGCCGCGCAACTTCCATCGCCGCGTCGAGGTGATGGTGCCGATCGAGGACCCCGCGATCCGCACGCGCCTCATCGACATCCTCGCCGTGCAGTGGTCGGACAACGTGAAGGCATGGGTCCTCGAGCCGAACGGCGCGTACGTGCGCGTCGTCCCGAAGGCCGGCGCGCCGCTGGTGCGCAGCCAGCAGAAGTTCATCGAGCAGACGCGCGACAAGGTGAAGGTCGCCGACCAAGCCGCGCGCCCGGTCAGCCGCTTCCACATGAACCCCACTGCCCAGAAGTCCCCCCTCGAGGGCAAGGTCCCGCGCGCCCTGCGCCGCCGCCCCCGCCGCGACGAACGCTAGCTACGACGCCAGGGCGCTCGGTCCCGGCACGCCGGCGCGCCGGCGTGCCGATGCGCGCGTGGACTCCGGTGAGGGCGTCGAAGAACGAGAAGTCGGCCGAGCGGGCACGAAGGTCCGGGGTTTCGCGAAGGCAGCGAGGACGTCGGTTTCGTTGATCACGACGTCACCCTTCGCCGTCGCGTGCCCCCTCGCCATCACCCGGGAGGTAACACTAGATCCCCGTCACCTCCGACATCCACACGCCGCCCTGGCCGGGGCCGCCATGCGTCATCCACAGCTCGCCGTGCGCGCCGAACACCCACTCCGCGGCGCGTGCGCGGAGGCGCGTGTACGGCGCGTCGGGGAAGGAGGACGGGACGTTCGAGCGGTAGAGGAGCGTCGCGTCCCACGCCAGCGGGTAGGCGCTCACCGAGAGCCAGTAGGCGCCGCCGCGCTCGAACACGAACGGCGACTCCGTGTACCCGAGTTCGGCGTGCCCGGCGCGTGACCGAGTCGCAGCGCGTGTAGTAGAGCGCCCATGCGCCCTCGCGGCGCACCAGCATGGGATCGCGCGCCACGCAGAAGTCCTCGAAGAGCGGGACGTTGCCCACGCGTGACCAGTGGTAGAGATCGTCCGACTCGGCGAGCCGG
>JAYTHX010000282.1:0-13430 GCA_043732195.1 Polyangiaceae bacterium
CCACCAAGGTCGCGGGTCTCAAGCTCGCGATCTCGATGATGGACCTCACGACGCTCGAGGGTAAGGACACCGCCGGCAAGGTCCGCCAGCTCTGTCAGAAGGCGCTCGCTCCGCTGCCGGGCGACCCCTCGGTCGGTCCGTGCGGCGCCATCTGCGTCTATCCGAACCACGTGCAGACCGCGAAGGCGGCACTCGCGGGCTCGACCGTGAAGGTGGCGAGCGTCGCCACCGCGTTCCCGAGCGGCCAGTCGCCGCTCGACATCAAGCTCGACGACACGCGTCGCGCGGTCGACTTCGGCGCCGACGAGATCGACATGGTGATCGATCGCGGCGCGATGCTGGTCGGCGACTACGCGAAGGTCTACGACGAGATCGCCGCCACCAAGGAGGCGTGCGGCGCCGCGCATCTCAAGGTGATCCTCGAGACCGGCGAGCTCGGCTCGTACGACACCGTCCGCATGGCAAGCGAGCTCGCCATCGCCGCCGGCGCCGACTTCATCAAGACCTCCACGGGCAAGATCCAACCCGCCGCCACACCGCCGGTCACGCTGCTGATGCTCGAGGTTATCCGCGATCACTACTACGCCACCGGGCGTCGCATCGGCATGAAGCCCGCGGGCGGCGTTCGCACGTCGAAGCAGGCGCTGCAGTACCTCGTCATCGTCAAGGAGACGCTCGGCGATGCGTGGCTGACGCCCGACCTCTTCCGCTTCGGAGCATCTGCGCTCCTCAACGACGTCCTGATGCAGCTCGAGAAGGAGCGCACGGGCAACTACCAGGCAGCCGACGACTTCTCCAAGGACTGATCAGCAATGACCATCACGAAGAGTGATAGCACCGGCCTCTCGTCGCACGCCGCCGACGTCCGCAAGAGCGCGGCCCTCGAGTTCGGGTCCGCGTGGGACTACGCGCCCGCGCCCGAGGCGAGCGACCACGTACGGATCGACCCGAAATATGGGCTGTTCATCGGCGGCCGCTGGGTCACGCCGCGCAGCGGGCGCTTCTTCCAGACCATCAGCCCGAGCACCGAGCAGGTGCTCTCCGAGGTCGCCGAGGCCAACGCGCAGGACGTCGACGACGCCGTCCGAGCGGCTCGCGAGGCTTACGACAAGTACTGGTCGAAGATGCGCGGCGCAGACCGTGCAAAGTACATCTTTCGCATCGCCCGCGCGATCCAGGAGAAGGCGCGCGAGCTCGCCATCGTCGAGTCGATGGACGGCGGCAAGCCGATCAAGGAGTCGCGCGACGTCGACGTCCCGCTGGCCGCGGCGCACTTCTTCTACCATGCGGGCTGGGCTGACAAGCTCGACTACGCCTTCCAGGGTCGTCGGTATCGGCCGCTCGGCGTCGCGGGTCAGATCATCCCGTGGAACTTCCCGCTGCTCATGGCCGCGTGGAAGCTCGCTCCCGCGCTCGCTTGCGGCAACACCGTAGTCCTGAAGCCCGCGGAGACCACGCCGCTGACCGCGCTGCTCCTCGCGAAGATCATCGAGGAGGCGGAGCTCCCGCCCGGCGTCGTCAACATCGTCACCGGCGCCGGCGAGACGGGCTTCGCGCTCGTCAACCATCCCGACGTCGACAAGGTCGCATTCACCGGCTGCACCGCGGTCGGCAAGAAGATCCAGCGCGCCATCGCCGGGACCACCAAGCGCCTCACGCTGGAGCTCGGCGGTAAGGTGGCCAACATCGTCTTCGCTGATGCGCCCATCGATCAGGCGGTCGACGGCATCGTCAACGGCATCTACTTCAACCAGGGCCACGTGTGCTGCGCCGGCTCGCGCCTCCTCGTCGAGGAGAGCGTGCACGACGTCATCGTCCGCAAGCTCCGCGACCGGATGGCCACGCTGCGCCTCGGGGACCCGCTCGACAAGAACACCGACGTCGGGGCCATCAACTCGAAGGCGCAGCTGACGCGCATCCAGGAGCTCGTCGCGGCGGGCGAGGCCGAGGGCTGCGAGCGCTACAGCGCGCCCTGCAAGATCCCCGAGAAGGGCTTCTGGTTCGCGCCCACGTTCTTCACCGGCGCGAGCATGTCGAGCCGCGTGGCGCGCGAGGAGATCTTCGGACCGGTCCTCACCATCATGACCTTCCGCACGCCCGACGAGGCAGTGGAGAAGGCGAACAACACGATGTACGGGCTCTCCGCCGGCGTCTGGACCGACAAGGGCGCGAAGATCTTCTATATGGCGACGAAGCTGAAGGCCGGCGTCATCTGGGGCAACACGTTCAACAAGTTCGACCCGACCTCGCCCTTCGGCGGGTACAAGGAGAGCGGCTTCGGCCGCGAGGGCGGACGCCAAGGCCTCTCGGCCTACGTCGAGGTGGAGTGATGGAACCGAAGACGAAGACCCGCGCCAGCGCCGCCGACACCGCGGAGCGCGAATCGAGCGCCCCTCCCCCGACCCGCACGGGTGACGCGCCGATCATGAAGCCCTACGACGCGGCGAAGATCGACACGCGCGTGCGCGTCAACAAGGCCTACAAGATGTTCGTCAACGGAGCGTTCGTGCGCTCCGAGTCGGGCCGGTACTTCCAGGTGAAGAACGCGCCCGAGCAGGAGGACGCGGATCCGGAGACGGTGAACGTCCCGCGCGGCTCTCGCAAGGACGTGCGCGACGCCGTGCTCGCGGCAAAGAACGCGTGGCACGGCTGGGAGAAGCGCACCGCGTACAACCGCGGGCAGATCCTCTATCGCCTCGCCGAGGTGATGGAGTCGCGCCGCCCCGAGCTCACGCAGTCTCTCGTGCGTGGCGGCCAGACCGACGCGCAGGCGGCGGCCGAGGTGGATGCCTCGATCGATCGCGTCGTCTTCTACGCTGGCTTCGCCGACAAGTTCTTCGCGCTGCTGGCGTCGTCGAACCCGGTGGCGGGTCCGCACTTCAACTTCAGCGTGCCCGAGCCGATGGGCACCATCGGGGTGGTCGCGCCGGACCGCCCGGCGCTGCTCGGCCTCGTGTCGACCATCCTGCCGGTGGTCACCGGCGGCAACACCGTGGTGGCGCTCGCAGGCGAGCGGGATCCGCGCACCGCGATCGTGTGGAGCGAGTGCATCGCCACGAGCGACATGCCCGCGGGCGTGATCAACATCCTCACCGGCCATGCGAAGGAGCTGTCGACGCACTTCGCAAAGCACCGCGAGGTGATCGGGATCGACGCGTGGATCGTCGACGCGGATCTCCGCAAGGCGGTCGAGGCCGACGGCGCCGACAACGTGAAGCGCGTGAAGACGCACGTGCCGATGGACCCCGAGGCGTGGACGGACGACCGCAAGGCGCAGGGCCTGGGGTGGATCGAGCGGTTCCTGGAGACGAAGACGGTGTGGCACCCGGTCGGGCTGTAGGGAGAGCGCGAGAGCGGCCAGGGAGCAGGGAGCAGGCACCGTCTCGGTCTCGAAGTGCCTGTTGCCTCCCCGTCATCTCCTTTCATGGCTTCGGAGCCTTGCGTAGCTCCCCCACCGCATACGCGAGGCCCTGGCCGTTCAGCTCGATATCCAGCGCCAGGACCTCCCAGTCCTCCGCCGTGAGCGCGAGGCCGCGCGCGGACGTATCCTCCGCGATCGCCGCGCGGAGCTTCTCCGAGAGCGAGGTCTCGAGCTCCTTGCCCGTCAGCGACGACGTCGCGGCCTCCTGGACCCACTGGTCGGAGAGATCGATCCAGTCGTGGACCTGGCGCGCGCATTCGGCGAGGTCACGGACCTCGTCGAAGTGGGTGAGGCATGCCGCCTCGCGACCGAGCGCCAGGATGCGACCCACGCTCTTCCGCGCCTCCGCGGCGTGGAAGCCGGTGGGGCTCGTCGTGGCGAGCGCGAAGCGGATGCCGCGCTGCAGCGCCGGATAAACCAGGCCGAACGTGTCGCCCGTGTAAACAGTGGAGAGCGCGGGGTCGTCGACGGCGAAGTGATGCCACGCGTGACCCGCGGTGTGGAGGGCCTGGAGCTTCGCGTCCCCGAGGTCGAGCGTCTCGCCGTCGGCGAGCGTCCGCACGCGCTCCTGCGGAATGGGCGCGATGGTCCCGTACAGCTTCGCGAAGCGCTCCGCACCGTAGACCTGTGTGGCACCGGCGATGAGGCGTGCGGGATCGATCAGGTTCTTCGCCGCGCGCGGGTGCGCCACGAGCGTCGCGTTGGGACAGGCCGCCAGCACGGCGCTCGCCCCTGCAGCGTGGTCGAGGTGCGCGTGCGTGACCACGAGGTAGCGGACCTGCTCGGGCTTCTTGCCATTCGCCTCGAGCGCCGCGAGCAGCTTCGGCAGCGCGTGCGACGTATGCGCCTCGATGAACGCGCACTCGTCCCCGGCGATGCGCAGGTAGGCCGCCGTGAACCTTGGGAGGACATCGCAATCGATCGTGACGCGCGAATGAGCTGTCATGGGCGCTGCAGGATAGTCGTCCGTGACGAGATTCACACGGAGGCTCGGAGCATCGGGGTCGGGAGGAGACGATTTCTTCGCCCGCGGCGGGCGGAGAGACTGGACTCCGAGCCTCCGTGTGAATCTCGAACGGCCATCACCTTGCGGCGGTGATGGCGGCCTCCAGCGTGAACGACCCGTCGTACAGCGCTCGCCCCACCACGGCGCTCTCCACGTTCACGATCGCCGCCAGCGCCGTGAGGTGCGCGAGCGTGCCCACGCCGCCCGACGCGATGACGGGGAACGGCGAGGCCGCGGCGAGCTGCGCGGTCGCCTCCACGTTCGGGCCGGTGCCGGTGCCATCACGCGCGACGTCCGTGTACAGCACCGCGCCGACCGGCACGTCCGCCAGCGAGCGCACCAGATCGATCGCCGTGATGCGCGAGACCTCCGTCCAGCCGTCGGTCGCGACGAAGCCGTTCTTCGCATCCACCGCCAGCACCACCACCCCCGGGTAGGCGCGCGCGAGCTCGCGGACCAGCTCCGGATCCTTCACCGCCGCCGTGCCGAGCACCACACGCTGCGCGCCCAGTGCGAGGTAGGCCTCGAGGGCCGCGCGCGACCGCACGCCGCCGCCGACCTGCACCATGCCGCCTCCGAACGCCTCGACGATGGCCCGCACGCGGTCCCGCTGCACGGGCGCGCCCGCCTTCGCGCCCTCGAGGTCCACCACGTGCATCGCCGCAACGTGCGCGCGGAATCGGCGCGCGACCGCGGGCGGGTCGTCGTCGTAGATCGTCGCCTCCTCGTACCGGCCCTGATGCAGGCGCACGGCCTTGCCGCCGAGGAGGTCGATCGCGGGGAGAACTCTCATGCGCTTCCGTGCAGTCTACAGGCGAAAAAAGCTAGCGAGTAGCGCGAGCCCTTCGCGCTGGCTCTTCTCGGGATGAAACTGGACGCCGCGCATCGATCCGGAGGCGATGGCGCTCGTGAACCGTGCGTCGCCGTAGGTGGTGGTGCCGGAGACGATGCTCGGGTCGTCGGGCGCGGCCGCGTAGCTGTGCGCGAAGTAGAAGTAGGGCGCACGCCCGTCCGTCAGGGTGCCCTCGACGGTGTTCCAGCCGATGTGCGGCAGCGCGTGCGATCGCGCGGTGACGGGGTCGACGCCGGCGACGAGGCGCCGGACGTGGCCCTCGAGGAGGCCGAGCCCGGGCTCGCCGGGCGCCTCCTCGCTCGAGGAGAAGAGCACCTGCATGCCGAGGCAGATCCCGAGGTAGGGCCGCTCGGCGGCGACGTGCTCGCGCAGCGCATCGCCCAGGCCCCCCGCGATCGCGCGCACGAAGGGCCCGAAGGCGCCCTGGCCAGGGACGACGACGTGCGCCGCGCTCCGCACGGCAGCGGGGTCGCGCGTGACCACGACTTCGCGCGCGCCGGACGCGCGTTCGATGGCCCGCACCACGCTGCGGACGTTGCCCACCCCAGGGTCGCAGACGACGACGCGCACTGTGGGGAAGGGGATAGCACGCCCAGCGCCTCTCGTGTTATGTCGAGCGCGCCGGAAACGGTCGGAGGATTAGCGATGAATCGGAATGATTTTCGAAACTACGCGCTTGGTGGTGGGCTCGCGATTGGTCTTCTCGTGCCCGTGCTGCTCAGCGGCTGCGGCGCGGCGAACAACGCGATGGGCGCAGCCGGAAACATCCCGGGTGCGCCGGGTAAGTGCCCGGATCTCTCGAAGCCCGAGACGATCATGGCGTTCGACTTCGCGGGCAACTTCAAGCTCGACGTCGCGACCGGCGCGAAGCTGAAGGCAGCGACAGCCGCGGCGGTCGACATCAAGGGCTTCTCTGACCAGATCGACGCCGACCTCCGCGCGGGCTGCGGCCCCATCGCGAAGGACCTGGGCACCGGCGGCGACTTCAAGGACGGCAAGGCCGCCTGCGATGCCGCACTCAAGGGCATCAACGAGACGAAGGCGAAGCTCGGCGCGAGCGCGAAGCTCGCTCTCGTGATGAAGCCGCCGCGCTGCTCCGCCGACCTCAATGCCTACGGCGACTGCGCCGGCAAGTGCGATGCGTCGGTCTCGGGTGGCAAGGCCAAGGTCGAATGCGAGCCGGGCAAGCTCTCCGGCAAGTGCGAGGCGAACTGCGAAGGCTCGTGCGACGTGCAGGCCGGCGCGAAGTGCGAAGGCACCTGCAGCGGCACGTGCGACGCGCAGATCTCGGGCAGCTGCTCGGGCACCTGCAACGGCAAGTGCGACGGCAAGGACTCGAAGGGCGCGTGCGCGGGCAAGTGCGAAGGCAAGTGCGAAGGCGGCAAGGTCGAGGGCGCGTGCGCGGGCAAGTGCGGCGGCGACTGCAAGCTCAAGGCTTCCGCGAAGTGCGAAGGCACCTGCTCCGGCAAGTGCAGCACCGAGTTCAAGGAGCCGAAGTGCACCGGTGAGGTCGTTCCCCCCAAGGTGAGCGCAGACTGCAAGGCGCACTGCGATGCGAGCATCTCGGCGAAGGCCGAGTGTACGCCGGCGCAGGTCGGTCTCACGGTCACTGGCGCGGCGGACGCGAAGGCGGCCGAGAACCTGAAGGCGACGCTGGAGAAGAACCTCCCGCTCGTCCTCAAGGTCGCGATCGGCATGGGCGAGCGCGCGGGCAAGGTCGCGGGCGAGGTCTCCACCGTCGTCGACGGTGCGACGTCGACCATCGCGAGCGTCAGCGGCAAGGGCGGCGGCGGCGCGGCTCTCGCGGCGGGCCAGCTCACGGCGTGCCTCGGTGACACGTTCAAGGGTGCGGTCAGCGCGGCGGCGAGCATCAAGGCGAACGTCAGCGTCTCGGCGAGCGTCTCGGCGAGCGCGAGCGGCAGTGCAGGCGGCAGCGCCGGCGGCAAGGCCAGCCCGCAGCTGTGAGCGCGACACGGCTGGCTGCGGTCGGTCCCGTGGGACACGTGATTCGCGGCGGCGGGCTCTTCGCCGCTGCCGGTCTCTTCGTGCTCGCGTGTGGCGGTAGCAGCTCGCCGAAGCCCGTGACCGCCGCGACCTCCGCGGCGGTCTCCGCGCGGTGTCCCGACCTCGCGAAGTCGGACGAGGTCGCCGCGTTCGATTTCGGCAAGGAGTACGCCCTCTCGCGGGACGCCGCGGACAAGCTGAAGGCCGCGGCGCTCGCTGCGGGCGAGGTCGCGCTCCTCGGCGACAAGCTCGATGCCGAGCTCGGCATCGCCTGCGCCCAGATCGCCCACGATCTGGGCGGCAAGGGCGATTGGCGCAGCGGCAACGAGGCCTGCGGGGCGGCCATCAAGGCGGTGCACGACACGCGGGCGAAGCTGGGGCCGAAGAGCACCGCGTCGCTCGTGATGCGCACGCCGGTCTGCCAGGTCGACGCGAGCCTGATGACCAAGTGCGCGAGCATCTGCGATTCGTCGGTGCCGGCGGGCCGCGTCAAGGCGGAGTGCCAGCAGAAGGCGGGCCGCTGCGACGGCAACTGCGACGGCACCTGCGAGACCAAGGGCGCGATCAGGTGTGATGGTACCTGCAGCGGTACGTGTGACGGCCCGATCAGGGGCTCGTGCGGCGGTCGCTGCAAGGGCACGTGCGACGGCAAGCAAGTCCCGGCCGGTGGCGGCTGCGCGGGCGTGTGCAGCGGCACGTGTGACAAGGGCGCGATGAACGGCGAGTGCAAGAGCACCTGCACCGGCTCGTGCAAGCCGAAAGGCCCCAGCATCTGCGAGGGCACGTGCGCGGGCACGTGCACCGTGGAGCTCACGGACGGCAAGTGCGCCGGCGAGTTCAAGCAGCCCGACGTGAGCACCGACTGCCGCGCGCGCTGCGAGCTCGCGGCGATCAACCAGACGGAGTGCTCCACGCCTCAGGTCGGCATCGTGCTCACGGGCGTCGGCCCGCGCGACCGCGAGACCGCCGAGCAGATGAAGAGCGCGGTCGACAAATCGTTTCCGGCGCTGATGAAGATCCTCTTCGAGGTCGGTGAGAAGGGCGGCAAGCGCGTGGTGAACGCGCAGGCCGTCATCGAAGGCGCGCGCATGGGCTTCCCGGAGATGGCGCGCTCGGGCGGCAAGAGCAGCGCCGCGGCGTCCGAAGCGCAGCTCGCGAAGTGCTTCGACGAACCGTTCAAGAAGTCGACGTCGTACGCTGCGGTCGTCAAGACGAGCCTGGACCAGGCGCAAGCCGTCAAAGACGAAGCCACGAAGTAGCCCGGGCTGCGGGCAGGGCCGAGACCGAGATCACAGGACGCCCGGAGCGTTTTTACGTGGGTCGTCCGGACCTGGCAGGTCGGCCCGACCCGCCCGATCGGACCTTTCAAACCGCCCCGAGCCTCCAGTGATCTCGCTCTCGTCCTCGCCTCACGCGACCAGGACGGTGCCCACGGCGCCCGGGTTCGCGACGGCGCGCGCGAGGTCGCCCTTCGCCAGGTTGCCGACGATGTGGACGGCGCGGACGCCCTCCGCGATGGCGGCAAACGACTCCTCGAGCTTCGGGATCATGCCCTTCGTCACCACGCCGTCGGCGATGGCCTGCTGACCGTCGGCGAGCGTCATGCGGCCGATGCGCGACGACGGATCCTTGATGTCGCGCATCACGCCGGGAACGTCCGTGACGAGCACCAGTGCCCCCGCGTCGAGGCGGATGGCCACCTGGTTCGCCACCGCGTCGGCGTTGATGTTGTACACGCCGCCGCGCTGGTCGGCGCCGAGGCACGCCAGCACCGGCACGTAGCCGTCGCCGGTGAGGAGGTTGATCAGCGCCTCGTTCACGCCGATCACGTCACCGACGAAGCCGAAGTCGACCGGCTCGTCTCCGCCGCCCGTCACCAGCTTCGGCGGCCGCCGCGTCGCGAGCACCGTGCACGCGCTCGCGCCATGCAGGCCCACCGGCTTCACGCCCGCCGCAACGAGCGCCGCGCAGAGGTCCACGTTGACCTTGCCGGCGACGGTCATCTTCATGACCTCCAGCGTGTCCCGGTCGGTGATGCGGCGCCCGCCGACGATCTTCGGCGTCTGCCCGAGGCGCTTCTGGAGGTCGGTGGCTTGCGGGCCGCCGCCGTGCACGATCACCACCGGTACGCCGGCGGCGCGCATCTCCGCCACGTCGGCGGCGATGATCGCCATGTTCGGGCCCTGCACCACCTCGCCGCCCAGCTTGATGACGACCACGCGGGCGCCCGGCTTCTCGCTCGCCTTCTCGTTCACGATGCCGCTCACGGCCAGCCTCCGGGATCCTCGAGGCTCGTCCGCTCGTCGACGCCGAGCATGATGTTCATCGACTGGATGGCCTGACCCGCGCCGCCCTTGATCAGGTTGTCGGTGGCGGCGAAGCACGCGACCACGCGCTTGCCGGCCTCGGCGCCGTCGGTGCCGACCTGGACGCCGATCTCCGCGAAGTTCGTCCCGCTGACCGCCGCCACCTCGGGCAGGCGCTTCTCCGGGAAGCGCACGAAGGGCTCGTTGCCGTAGGCATCCTTGTAGAGAGCACGTACCTGCTCGGCGGTGACGCTGTCGGCGACGTGCGCGAAGCACGTCGCGAAGATGCCGCGCGAGAGGGGCGCGCTCACCGGCACGAAGCGGATGGTGACGTCCTTCGCGCCGGCATCGCGCAGCGTCTGGTCGATCTCGGGGATGTGCTGGTGATCGAGCGGCTTGTACGTGCGGAGGTTCACGGCGCGCACGGGGTGGTGGGTGCCGGCGCTCGGCACGACGCCGCTGCCCGACGAGCCCGTGATGCCCACCACCTCGACCGCGCCGGAGAGCAGCCCCGCGCGCGCGAGCGGCAGGAGGGCGAGCTCGATCGTGGTCGCGAAGCAGCCGGGCGAAGCGACGTACTTCGCCTTCTTGATGGCCTCGCGATTCAGCTCGGGGAGGCCATAGACGAACGTGCCGTCGGTGAGGTGCTCGGGGCAGGGATGATCGGCGTGGTAGTACCGCTTGTAGAGGGCGGCGTCGCGCAGGCGGAAGTCGCCCGAGAGGTCGACGACCCGCGCGCCGGTGGCCATGAGCTCCGGCATCTTGGTTGCGCTGACCTTGTGGGGGAGCCCCAGCAGCACGACGTCCATGCCCGCGGCGGCCTCGGCCGGCGTGATCCCCTCGAACTTCAGGTCGGTGATGCCCTCGAGGTTGGGGTGGGCGGCCGAGAGCGGCTCGCCGATGAAATCGACGGACGCGACCCGCACTAGCTCCACGTCGGGATGCAGGAGGAGACGCCTGACCAGCTCACCGCCGCCATAACCGCTGCCGCCGATCACGGCGGCCTTGAAGCGCTTCGACATGGTCGGGCAGGGTAGCCGATCGCCCGACGGACGTCGTGCGGAGCGGCCATGATGCTGTCGATGCGCAGCGCCGCGAGCAGAGCCATTCCGGTCACGGTCGTCGTGGCATGCGTCCTCGCGGCCGCGTGCGGGGGCAAGACTGCGCTCGAGGGCAGCGAGGCGGGCAGCGGTCAGACCGGCGGCAGCGGCGCCAGCAGCTCGGGCGCCGGCGGAGGACGCGGCACGACCCCGGCCCCCACCGCCGCCCCCACGCCCGTTCCACCGCCCACGGCCCCCGCGCCGGGCCGGCCGGGCGCGCAATGTCCAGCGAGCCCGCCGAGCGAGGGCGCGGACTGCGGCTGGCAGTACGGGATCCCCTGCGACTACGCGCTACCGCGCAACGGCGACACCTGCGCCGTCCAGTGCATCTGCGTCGGCCAGCAGGGAGACACGGTCAACCGCTGGACGTGCTTCGACATCGGCTGCGACGAGGGTTAGCGCTTCTTCGGTGCGGTCGTCCGCATGATCCAGTCGAAGAGCGGGACGGTAACGTTGAAGTTCCACTTCTGCATGAAGCGCGGATCATGGTGCTTGGCGTGGTGGGCGCGCATCACCTTGATGAAGGCGAGGCGGCCGATGAAGCTGTCCCCGGGCGCGTGGTAGCAGAGGTGCAGCACCTCGTACGTCACCATGTAGAGGCTCGCCGTGAGCAGGAAGAGCCAGCCCGCAGGGCCCGACCAGACCTTGCTGACGACGATGGCGAGCGGCGCCGCCGCCAGCACGATCCCGAGCACGCCCGCCGCCGGGATGAGCACGAGGCGGAACTCCTTCGTGGAGCGCAGCGCCATGTCCTCCTCGATGTAGACCATGTGATGCATCGGCGTGTGCTTGTCGTAGATGACCTGCAGCGGCCACCGGCGCTTGTGCAGCACGTGCTTGTGCACCCGCCACTCGAAGAAGTTCGCGAGGAGGAGCACCGCCGGCACGATCAACCAGTCGGTGACGTGTGTGGTGCCGAGCCGCAGCAGCTGCATGGTGCTCACGAGGAGGACGGTGAGGCCGATCCCCGTCGTCGCCGCGAGGTGACCCCAGGGCAGATACCACCACGGGATCTCGGCCGTGGCCTGCTTGCGGACGCGCTCGCGGCGCTGCTCGGTCAGGCGACCGGCGGAGGCCTCCCGGACGAGCACCTTTTCGCCCTCGTGAGCGGAGGCCGGGGCGTTTGCGGCGGGGAACTGACTCGTCGGTAGCGTGGCCATGTGTTTCGCTCCGTTCCTACAGATACTATACGTTCTGTTTTTACAGAATGCACGTACGAACGTCGTAAGCTCGCGCCATGGCGACGTGGCTGGCGGAACAGGGCAAAGCAATGGAGCAGGCGCTCGCCGAGCTCGTCGAGGTCAATTCGTTCACCGAGAACCTCGAGGGCGGCCGCAAGGTCGGCGCGATGCTCGAGGAGCTGTTCGCGATCGAAGGCCTCGTGTCGCGGCGCGTCGCGAGCACGAAGTTCGCGGACCACCTGGTGGTGAGCTCGGCCTGGACCTCGCAGGGGCAAGCGCCCATCGCGCTGGTCGGCCACCTCGATACCGTGTTTCCACCCGGCCTCTTCGAGGGCTACAGGCGCGACGGCGATCTGGCGCGCGGCCCGGGCGTGCTCGACATGAAGGGGGGCCTCGTGGTGGTGGCGTGGGCGCTGAAGGCGCTGGCCGAGGAAGGAAAGCTGCAGCAGCTCCCGGGCCTCCAGCTCGTGATCGTGGCCGACGAGGAGGTCGGCTCGCCCGAGGGCCAGAAGGTGATCCAGGACGCGATCGCCGGCGCCCGCGGCGCGCTCGTCTTCGAGGCGGGCCGCAAGAACGATCTCCTCATCACGCGGCGCAAGGGCACGGGCGCGGTCACCGCCGTCGCGCACGGCAAGGCGGCGCATGCCGGCAACGCGCACAAGGAAGGCGCGAACGCGCTCTGGGCGCTCGCGAAGCTGATCGATCGCGCGCAGGCACTCACCGACTACGCGCGGGGCATCACCGTGAACGTCGGCAAGGTGACCGGCGGCTCGAGCAAGAACACCGTGCCCGATCGCGCCGAAGCGCTCATCGATCTGCGCTTCGAGACCCGCGCTGACGGCGAGGCCCTGGTCGCCGCGCTCCGGAGCGCGGCCGACGAATGTGCGGCATCCGTGCAAGGTACACGCATCGAGATCGAGGGCGGCATCGCGCGCCTCCCGCTCGAGCGCACCGTCGCGAGCGTCCACCTCATGGAGAGCTACGGCGAGGCGGCGAAAGCGGTCGGCCTCGGCAGCGGCGAGGCCGCGCTCATCGGCGGCGGCTCGGACGCGAGCACCTCCCACGCCATGGGCATCCCGTCGATCGACGGGCTCGGCCCGCGCGGCATCGGCTTCCACACGAAGGACGAGCAGATCGAGATCGCCACGCTGTTGCTGAAGGCGCAGGCCCTGGCGCGCTTCCTGGGGTCCCTGCGCGGGTGACTCCCAAGGTGGTGGTTGCGGCGCGGTTCACGCGCTCGATGATGGGGCGACGGCTCGCGTGGTCCACGGCGCTCCTCGGACTGGCGAGCGTCGCGGCGTGCCCGAAGCCGACCGTCGGCAATCCGCAGATCGCGATCTCGCCGAACCTCGCGGCGCGGAGCCCCGCTGCGCGCGCGCGCGCACATCCGCTCGCGGCGGGCGAGCAGCTCGGCGGCCCCAACGCGACGGGCAAGGTCGGCGACTGGATCCTCGCGAACGACGAGGTGGTCTTCGTGATCGACGCCCTCGGGAGCGGCGGCGGGTTCGCGGAGAGCGGCGGCAACCTCGTCGACGCCGCGGACGCCCGCACGCGCAAGG
>JAYTHX010000283.1:0-13405 GCA_043732195.1 Polyangiaceae bacterium
CGGTCGCGTACGTAGGAGGCGACGTAGCCGTCCTCCTCCATCGCCACCGTGCACGACGTCTCGAGCCACACCAGGCGCGTCAGCGAGGCGATGACGAGATGCACGCCGAGGACGAGCGCGCTCGCCGCCACGAAGGCGAGCGCGATGCGTCTCATCCCGCGCCCGGCCGCGAGCTCGCGCGGGGTCAGCTCGCGGACGCCGAGCTCCACGGAGCGGGCCTCGAGCTTCTTGCGCAGCTTCTTCAGCGTGTTGCGCAGGAGGTCCGTCTCGCGCTCGGTGGTGGCGCGCGCCTTCTCCGAGGGCGTCGGTGCCGGCCTCGGCTGCGCGGGGGGAAGCGCGCGCAGCGCGGCGAGCTCGGCCTCGAGCGTCTCGAGCTCGCGCTGCAGCGAGAGGCTCGGGCTCCGATAGTTCATGGGAGGAAGTCGCGTCACGGTCGGCGCGATAGCTCGCGAAGCGCCCGCGCGCGGCGAGCGCGAGACCGAGCAGCAGCGGAGCGACAGGACGAGGTACAGCATCGGGTCGAGCGACTCCTCGGGATGCAGCTGATGCTCGCGCAGCATGGCGGGCAACGTCACGAGGCTCGGCAGCGAGACGACAGCTCCGAGCACGTAGAGCGTTCGCCGCGCCGCGGCCTCGCGGTTCGCGCCGGCGGCCCCGGGCTTCGCGGTCTGGCTCTGGAGCTCTGCGAGGCGCGCGCGCGTCTCGGTGACCGTCTCGCGAAGCGCCGCGAGCTCCGCCTCCGCGTCGTCCTCGGCCGGCGCCTGCGTGCGCTCGATCCGCGCGCGCTCTTCCTTGAGCTCCTCGATCGCGGCCTGTACCGCCGCGATCCGGTCGGTCAGCGCGCGGACCTCGGGATCCGCCCCCTCGTCACCCAACCCGTGATCGTAGCCCAGCCGCGGCGGCGCGCACTGGCCTCGATGTTGCGGACGAGGGCGCCACCCATGACGCTACCCAAGACGATCCTGGTCCCCACCGACTTCGGCGACAGCTCGGCGAACGCCGTCACCTACGCCGCGGAGCTGGCGAAGGCCATCGGCGCGGAGATCGTCCTGATGCACGCGTGGGACATGCCGATCGTCGGCTTCCCCGACGGCGCGTTCGTCGCCACCCCGGAGCTCGCCTCGCAGGTCACCGAGGCCGCGCAGCACGGCCTGGACCGCGCGAAGCTGCTGATCGATGGTTACGGAATCAAGGTCCGCGAGGTGCTCAAGCAGGGACCGACGGAGGCGATGATCCTCGACGCCGCGAGGGAAGAGTCCGCGGGCATGATCGTGATGGGCACGCACGGCCGCTCCGGCTTGAAGCGTGCGCTGCTCGGCAGCGTCGCGGAGAAGCTGGTGCGCACTTCGCCGGTCCCCGTGCTGACCGTGCACCCCGGCGCTCCCGCCGCAGCGTAGCGAATTGTCCCGAGGTGGGTCGTGCTCGTCACCAGCCGGTTCTGGCCTGATGGCGACGATCGCCTCGTCGGCCATGGCGCGGTGCTTCGCGGCGTTGACGTGGCCGTCGCACGCGGTCGTGTCGCCGTTTCCCGAGCGCGTGAACTCGAAGAAGTAGACCTTCGTGTCGCCGGCGCTGGCACGCGCTGCGACGACGGCCTGCGCGCCGGCCTTCACGTTCGAGTAGGCATTGAAGCCCGCGGGGAACGTGTCGTTGAGCGACGGCGCCACCGCGCAGAAGACGTACGCGAGCGGGTGCTGCGTGCGGATGGTGGAGCGGGTGCTGAGTGCGGATGGTGGAGACGAGCTGCTGGTATTTCGCGAGGAACGAGGCGGGCGGCGCGGGGTCGACGGCCATGCTCGAATGATCGTAGTCGTTGCCGCCAAGCGTGATCCACACGACGTCCTGCGTGTATTTCGTGGAGTCCCAGACCGGCTGCGCGATGCCTGCGTAGAACGAGGTGACGTTCGTGAGCTGGTAGATGACCGCGAAGACGTCGGTGTCGCCCGGACGCGCGTAGTTCTGGAAGATGCCCTTGCCCGACGCGCCAAGATTGTGGTGATCGGCCAGCAGGTCGTGCGCGACGAGCGCGGGGAACGATCTCCGCTCGTTCTCGGTGGCTGCCGAGAAGGTGCAGCCCGCGGCGCCGTCGACGCCGTAGCCGTTCGCCGACGAGTCGCCGAGGAACTGTAGGTGCCGGTTCGCAGGCAGCGGCGGCGGGAGCAGCGCGCCGCCCGGGAAGTCGAAGCCCTCGAACTGCGAGGTGCCGACGCTCGCCTCGGTGAGCTTGTGGAGCTCCACGGTGTGCGCGCCGTTCGCGAGCCCGGCGGCCAGCGTGTACGTGGTGGCCTGCATGCGATCGAGCTGGATGGTCGCGGTCGAGACGCCGTCGACGACCGCCTCCCACCGGTTCGCGCCGTAGGGCGGGTTGAAGAGCGCGATGTCCTCGAACTTCGCCTTCACCTCGGTGCCCATGAACCGCGCGGTGATGCTCGCGCCGGGATACGAGACCTTCGGCCCGGCGGCCGGCGCCTGATCGAAGCGCCCCATGAACCGCACCGCGGGCGGCCCGGCATCCACCGGCGCGTCGATCGCCGCGTCGCCGAGCGCGCCGTCGCTGCCTCCGTCGACGCGTGTCTGGCCGTCCGCGAGCGTGCCGTCCCCGCCTCTGCTGCTCCCGTCGTCGCCGCTGCTCCGGTCGTCGCCGTCGCTCGCTGCGCCGCCGTCCGAGGAGCACGCGTGGAGCGAGAGCAAGAGCGCGGAGGACGCGGCGACACACGCGAGAGGGCGCTTCATGGACGCCGGACCGTGCTATCCCCGCACCAGCTCGAAGGGGATACTCACGCTCACCGCGCTCTCGTCGTGGTCGGGCGTGGGGAAGCGCCACGTGCGTACCTGGTCCTCCACGCACCGCGCGAGCTTCGTATCGCTGCCCGTGCTCGACGAGGACTCCACGAGCCCATCGGGACCCACCGTCGCCACGACGGTGACGCTCGCGGTGAGGCCGTGGGCGGCGCGCGGCTGGTACGGATCCCAGCACGCCTGCTTCACCGCCGGACGATGCGCCGCCGCCACGCGCGCGATGCTCGCGGCATCGAGCGTCGGCGACGCGCCGCGCGGATCCTCGTCATGCAGCGCGGCGCGGACGCGTGCGCGGTAACCGGGGCGGTCCGGACGATCGCGCAGGAGGACGGTGCCGCTCCGGTCGATGACGAGTGTGGTGAACGTCCCGATCCCCAGCGGCCGCACGACGCTCGCGCCGCCGGGATCGAACACGAGGTTCGAGCGCACGCCGTAGCGCGCCGCCCAGGTGGGGTCGGCCTCGCCGTAGGCGATGTTGTAGACGGGCACGTCGACGCCGAGGCCGCCCTCGTCCTCGAGGCGCCGCATCGCCTCGAACGCGGGCATGCAGTCGAGGCAACCCTGGAGCCAGACGTGGAGGACCGCGAGTGACTTCGGAGGCAGCGCTACGTCCTGATCGGGCCCGTGCAGCACCATCGGTCCGACGCGTCCCGCGAGGTATCCGGGCGTGCTCACCCCGGCAGCGGTCCGGGCGCGCGCAGCCGCTCGACGACGAAGCCGCCCACCACCCACAGCGCCGCGCCGGCGACCATGCTGCTCACGACCAGCGCGAAGGCCTTCAGCCGCCGGCGATCCGGCGGGATGATCTCGGTGAGCTCCTTGCTTTCGCGGTAGGTCACCTCTTCAGTGTGACACCACGCTCAGCGCTTCGCGAGCCGTGTGCAGCGCGGCGCCTCGACCACCACGGTGACGCCCTGGTTGCTCGGCACGCGCTCGTTGAGCAGCGCGGTCTGCGCGGAGAAGCCGGTGAAGATGTCGACATGCTCGCCCTTCACGCGCAACCCGCGATCCTCGACCACGAAGCAGCCGTCCATCGTGGTGCCGTCCGCGCCGCGCGGCGCGCCATCGAGCTCGGGGATGTAGACCACGGTGCCCATCGGCAGCACGCCGGTGTCGGCGGCGATGGTCTGGAGCGGCGTGATCGGCGTGCCCGCGGCGCCGCGGCCGAAGGGAAATGCGGCCTTATCGAGTGCGTCGAAGCAGATCTTCTGCCCCGTCCGCGGGCAGACCTCGGCGCACGCGCAGTCGCGCTTCGAGAAGCTCACCGTGCCGCCGGCCTTCAGCGATCCCGAGCCCTGCACGCAGACCGCCTCGTAGAACGTGCGCGGCACCTTCGCGATCGGCTGGCACGACGCGTTCATCAACGAGACCGTGGGACCGGTGTGCTCGCCCTCGGTCGGGAAGTCGTAATACGTGTTGCGGAAGGTCCCGAGCACGTGGCCGCCTCCGCCCGTGCGGTCGCCGTTCCTCTCGTCGCCCGCGGAGCGCGGTCCGATGGTGCGGGAGCCGGGCCGCGGCGCCGGACCGCCGGGGCCGGAGACGGGCGCGCCTTCGAGCGCTCCGGGAGGGATGCCTTCCCCGGAGGGCGTCTTGTCGTCGTCGAGCGGCTGCTGTACCCACTTCGACCCGCTCCCCCAGCCGCCGCAGCCCAGGAAGGGGAGGAAGACGAGGAGCGCGGCGCGGCGATACATCACGATCGATCGTAGCGGAAGGTGCTCGGCGTACACAAAAGGCTGGCCGGCCTGAATAGGCGGGCAGGAGCGTCGTCTCACATGCCCCATCGGTTCGTCCGTCGTTCTTTTCTTTTTTCCAGGAGCCCAGCCAAATGCGTCACCTCTTCATCGTTGCGTCGATCCTCGTCTCTGGCCTCGTCGGTACGGCGCTCGTCGCGTGCAGTGACGGCACGACCACGTCCGGCACCCCGGCTCCGTCCGGATCGTCGGGCGGCTCGGGCACCTCGGGCGGCTCGGGCACCTCGGGCGGTACCTCGGGTACGTCCGGTGGGACGTCGGGCACGTCGGGCGGTACCTCGGGCTCGTCGGGCACCTCGGGCGGCACGCAGTGCAACGCCATCACGCAGGACGGCGCGAGCGTCGATCTCGTCGCGAGCGCGGACCCCGCGCCGACCGCGGCGGGCGGGACCATCGTGAGCGGCACGTACGTCCTCTCGTCCGCGAAGGCGCACGGCTCGAACGCTCCCGACGGCACGAAGCTCTTCGTGGTGGGCAAGGACACGATCGCACTGACCGCGACGACGTTCGATCACATCCAGACGGACGACAAGGCGAAGGAGACGCGCTCCTCGGGCACCGCGGCGGCCTCCGGCACGAGCTTCACCCTGACGACGACGTGTCAGTTCCCCGCAGGCTCCGCGAAGGCCCCGCAGGTCGGCTCGTACACCGCGACCGCCACGGGCCTCACGCTGCTCCAGACGCAGGGCACGGGCACGTTCGAGCTGACCTACACGAAGAAGTAGGGGTCAGCGCGTCGCGCCGAGCGCGTCGAGGAAGCCCTCCGCCCACGTCACCGCGTTCGAGCGCTGGACGGAGGCGAGGAGCTTCGTGTGGCGCGCCTTGCGCTCGTCGAGCCCCATCCGCAGCGAGCGGTCGAGGTCCCGGGCCATGCCGTCGGCGTGGTGCGGGTTGGTGAGCACTGCGTCGCGCATCTCCACCGCCGCGCCGGCGAACCGCGAGAGCAGCAGCACGCCCGGATTCTCTGGCTCCTGCGCGGCGACGTACTCCTTCGCGACGAGGTTCATCCCGTCGCGCAGGGGCGTCACGTACCCGACGCTCGCTGCGCGATAGAGCTGCGCGAGCTGCCCCTTCGCGAACGAGCGATACAGGTAGCGGATCGGCACCCAGGCGGCCTCGCCGAACTCGCCGTTGATGCGCCCGACGATCGACTCGATGGTCGCGCGCTGCTCCGCGTAGAGCGGTACGTCGGCGCGCGAGGGCACCGACACCTGCACCAGCGAGACCTTGCCGCGCCACTCCGGGAACATCTCGAGCAGCCGGCCGAACGCGATGAGGCGCTCGGGGATGCCCTTCGTGTAGTCGAGGCGATCCACGCCCAGCACGAGCTTCGAGTCGTGGAGCGCGCGCATGAGGCCCTCCACCTCCTCGATCACTGCCTGCTCGGGGACCTCCTGGAAGTCGTCGGGGATGATCCCGATGGGCATCGCCGCGACGTGCGTCGAGCGCCCGCGGTGCTGTACGACGTCGTCCGCGATCCTCACGGGCAGGAGCGCCGAAGCGCACGCGCGGAAGTTCGCGACGTCGTTCGGCGTGTGGAAGCCGAGCAGATCGAAGTCGAGCAGGGCGTCGAGGACCTCGCTCGCCCAGGGCATCATCGAGAAGATGTCGTACGAGGGAAACGGGATGTGCAGGAAGTGGCCCATCGGCCCCGTGTGCCCGCGCTGGCGCATCGCGCGCGCGAACATGAGGAGGTGGTAGTCGTGCGCCCAGAGCATGGCGGTCGGGCCCACGAGCTGCGCCGCGACATCGGCGAGGTGCTCGTGCACCTCCAGGTATGCTTTCCACGAGGCGTCGGAGAACGAGACGCGCGACGGGAAGGAGTGAAACAGCGGCCACAGCGTGCCGTTGCAGAAGCCCGCGTAGTACCCGCGGTACCAGGACTCCTTGTAGTCGACCCACGCGAAATGCGTGGTGCCGCTCTCGACGATGCCGGTCTCGACCGGCTCGCTGTCGGCGACGCTCTTGCCGCTCCAGCCGAGCCACATCCCGCCGCGCGCGCGCAGCGCCGGCTCGAGGGCGGAGATGAGACCGCCGACGCTCTTCTTGCGCGCGGACTCGTCCCCCTCGGCGTGACGGAGGTCGGGGAGGCGGTTGGAGATGACGAGGAGATCGCGCCCCAGCGCGGTGGAGACCGACGGCGCCTCGGCGACCTGGCGCGGCAGCACGATGGGCGGCGGCGTCTGGCCCTGGCGTACCGCGCTGAAGTAGCGGAGCACCGCGCGGACCTCGTCCGAGTTCGTGAGCTCCCAGCGCGCCGCGGTGCGCCGCGGCTCGTTGGTGCGCACGACGATCGACTCGTCCTGCGGGCCGACCACCTGGAACATGTGCTCGTCGGTGACGTCGTCCCCGATCGCCACGAGGCGCGCGCCGGGGCCGGCCGTCTCGCGCATCCACGGCACCGCCGAGGACTTCTTCACCGACGCCGGGCGGACCTCGGCGACGAGCACGCCCTCGAGCCGCTCGTAGGCGGGATGCTTCGCGAGGAAGCGATCGATGATCCCGAACGCCTCGATGAGGAGCTCGCCGCGCATGCCGCGGCGCACGTTGCGGTAGTGGATAGCGACGGTGGTGGTCTTGCGCTCGAGCAGCGCGCCCGGATGACGTTGCGCGAGCTCGCCGAGCGCCGCGGCGAGCTCGCCGAGGGGCGTCGGATCGAGGTCTGCCACGTTCCGCCACGCGCCGGCGCCGCGCCGGTACGCGCCGTGCTCCGCGACCAGGAACACCTGATCGCCGGGGAAGAAGCTCTCGAGCCAGTCCTTCGGTCGGCCGCTGACGATCGCCACCGTCACGCCTGGGAGCGACGCAAGATCCGTCACGAGCTTGATCGCGTCGGCATCGGGGCGCGCCTCTTCGGGCGAGCTCGCGAAAGGCACCAGCGTGCCGTCGAGATCGCACAGGATCCCGAGCGGGGTATGGCGCGCGATCGCCATCCAGGTCTCGGTGTGTATGCGTCGATCGGCGTTCATCGGGGGTACAGCGATACCACGGCAAGGTGAGAAGGGGGCGTGCGCGGGCCTGGGGCGGCGCGCCGCGGATTGACGCCTGCGGGTCGTGCGCCGAGATTGGAGGGCATGAGCGGTCTCCGCCTGATGATCTACGATCGGACGTGCGTCGCGAAGGCCGCACCGCTCGGGCTCTCCACCGCGTGGGCGGCGGGCTCGGTGCTCTATCGCGGGCTCGATCGCCTGGACGCGGCGTTCGGCGCCGCGAGCTGGGACGAGGCGCTCGCCTGGCTGGCGACGCACGCGCCCGAGCGCCGCATCGCCGAGATCCAGTACTGGGGTCACGGCCGCTGGGGACGGGTGTACGTCGATCAGGACGTGCTCGACGGCGCAGCGTTCGGCGCGAGCCATCGCCTCGCGGGGCGGCTCGCGGCGGTGCGCGAGCGTCTCCTGCCGGACGGTGAGTCGCTCGTCTGGCTTCGGACGTGCGAGGCGTTCGGCGCGGTCGCGGGTCAAGACTTCGCGCAGCGCCTCGCCGACGGTCTCGGCGCGCGCGTCGCGGGGCACACGTTCATCATCGGCGCGCTGCAGAGCGGCCTCCGCGGGCTGCGTCCGGGACACACGCCGGACTGGCCGATCGCGGAGGGCATCGCCGAGGGCACGCCGGAGCGACCGCTCCAGGCGCTCGGCTCGGGCCTCCGGCGCCCGCGCACCATCACGTGCTTCAAGGGCGAAGTGCCCGCGGGCTGGTTCGCCTAGCGCCGTGGGGCGGTCAGTTTCCGCTGCCCTTCTTCATGTCGGGCGTGCAGGTGCCCGCGCCGCACGCGGCGCTCGGGGACTTGGCGCTGCCGGCCGCCTTCGGGGGCGGCGCCACCGCGCCGCGCACGGGCGCGCTGGACTTCTTTCGCGCGGCCTCGTCCCTCACAACGGTGGATGACGCGGGCGCGGGCGCGGGCGTGGTCGCCGGCGCGCCGGGATCCGCGGCCGCTGGCGCACCGACAGCCTCGGGCGCGGCGGTCGCGCGCTCGGCCTTGCTGCACCCGAGCACCGTGTTTGCACTCAGGAACGCGAGCGCGGTCACGAACGTCTCGACGGTCAGCGAGGGCTTACGCATGGCTTCGATGGTAGCGCTGCGAAATGTCCCTGGCGAGACATCCCGCCCCGCGCGGCGCGGCGATATGCGCGCGATCCGGAGGGACTCCGCGGTACGTGCGTTGCAGCTTCGTGGTGCAGAACGACAAGAAAGGAAGAGCTCCCATGGGACATCGACAAGATCCTCGCAAGCTTGCTCCACCGACCGAGTACGGCCCGAGTCCCCGCCAGAGCGCGCACAACGTCGAGGGTTACCCGCGCGAGGGAGGCTTCACTCACGAGCTCGGCTTCGGCCACGTGCCAGGGCAACGCTGGGGCGGCGGCTACGGCGGCGACACCATCCAGCGCCTACCCGACGGTCCACCGAGCGGCCGCGGCTTCACCGGCAGTGACTTCGGACCCCCGCGTGATCCGCGGCACGATCCCCCCGGCCACGGCATGCACGGGACCGACATGGGCATGGGCGAGCGCGTCGAGGAGCGTGGCTCGCACTTCGGCAAGGGCCCCAAGGGCTACCAGCGCTCGGACGCGCGCATTCACGACGATGTCTGCGAGGCCATCGCGAACCAGGGGCACATCGACGCCACGAACGTCGAGGTGAGGGTCGAGGACGGCGTCCTCACGCTGACCGGGACGGTGCACGAGCGGCGCGACAAGCGCGGCCTCGAGCAGATCGTCGAGCACACGCGTGGCGTCCACGACGTGCACAACGAGATCCGCCTCGCGCGCAGCGGCGCAGGCAAGGAGCGCGCAGCAGCACCAGCTGCGGAGCCGGCCCCGAGCGAACCGAAGAACGGCAAGAGCCTGCGGTCATGATGGGGCCGCGCGCGAAGGGGCCGCGCGCGAAGGCGCTGGCGGTGACGGTGGCCGGCGGGCTCGCGTCCGCCCTCGTGATGATCGCCTGCCAGCCCGGCGAGCCGGGGCTCGAGCCGAGGACGCCCCCGAACGCGCCGCTGCCGACGAAGCTGGACCGCCCCGACGATCCGATCACCGCGCCGAAGTCACCGTCCGACGCGGGGTGAGCGGCGAGGGGCGAGGGGCGGGACAACGTGTCCCGCTCGTGCCTTCTGCCACCTGCGGCGCGGCGATGCTGAGATTCCGGGTGCTGTTTTTCAGGCACTCGAGAGAAGCGCACGTTGGCCCGACGCATGCGTGAGTGCTCATGAAACGCGGCATTGCCGCCCTCACCGGAGTCAACGTTCGTCATGGGCATCCTCGCATTCATCCTCTTCGGTCTCGTCATCGGTCTCGTTGCGCGCGCCCTGATGCCGGGCCGCCAGAGCATGGGTCTCGTGCCGACCACGCTGCTCGGCATGACTGGCTCGTTCGTGGGCGGGCTCGTGGGCAGCGTCATCCAGGGCGGCCGCATGTTCGAGCTGCACTCGGCAGGCATCATCGGAAGTCTCCTCGGCGCGCTCCTCGTGATGCTCCTCGTGGGCATGGGCGGCGGTCGTCGCGCGCTCGTCTGAGCCACCACCGATGAGGCGCCGCGCCGACGCTTGCGCCGCTCGCCGCGCCGCCTTCGACGTACCCGTACCGCTGCCCGTCGCCGGCTTCGGCAACGCGCGGTCCTTCGATCCCCGCAGGCATCACCGGCCCGGCGCTGGCGCGTTCCTGGGCGCCTCGCTGGTGGCGAAGGAGCACTATCCGCGCGCAGTCCTGCTCGAGGGCGGTCAGAGCAAGCGCGTGGATTCGTGTACGTCGGCGGCGTGGCTTCCGCGACGCCCCCCCCGATGGCCGGCGGCGCCCCTTGCGGGTCCTGCGCGTCGACCGAGGGCGCACGTTGGCCGGTGCTCCGACATGCTTGCAGAGTGCATGCGACGGCTGCGGCGAGCGCGGCGCAGGCGACGATCCAACGAGGGTTCAAGCGCGAAGTGAATCCAGCGCCCATGCGAAGCTTGGTACACTGACTCAACGGGTGCGAGCGCGAGCGCGAGCTCGCGAATCGTCCGGAACCACTCATGCTCGCGCTCGCTCGCAAACCCAATCTGCTTATGTTCTCGAGGCCGATGCTCAAGCCTTCCGTCCTGGTCCTCGATGACGACGAGGACAACGTGCAGATCCTGGAGGCTGCGCTCTCTTCGCGTGGCTTCGACGTTCGAACCGCCGCCTCTTCCGCGGAGGCGCGCGCACTCCTGTCCGAGCAGACGGTGGACGCGCTCGTGACGGACTTCTCGCTTGGAGACGGCGACGCTCTCGAGCTGATCGCCGTGCTCGGCCCGCGCCGTCCGAAGATCGCGATCCTCGTCACGGGCTACGGCAGCCCCGAGGACCACGCACGCTCACGCGCGGCGGGCTTCGATGCTCACCTCGTGAAGCCGATCGTGCTCGAGCAGCTGGATGCTGCGCTCCGCCGGGGGCTCGCGCGCGAACCGTCGCCCGAGCCTCCCGACGTGGCCTGACTCACTTCGGCTTCGCGGCGTCGGGCTTCGCGGTGACGGGATTGCCGTAGGCGTCGCGCTCCTCGAAGGGCCCGAAGCCGAGCGACTCGATCTGCGGCGCGAGCGTGGCCTTGCTGCCCACGACCACCACCGTCATCACCTTCGACTCGAGGTACTCCGCCGCGACCCGCTTCACGTCCGCGGCGGTCACTGCGTCGATGCGCGCGGGGCGCTTCTCGTACTCGTCGAGCGGGAGATCGTAGACGACGAGATCGGAGATTGCTGCTGCAACGTCGCCCGCGGTCTCGAAGCGTCCGGGCATCGCCATGCGGATGCTCTCCTTCGCGAGCGACAGCTCCTCCGCGGTGGGGCCACCGCTGCGGAGCCCCTCGAGCTCGACGAAGATCTCCTTGATCGCGGGGATGGTCTTCTCCGCGTGCACCGAGGCTCCCGCCAGGAACGGACCCGCGCCGTGGCGCATCCCGAAGTACGAGCGCGCGCCGTAGGTGTATGCGTTCTTCTCGCGCAGGTTGAGGTTGATGCGGCTCGAGAACATGCCGCCGAGGATGGCGTTCATGACGACGAGGCTGTCGCGATCCTTCGTGGAGAACGGCACGCCGGGCCGCACCACCTGGATCTGCGACTGCGCGCCTGGTTTGTCGACGAGGACCACGCGCCGCTCCGCCGCCACCTTTGCGGGAGTCTTCGGGCCCTTGTGCGAGATCGCGGCGCCCGCGCTCTTCCACGCGCCGAACGTGGCCTCGAGCTTGGGGAGGAGCGCGTCCTTCGTGATGTCTCCCGCGACCACGATCGCGGCGTTGCTCGGCACGAAGAGGCGGCCATACGCGCTCACCAGCTCGGCGCGCGTGAGCTTCTTCGCGTCGACCTCTTCGCCGCCCAGGCTGTGTCCGTAGGGATGCGCGCGGCCGAAGACGACCGCGGCCACGCTGTTCTGCGCGATGGTCCCGGGGCTGCTCTTCTCGGACTGGATGCCGGCGATGCGCCGCGCGCGGAGGCGCTCGATCTCGGCGTCGGGAAAGGTGGGGTTCAGCGTGACGTCGCTCATGAGATCGAGCGCGGCATCGAGCTTGTCCTTGAGCACCTTCACGCTCACGCCGCCCGAGTCCCAGTCGAACCACGCGCCGTGCTGCGCGCCGATGGCCTCGAAGTCGTCGCTGATCTGGAGGGACGTGCGCTTCTTCGTGCCCTGCTCGATCATGCCGCCGAGGAAGGAGAGCGCGCCGGGGCGGGCGCCTTCGAGATCGCCGGCGCCCGCGCTCACCACGAGGCGGATGCCGACCACCGGCAGCTCGTGCCGCTCAACGATGAGGACGCGCAGTCCGTTCTTGAGCGTCGCGAGGGCGACCTTCGGCGCGACGAACGTGATCTTCCCGTCGGCGGCGGGCGCCTGCTGGCGGAAGACGGCGTCGGGCGTCTCGACGGGCGCAGCGATGGTGTTCGCGGGCGGCGCCATGACGACGAGCGGCTTAGGCGTCACAGGCGGCGGATCGCCGCCGCACGCCGCGGCCGCGAGGAGCGAGAGGACGAGCGCGGGGCCACGCAGGGCGGCGAGGGCGCGGACGGCGGAGCGGCTCACGGGCGACCTCCCGTCTTCTTCGCGATGCGGCCGGCGATGGGGGCGTCCGATTTCGGCGTCACGATGGTCACCACGCGATCCTTCTCTTTCAGCCAGCCACGCGCGGCGTCGGCCACGCTGGTGGGGGTCGCGTTGGTGGTGCGGGCCACGTCCTTCGCGAGGTAATTCGGGTCGCCGACGTAGTGCGCGTACGTGTTGAGGCGATTCGCGCGCGAGGAGCTGCGCTCGAGATCGAACATCGTGTCGGCGACGATCGACGTGCGCGCGCGAGAGAGCTCGCCGTCGCTGATGCCGGCGGTGCGGAGCTTGGCGAGCTCCTCGTCGATGACCTTGAGCAGCTCGTCACCGGTGTGACCGGGGCGCGCGGTGGCGGTGATCTCGAACATGCTGCCGAGCTCGCTCGACTGCTGCGAGGCGGAGACGCCCGACGCGATCTGGAGGTCGTAGACGAGGCGCTTGTAGAGCCGGCTCGTCTTGCCGCCGGTGAGGACATGCGACACGAGATCGAGCTCGGCGTCCCCAGGGTCGAAGAACGCCGGCGTGGGCCACGTGATCTGCGTGCGCGCGAGCTCGACGCCGGCCTCGATGTCGAGCCGCGTCTCCCCGGGGTGCGTGACGACGCTCGCCCCGGCGTGCGGGACGTCCTTGCCGCGCGGGATGGGGCCGAACCACTTGTCGACGAGCGGGCCGACCTTGGCGCGATCGAAGTCGCCGGAGACGACGAGCGTGCAGTTGTTCGGCACGTAGTTCGTGCGGAAGAACTGCTTCACGTCCTCGAACGTCGCGGCGTCGAGGTCCTCCGGGCTGCCGATGGTGAGCAGGTGGTACGGGTGGCTCTTC